>JAPPHF010000010.1 GCA_028821115.1 Deltaproteobacteria bacterium | reverse complement strand
GCTTGGCCGAGGTGTAGTACTCGGTGATGAGGCCGATGAGGATGCCGCCCAGCGAGCCCGCGAGCACCGCCCAGAAGACGCCGATGGTGACGCCGTAGGCGAGGATGAGCCCCAGCGCCGCCACCAGGAACAGCACGGTGGTGAGGATCGTGGCGCCTCGCAGCGCCGACTGCGGATCGATCTTCTTGAAGATGTGCATGGAATAGATGCCGATCACCGACGCGATGAGCCCGAGCACGGCCAGGATCAGCGGCAGCGCCATCAGGGTGGCCCGGGAAGCATCGGCCCCGGACGAGAACAACCCGGTGAGGCCGCCCGGCGTGATGGTGGCGGCAATGGCGATGGACGCGATCACCGAGCCGACATAAGACTCGAACAGGTCGGCGCCCATGCCGGCGACGTCGCCAACGTTGTCGCCGACGTTGTCGGCGATCACGCCCGGGTTGCGCGGGTCGTCCTCGGGGATACCCGCCTCGACCTTGCCCACCAGATCGGAGCCCACGTCCGCGGCCTTGGTGTAGATGCCGCCGCCGACACGAGAGAACAGGGCGATGGAGCTGGCGCCCATGGCAAAGCCGCTGATGTACTTGGCGTTCTGCGCGTCACCGTAGAGCAGGAACAGGAACCCCACGCCCAGGAGTCCGAGACTGGCCACCGACAGGCCCATCACCGAGCCGCCGTTGAAGGCCATGAGCAGCGCTTCGGCCTGGCCGCCCTCGGCGGCCGCCTGGGTCGTGCGGACGTTGGCGCGGGTGGCCGCCTTCATGCCGAGGAACCCCGCGATGACCGAACAGATCGCGCCCGCGAAGAACGCCAACGCGGTGTCGACTCCGAGCTGCCATGCCAGCAGCAACGCCACCACCACCACGAATATCGAAAGAACGATGTACTCGCGCTTCAGGAAGGCCATGGCTCCTTCGTAGATGGAGTCGCTGACCGACTGCATGCCCGCATCCTTGACTCCGACCTTGATGATGCCCCGATACGCCGCGTACGCGATGATAAGCCCCACCGCGCCCAGTATCGGCGCCCAAACCGCTAAACCATCCATAACCCCTCTCCTCTATTGAGAAGCCTGCCCCGGTAGCCCGGAATCTACCCCGAGGCAGGCTCCTGTCGATTGAAGTCTTCCATGGCCCGCACCGGGCCCTTCAGTAGGATTGCTTCCAGCGCTTCCTCGGCCCTGGACAGAACGTCCTCCAACGACTGCTGCTCCTCGGCCGGGAACCGGCTCAGCACGTATTCCACCGGGTCCACCCCCGCGGGTGGACGGCCGATGCCCATGCGGAGCCGGACGAAGTCACGGTCGGCCACATGCTGCAGGATCGACGCCAAGCCCCGGTGTCCGCCGGCGGACCCGCCACAGCGGATCCGCAAGCGCCCGAAGGGCAGGTCCAGGTCGTCGTAGGCAACCACCAGATCCGCGCCCCGGACCCGGAAGCGCCGCAACAGGGCCGCGGCCGCCACGCCGCTGTTGTTCATGTAGGTCTGGGGCTTGGCAAGCACCAGGGACTCCCGCTCCCACTCTCCCCGACCCACCAACGATTCGCACCGGTCGTCGCCGATGCGGATCCCCCTGGCTTCCGCGATGCGGTCCAGCAGCAGAAACCCGAGATTGTGGCGCGTGCGCGCGTATCGCCGGCCCGGGTTGCCCAAGCCCACCACGAGCTTCACGCGGCCAACCTGCTACGGAACCCCGACCGCGTGGAGGACTCCCGGGTATCGGCGACGCGCGTGGAGATCACTCGCCGGTCTGTTCCGCGGACTCCGCGCCCTGATCTTCGGCCGCTTCCGCGGTCTCCTCCGCCGCCTCTTCGGCCCCCTCCTCACCCAGGGTGGAGACCGTGGGCGCAAGCACCGACACCAGGGTGAGATCCGGAGTGTGGTTGACCACGTCGGGCGGCAGGGTGATGTCGCCGGCCTTGAGCGCGTGACCGATCTCCAGCGAAGAGACGTCCACGTCGATCTGAGCCGGGATATCCATGGGCAGGCACTCGACCTCCAGCTCCCGCGCGATGGGCTGCAACACGCCCCCGTGAACGACGCCCTCGGCCCGCCCCACGAAATGAAGGCCGACCATGACGGTGATCTTCCGCGTCACGTCCACCTCGTAGAAGTCGATGTGGGCGACGGCGTGGGTCACCGGGTGATACTGCACGTTCTTGATGAGGACGAGCCTGCCGTCGAGACTGTCGGCGCCGGACTTGAACCGGAGCACGTGAGAGCCCTCCAGGCTGCCGACACGGCTCCTGAGCTCCCGGCCGTTCACCTGCATGGCGACGCCGTCGGTGCCGCGGCCGTAAACGACTCCCGGAAGGATTCCGTCGCGCCGCAGGCGTCCCGCGTCGCGCTTGTTGCCGACCTGCCTCGTCTCTACCGGAACTTCTACCGTTTCCAAAACCTGAACCTCCTGCGGAAATGCCGCGAATACCGTGAACGCGGTCGTTCAGAAAAGCGAGCTGATGGACCGTTCCAGGTGGGTCCTGTGAATCGCCTCGCCGATCAGCGGCGCCACCGACAAGGGCTTTATCTTCTCGCATCGGGCCATCTTGTCGTCCACCGGGATGGTGTCGGTCACCACCATTTCCTCCATCGGCGAGTCATTGATCCTGTCCAGCGCCTTGCCCGAAAAAATGGCGTGGGTGCAGCAGCCGATGACCTTGTTGGCGCCGGCCCGGATCAACGCTTCGGCCGCCATGGCGATGGTCCCGGCGGTGTCCACCATGTCGTCGATGAGGATGGCGCTCTTCCCTTCCACCTCGCCGATGATGTTCATCTCCTCCACCACGTTGGCGTCGGCCCTACGCTTGTCGATCACCGCCATCGCCACGTTCAGCTTGGTGGCGAACGCCCGCGCCCGCTGGGCGCCGCCCGCGTCGGGCGACACGACGACGGACCTCTCTCCGGCGAAACGGCCTTCCAGGTACTGGAGCAGCACAGGCGACGCGTAGAGGTTGTCCACCGGGATGTTGAAGAAGCCCTGAATCTGACCCGAATGAAGATCCATGGTGAGCATGCGCGAAGCGCCGGCGGTGGTGATGAGATCCGCTACCAGCTTGGCGCTGATGGGCACCCTGGGGGCCACCTTCCGGTCCTGCCGGGCGTAACCGTAGTACGGGATCACCGCGGTCACCCGCTTGGCCGAAGCGCGCCGGAACGCGTCCAGCATGATCAGCAGCTCCATCAAGTTGTCGTTGCCGGGCGCGCACGTCGACTGGATCACGAAGACGTCGCAGCCGCGCACGTTCTCCTTGATCTCCACCCGGATCTCGCCGTCGCTGAACGTCTCCACCAACGCTTCCCCCATGGGGATCTCGAGACCGTGGCAGATGTCGCGCGCCAACGGAGGGTTGGAATTACCCGCGAAGATTCTCATTTCATCGTGCAACGATCCCATGTCATCGACCCGCGCTGTTGTGAAAGACTCGCCGGCGACGTTATGCCTTGACGGCGCGCCGGCCTACCCGAGGAGAGGGCTTGGCTGGGCGGGAAGGATTCGAACCTTCGAATACCGGATCCAAAATCCGGGGCCTTACCACTTGGCGACCGCCCATCCCGTCCCGTCGGCGTCCGCGTGTGCTGTCCGGGAACAGTCAGCCGTCGTCCCGGTCCTGGCCCGCATCGCCCGCTGTAACTTCCCTGTATGCCGCGATAATCCTTTCTTCGATCATCCTGCGCGTCTCGCTGTTGAGCGGATGTGCCACGTCCTTGTAGGTGCCATCCCGGCGTTTCTTGCTGGGCATGGAAACAAACAGACCCGAGGTGCCGCGTATGACTTTGAGGTCCCGAACCACGAAGCAGTCGTCCAGGGTGATGGTCACATAAGCCTTGAGCTTATCCTCCTCGACGGGAAAGACCTTGACTTCCGTGACCTCCACAGGGACCTCCTTTCCGTCCACGGACGGATGGCTTGCCCTTATGTCAGCGAAAAAGCCAGATACGCGCGAACGTCTTTTTCGCTATCGAAGCCCGCGAATGCCTTCTCGGCATCCGCCTCGTCAGCGAATATCCCGAAAACAGCGGAGCCACTGCCGGACATCAGGCTGCCGATCGCGCCCGCCCGGTCAAGGCGTTCCTTGAGGCGGGCAATGCGCGGATAGCGGCTGACGGTTACGGTTTCAAGGTCGTTGACCATGACCTGAGCCACTTCGTGCGGAGTGTCCAATTTTCCGATCAAGTTATTCTTATTGGACGATTTTGTCAACTTGAACCGGAAGTTGCGGTAGGCCCAGGCGGTGGATACCGGCAGGTTGGGGAACAGCACCACCATCGCGAGCCGGGGTAGCGGTCCCGCCGGACTCAGCTCCTCCCCGATCCCCCGGGCTCGCGCCGCCTCGCCGCGGATGAAGAACGGCACGTCGGCGCCCACCGATAGCGCGGACGCCATGAGATCTTCGGTGGACAGACCCGCGCCGAGCAGGTCGTTCAACCCACGCAACACGGCGGCGGCATCGGTGCTGCCGCCGCCGAGCCCGGCGCCGATCGGGATGCGTTTCCGGATAGTTATGGCTACAGACTCGTCGCGGCCGGTACGTTCCTGGAAGGCCCGCGCCGCCCGATAGACGGTATTCTCTTCCCCCAGGGGGACGTCGGAGGCATCGGCGTGGATCGTGACCGACCTCGGCGGTCCGTCGACCCGGGAGATCTCGACCTCGTCGCCCAGGCTGATGGGCACCATCAAGGTGTCCAGCAAGTGATAGCCGTCGTCCCGCCGGCCCGTGATCCGGAGGTAGAGATTCACCTTGGCGGGCGCGAATAGCTTCATGTCGGAGAATGACCCATGCCCTTCGACTTCGCCTGTCCTGAGCCTGTCGAAGGGCTCAGGGCGAACGGCTGAGCAGGGCATATCTCCGATCGTCCTGAGCGTAGCGAAGCGAAGTCGAAGGACCCTCAGGGCTTTATCAAGGCCTTGGTCGGAAACATCTCGGGCACCTCGCCGCCGACCGCGCGGATGCACTGCTCGGTCTCGTCCAGCGAGAAAGTGTGGCTCACCATCTGCTCCACCGGGAAGCCCGTGGTTTCCATGAGCCGGAGGGTGGCGTCGATGGCGTCGTTATCGCCGGTGTAGGCCCCCTGCACGCAGATCTCTCCCCACACGAGACGGTCCATGAGCATGGGGGTGAGGGTCTTGTCGCCCGTCAGCCCGCCCAACACGAGCTTTCCCTGGCGCCTGAGACACTCCACCGAGGTGGCGATGGCGGCCGGGCTGCCGGAGACGTCGACGGCGACGTCGCACATGGCGCCGCCGGTCTCCTCGCGGATCACCTCCGTCACGTTCTCCTCTTCCACGTTGATGGTGCGGTGTGCCCCGAACTTTTCGGCCACCTCCAGCCGGCTCTTGTCGCGCCCGATGCCGGCGACGAAGATGCGCGCGGCGCCCGCGTGGCTCGACGCGAAGGTGCAGGCCAGCCCCTGCTGGCCGGGTCCCTGGATCAGCACGAAGTCGCCCATCTTGACGCCGCCGTGACGCAACGCCCACTGGAAACCGTTGGCCATCACCGCTCCGACCAGGGCGGCGGCTTCCGGCGGCAGGTCGTCGCTGATGCGGGTCAGCAGCGCGGTGGGAGTAATGTACAAGTATTCGGCGAACCCGCCGAAGAGATGCGGCGGATCAACGGAGGACATCCGCGAGCCGTACGCGGCGCGCTGCTTGCAGAAGCGGTCGCCGCCGCGGCGGCAGTCCGCGCACCGGCCGCACCCGATGGACCCCTTGATGATCACCCGGTCGCCTTCCTTGACGCCATGGATCTGCGCCGCCCGGGCGCCGAGCTTCTCCACCCGGCCGAGGATCTCGTGGCCGAGGATCATGGGCAGGGGCAGGTTCAGCTTGCCGGTGTAGTACTTGTAGTCCGTACCACACACCCCGCCCATCTCCACCTTCAGGAGTCCGCCGTCCGGCGGAATGTCCGGCACCGGGTACTCCCGCACCTCGATCTTGCCGTACTCCACCAGGGTCGCCGCTCTACAGGTTTCGCTCATGGGGCTTCTCCGTCAAGCTGCCAGCGCGTCTCCACCGCCCCGCCCCTCCTGGATTCCCGCTTTCGCGGGAATGACGGAAAGAGGCGGGGAACGACGGTTTGGTGAGGACAGAAGGGACCGTTACGGCTGTATCAGCGCCTTGGTCGGGAACATCTCCGGGATCTCGCCGCCCACGGCCTGGATGCACTTCTCGGTGTCCTCCAGCGGAAACACGTGGCTGACCATTTCCTGCACCGGGAACTTGGTTGCCTCCATGAGGCGCAGGGTCGCGTCCACCGCGTCGTTGTCGCCGGTGAAGCAGCCCTGGAGCTTGATCTCGCCCCACACGAGCTTGTCCATGTGCATCTCGGTGATGGTCTTGTCGCCGGTAAGGCCGGCCAGCACCATGGTCCCCTGGCGGCGCAGGCAATCGATGGATCCGAGGATCGCCTTGGGGCTTCCCGACACGTCCACCACCACGTCGCACAAGGCGCCATCGGTCTCTTCCCGGACGACATCCACCACGTTCTCTTCCTCGACGTTGATGATGCGGTCGGCGCCCCACTTCTTCGCCAGCTCCATGCGGGGCAGGTCCCGGCCGATGCCGGACACGAAGATCTTGGCCGCGCCCGCGTGCTTCGAGGCCCAGGTGCACGCCAGCCCCTGCTGCCCGGGGCCCTGGATCAGCACGAAGTCGCCCATCTTGACGCCGCCGCGCCTGAGCGCCCACTGGAAACCGTTGGCCATGACCGAGCCGATGAGGGCCGCGGCCTCCGCCGACAGGTCCTCGCTGATCTTGGTCATCAGCACATCGGGCGCCAGGTAGAGGTAGTCGGCGAAGCCGCCGAACAGATGCGGCGGATTGGCCGAAGTAGTGCGTCCGCCGTAGTTGGTGCGGTTCCTGCAGAAGCGCTGCGCGTTGCGCCGGCAGTCGGCGCAGCGGCCGCAGCCGATGGCGCCCTTCATGATCACGCGGTCGCCTTCCTTGACGCCGTGGATCTTCTCCGCCTTGGAGCCGAGCTTGTGCACCCGTCCCAGGATCTCGTGGCCCAGGATGATGGGAAGCGGCAGGTTGATGCGGCCGTGGTAGTACTTGACGTCCGAGCCGCACACACCGCCCATCTCCACCTTGAGAAGTCCGCCGTCATCGGGGATGTCGGGAATGGGGTATTCCCGGATCTCAATCTTGTCGGGGGCAAGCAGGGTTGCCGCTCTGCTGGTCTCTGCCATCGTGCACCTCCTTGATCAGCCCATTTTGTTCCTACCGTTTCACGCGACCACCCCTCCCCGCCTGGATTCCCGCCCCGATCGGAGTCGCGGACAGGCTTTCGCGGGAATGACAAAGCTGGAGTGGCCAGTTTTTTTCAGTCGATGTAGTCCTCCACACGGATCCGCTCGCGAACCGCGTCGGGCACGGCCAGCCGCTTGGGGAAGTCCTTTCTCTTCTTGGTGGCGTCGATCACCATCTTCGCCGTCGTGCCCCCCTGGCCGCTGGACGGGTCCGTCTCCGAGCCCTGGCAACGGGGAATGATGAACGTGTCGGTGTCCGCCTGTACGCGGTTAGCCACCGCCCACATAACGTCGCGCTCGTTGTAGACGTTCACGTCGCCATCCACCACGATCACCAGCTTGAGGTAGAGGTCGGTGGCCATGGCCGCCATCACCGCGTTACGTACCTCGCCGTCGGAGCGCTTGTCCAGGGAAATGTAGCAGTGGAAACGGCAGTTGCCCGAGGGCGGCATGTGCACGGCCCGGGTGCCGGCGGCCACCGCCTTCACCGCCCGGAAGATCGCCGCCTCCCGGGGAATGGAACCCATGAGCCGTTGCTCCGAGTGGCCGGTGAAAATGTCCTGGTAGAGCGGCTTTTCCCGATGCGTCACGCCGGTGATCTCCGACACGTGATTCCTGCGCACGCCCACGGCATGCCCGGTGAACTCGCCGAAGGGCCCTTCCTCCTCGCGCACGTCGGGAAGGATCCGCCCCTCGAACACCATCTCCGCATGGGCCGGGACCTCAAGGGGAACGGTCTCGCACCGCACCAGCGGCACCGGCCGCTCCATCATGCCGCCGATGACATCGTACTCGTCCACGTCGAAGGGGGCCAGCGACAGCGCGCCGATGGCGAAGGCCGGATGGACCCCCACGATGAAGGCGATGTCCAGCGGTTCGCCCCTCTCCTCGGCGTTGCGCGCGCAGCGCATGAGGTGCATGCCGGGGGCGAGGTGCATGCGCAGGCGGTTCCGCTCCACCATCATGGCGCGGTTGAAGCTCAGGTTGCGCACCCCGCTCACGGGATCCCGGGCGACGACGATGCCCGCGGTCACATAAGGGGCGGTGCTGATGTCGAAGTGGGTCAACAGCGGGATCTCGCCCAGGTCGACGTCCGCCCCCGTGCGCACCACCGCCTTGACCGGACCGTCCTTCACCAGCTCCGGCGCGATGGGGTTGCTCTCCCGCCGCCGGTACTCCTCCACCAGGTCATTGGCGTCCACGCCCAGCGCCATGGCCAGGCGATGCCGGGTGGCGTGGAGGTTGGTGATGACGGGCATGGAAAAGCCCTGCACCTCGTGCACGAACAGGGCGGGATACCGGCCGGACGACTCGAGCTCCATCAGCAGGCCGGTGACGTCGTGCTCGGGCCGTACCGGCTTGCGGATGTGCAGCAGTTCCTCCGGGCCCTCGCCTTCCAGACGCTCCATGAACGACCGCAGGTCCATCATGCGGTTTCTCCGTGCGCTACAATCAGCCCGTGCCGAACAGCCGCTCCGCGTTGCCGCCCAGGATCTTGTCCTTGTCGGCCGGGTCCAGACGAATGCTGTCGATGATCTCCAGCGGCCTGGGGTCGCCGATGCCGAAGGGGCAGTCGCTGCCCAGCAGCACGTGGTCGGCGCCGACTTCCGAAATCAGGAACTCCAGCACGTCCGTCTCGAACACGATGGTGTCGTAGTAGAACCAGCGCAGCACGTCCCGGCCCATGAGCGCGGTGGTCTTCTGGATGTCCGGCTGAATCTCACGGCCCCGGGTCATGCGGCCGAACTGGTACGGCAGGAACCCGCCGCCGTGGCAAAGGATGATCTTGAGGTCCGGGAAGCGGTCCAGCACGCCGCTGAAGTACATGCTGGCCACCCCCACCGTGGTATCGGCCAGGAGGCCCACGATGTGGGTAAGGAAATACTTGCCCAACCGCTCGATCCCCATGGGGTTCAGCGGGTGGATGATCAGGGGCACTTGCATGCGCTCGGCGGCCTTCCAGAAGGGATCCAGCCCCGGGTCGTCGAGGTTGGCGCTGCCGATGCTGGGGCCGATCATGGCACCTAGGAGGCCGCACTCCCTGACAGCGTACTCCAGCTCCTCGGCCGCTCGCGCGCCGTCCTGCAGCGGCACCGTGGCGGTGCCCCGGAAAAGCCCGTCCCTGTCGCCGTCCGCCAAGGCCTCGCGCATGGAGTCGTTCAGCATGCGGCTCCAGTTCACCGCCTGCTCCACCGGCAGCGTGTAGCCCACGATGTCCCCCCACGCGGACAGGATCTGCCGGTCCAGGCGGGTTTCCCGAACCGTGTCGATGCGCTTCGACAGGTCGGTAGCCGGTGACAGGATGGGTCGGGCCAGCGGCCTCTCCGGCCCTCCCAGCCGCAGACGCGGCCCTTGCGGGGTTTCTTCCCCTATTTCGACGCCGAAGGACGAGCCGTCCTTGCGGATCCGTTCGATCACGGCGGGCGGTACATAGTGCGCGTGGCAGTCGATGTTCATGTCGTTGCCTCGGTGATGCGTAACAGGGGCAGGGTCGCTCGGGCTCAATCCTTCAGAAAGCTGACCGGCATGGGCATGCTGAGGATGTTCATGCTTTCGGTCTTCTCCACGTGGCGGATGAACCGGTACTTGTTCTCCACCTCGTCCATGGGATACGGCGGCACCTCGCTGCGAGAGGTCTCGACCTTGAGCCCGATGAAGGCGGCGTCCCCGCCCTCGAGCGCTTGGGAAAAGACCGTGCGCAGTTCGTCCGGGCTGCCGGCCCACGACGCCCGGCGAATTCCCGCCGCCCGCGCCATGCCGACAAGGTCCGTCCCGCCGCCGGTGGCGGTGTCGATCTCCCCCGAGGCCTCGTAGACTTCGTTGTCGAGGACCACGTGGGTCAGGTTGGGCGGGTTCTTGCGGGCGATGGTGGGCAGGCTGCAGAGGTTCATCAGCAGCGAGCCGTCCCCGTCGATGGCGACGACCTGCCGGTGGGGCAGCCCCAGAGCGATTCCCAGGGCGATGGAGGAAACCAGCCCCATGGTGCGGACCCGGAAGTTGCCGTCCCCCGGCCGGCACGCATACCACTCGACGGTGTTGCCGCCGGCGCCGGTCACCACCAAGGCATCTCCGGCCAGGTCGGCCATGACCTTGAAACATTCGATGCGCTTCATCGACCCGTCCGCGCTGTCTCGTTATTCCCCGGGACGCCGCCGCCCCAGCACGTCCTTGGTCAGCAGCACCGCCACCGGCCGCTTGTAATCCTGGGTGAGCACCTGTGTCCTCTTGATCAGCGTCCTGGCCTCGTCCGGGTCCCGCAGAACGAAGTGGCGGATGCCGAGAGCGTTCAGCACCGGCTGTGTCATGGCGCCGTTGGTGCTGAAGGAACGGTCGCCCACGTCCCCGGCGAAGTAAACCAGGAGCAGCAACGGCAGGTTGTATTGCAGCAGCGTGGAGACGATGCCGTTGACGCTGTTGAAGAGTCCGCCGTTCTGCATGATCAGCGCGCACGTCTTGCCGACGAGATAGCCACCGGTGCAGATGCCGATGCCTTCCTCTTCCCGGCAAAGGGGCACGTGTATGATGTCCGGATCCGCCGCCACCCGCTCCAGCAACGCGTGCAGGTTGATGTCGGGAAGGGTCGCGACAAGGTCGACGCCGGCCTCTTTCAGCCCTTCCACGATCATTGCGGGTCCGGGATGGTCCGCCACGTGATGCCCCTCCGTGCCAAATCGAAGTCTGAATATCACTTTTTGCTCCAGCCGCGTCAACCGGTCCGATACGCGCGGCCTCGGTGCCAGGCGCGGGTTGGAAGACCCGCGGATTATGATGCGAATGAACCAGACAGGACACTTAGTTGCGGGGACCCCGGCTATTGGCTACGTTTTCCAATAGGGGGCGCGTGTCGGCGTAGCGCCCGACGCCATGAAGGGAGACCCACGGACATCGTGAAAATCGGTATCGGACTACCGTTCAGGACTTCCCGGGATAGCTGGCCGGCCATCGAAGCTCTGGCGCGCAAGGCGGACGAGGGGCCCTATTCGAGCTTCGCGGTCATCGACCGGCTGGCCTACGACAACTACGAGCCGCTGATCATGCTGGCGGCGCTGGCTTCCGTGACCCGGCGCGTGCGCCTCATGACGGCGGTGCTGGTGGGTCCGCTCCGGAGGTCGGGCGTTCTGGCCAAGCAGGCCGCCACCATCGACGCCATCTCCTGCGGACGGTTGAGCTTGGGCATAGCCGTCGGCAGCCGCGAGGACGACGCGCTTGTCGCCCCTTCCGGCTTCCACGACCGCGGGCGCCGTTTCAACCGGCAGCTCGATCTCATGCGCCGCATCTGGCGTGGAGAGATCGTCAACGACGCGCAACGTCCCGTGGGGCCCGAGGCGGCGCAGTCCGGCGGTCCGGAGCTGCTCATCGGCGGCACCGCGCCGCGGGCGCTGGACCGGGAGTGGGCCGCGGGTGTTCTGCAACAGGTGAACGAATCGTGGCAACGGCACGGCCGGGAGGGCCGTCCGCGCATCGTGGCGTCGGTGCTGGCGGCGCTGGGAACGGGAGCGGAGGACGCCCTGCGCGGGGCCTTCGCGGACTACTACGGCAGCGACCCCGCCCGCCTGGAAGCGCGCCTGGCGCGGGCCAACCTATCCACGCCCGAGGCCATCCGCGACGCCATCGCGTTCCACCGGGAGCTCGGCACCGACGAGTTGGTGCTCAAGCCCGCGAGCCTGGCGCCGGATCAGTTCGAGCGCTTGACCGACGTGGTCGCCAACGCCTGAAGGAGCGATCATGGCAGCAAGCGGGCTCGTCCCCGAGGGGCGCGAGGTTTACCTGGACCACGTCGGGTTGTTCGTCCCGGACTTCGACGCCTCGCCGCGCAGGCTTCAGGAGCTGGGCTTCTCGCTGACCCCGTTCGTAGCCCACATGGCCAGCACCGAACCGGGCGTCGCCCCCACCCCCAGCGGCACCGGCAACCAGTGCGCCATCTTCGGCCAAGGCTATCTCGAGATGCTGGGCCCCACCGTGGACACGCCGCTCTCGCGCCAGCTCCGGGCGCAGCTCGACCGCTACCCGGGGTGGCACCTGATCGCGTTCGCCGCCAACCACCCCGAGGAGAACCACGAGCGCATCGGCCGGGACGGCTTCAGGCCGCTGCCGCTGGTGCGCTTGGCGCGGCCAGTGCCCACCGACACCGGCGAGAAGACCTGCCGTTTCTCGGTCATCCGGGTGCCGCCGGAGGTCATGCCCGAGGGGCGCATCCAGATCGTCACGCACCACACGCCGGAGCTGGTGTGGCAGCCCCGCTACCAGCACCAGCCCAACGGCGTCGCCGCCCTCACCGGAGTGCTGGTGTGCGTGGACGACCCGCGGGAGACAGCCGAGCGATTCTGCCGCTTCGTCGGGGTGGCGCCGGTGGAGAAGGCTGACACCTGGGAAATGGGTCTCCATGAAGGGCGCGTCGTCTTCATCGACGGCCAGCGTTTCGGCGAGCGTTACCCGGACCGGGAGCTGCCTTGCACCCCCTACATCGCCGAGGTGTCCATGCGCACCGGCGACCTGGCCGCCACCCGCCGTTACCTTGACGGGGCCGGCATCCGTTACGAGACTCCGGGAAGCGACGCCGTGCGGGTGGCGGGCGCCGAGGCCCTGGGGGCTGCCTTTCTGTTCCATGAGTCACCGGAAGGAGGCATCCGTTGAGCACGGACAAACGCTACGACTACGACCTGTTCACCATCGGCGCGGGCTCGGGCGGCGTGCGCGCCAGCCGCATGTCGGCCGCCTACGGCGCCCGGGTGGCGGTGGCGGAAGAACGCTACCTGGGCGGCACCTGCGTCAACGTCGGCTGCATTCCCAAGAAGCTGCTGGTCTACGGCTCGCACTTTGCCGGCGACTTCGAGGACGCCGCCGGCTTCGGCTGGACCGTGGGCGAACGCGCCTTCGACTGGCCCTCGCTGATCCGCAACAAGGACCAGGAGATCGCCCGTCTCAACTCGATCTACCGCGGCCTGCTCAAAAGCCACGGGGTCGAACTGTTCGAGGCCCGCGCCCGGGTGCTGGACCCGCATACCGTGGAGGTCGACGGCCGGAAGGTGACCGCGGCCAACATCCTCGTGGCCACCGGCGGCTGGCCCACGGTGCCCAACGTCCCCGGCAGGGAGCACGCCATCACCTCTAACGAGGCCTTCCATCTCGCGGAGATGCCCCGGCGCGTGGTCATCGTCGGCGGCGGCTACATCGCGGTGGAGTTCGCCGGCATCTTCAACGGCCTCGGCGCCGAAGTCACCCAGCTGTATCGCGGCCCGCTCTTCATGCGCGGGTTCGACATCGACGTCCGGAACACCCTAGCAGACGAAATGCGCAAGACGGGCATCGACCTGCGTTTCGAAGCCGACATCGCCGGCATCGAGCGGAACGGCGGGGGCCTGGCGGCCACGCTGAAGGACGGGCAGACCCTGGAAACCGACGCGGTGATGTTCGCCACCGGCCGGCTGCCCAACACCCGCGGCCTGGGTATCGAGGAGATCGGCGTCGAACTGGCCCGCAACGGCGCGGTGATGGTCGACGAGCGTTACCGGACCAATGTTCCGTCCATCTGGGCCCTCGGCGACGTCACCGATCGGGTCAAGCTCACTCCGGTGGCCCTCGCCGAGGCCATGGTCTTCGCCCGGAACCTCTTCAAGGGCGACGTCGGGCCCATGCACTACAGGAACATTCCGTCCGCGGTCTTCAGCCAGCCGCCGGTGGGAACGGTGGGCTACACCGAGGAAGCCGCGCGGGAAAACTGCGGGGAAGTGGACATCTACCGGGCCGACTTCAGACCGCTCAAGCACACGCTGTCCCGACGGGACGAGAAGACCATGATGAAGCTCATCGTCGAGCGCGCCGGCGACCGGGTGGTGGGCTGCCACATGGTGGGGGCGGACGCCGGCGAGATCATCCAGGGAATGGCCGTGGCCGTGAACTGCGGTGCTACCAAGGCCGACTTCGACCGGACCGTCGGGATACATCCCACCGCCGCCGAAGAGTTTGTCACCATGCGCGAGCCCGTGGCCGCGGGCTAGCCGCCGGCCGGACACAGGCGGGTCAAACCCGAAACACGGCACGGATACCTTGCGCGGACGGGGTTGAAACCCGCCCCTACACGTTCATGAAGATACGCAGATTTGGATTGATTGCGGCGGTTTGCCTTGCACTGGCGCTGCTGAGCGCCTGCGGCGAAAAGGCTGAAGAGGTGACGGGGCCGGACCCGGCCCGCGGGAGACGGCTTTACCTCGCGACCTGTATCGTGTGTCACAACACGGATCCGAGCAAGCCGGGCTCCCAGGGTCCGCCCGTCAAGGGATCATCATTGGAGTTGCTGGAGGCCAAGGTCCTGCACAAGCGCTATCCGCCCGACTACAAGCCCCAGCGAACGACCAAGGCCATGCCCAACTACCCCCAGTTGAGAAAAAGAATTCCCGATATCGCTGCCTACCTGGCGCAGCCGTAACCTGCTACGCCATCTCCAGGAGAATCCAGAAGATCGCGGTCAGAATAAAGCCGCTCCACAGTACGTTCGGAATGGACGTCAGGAGCTTCTTGGTGCCTCCCCCGGCATTGCCCACCAACGCGTTCAACTCGACGATCGCGATGATCACGAGGGTGACGATCCAGTAGACCGCCACGCCGCCGCCGTACTCGCCGTGCGGATAGTGGCTCGCCGCACCCATCAGGAACAGCATGGGTATGGAGAACAGGGTGTTGGTACGGGAGGCGAAACCGGCCCACTGGCCCTTGCTCGCCGCGTCGGGAAGGGCTTCTCCGCCCTCGGCCACCTTGTTGGCGGAGGCGATGACCACCTGCTGATTGGGCCAGATGACCAGCCACACGTTGAGGAACATGATCGTGCCCATGGTGCCGCCGATGGTGATGGCCATGCCGTAGCCGATCACGAAGAAGTCGGCGCCGAACTGCCCCAGCTTGATGAGCCACATGAGAATACCCGCCAGGAAGGTGAACATGGCGCCCCAACGGAACCACCAAAGGGCGCGCGGCACGAGCTTCTGGATCGCTCCGCTGCGGGTCGAGGCCTCGGTCTCGGCGAAGAACGGCGTCTGCACGAAGTTGAAATAGTAGAGCAAGCCGATCCAGGTGACACCGGCCAACAAATGTACCCAACGCAGTAAGAATTCAACGAGCTCCATCAAGCACCTCCTGTAAGCTGTTTCCCGTAGAGTGGAATTTTCGCATTATATGCCGTAACGGGCCGCGCGGTCAACGAAAACTCCCGTGACCGCCCCGTTCACTCCTCCGCGATGAGCGCGCTGAACTTCTCGTACAGCTCACGGAGCCTGGCTTTGTAGTAGTCCGCGTTCTCGTCGGGGCCGGCCGGGTCCCATTCCGAGACATGCCGGCAGTTCTCGTTCACCATCACGTTGGCCCCTTCACCCGCGACGTAGTACGAGATCTGGTCCCCGGACAGGTACCGCCGCTCCGACCGCAGGGCCACCTCGTAGGCGCCGCGGGGATGCTGCTTCCCGCCCTTCACCCTCATCTGGTAGTCGTCCAGGGACTCCCGCAGGGTCTCGGTCCGCTTCAACCGGGACAGATCCAGTCGATGGCCGGCGATATCCTCGCGATAGCGCTCGTAGAGCACCGGGATCTCGCCCTTGCGGCCGTCGAACAGGAGGCCGAGCGCCTCCTGAAGCCACTCGCGCCGATAGCGCTCGAGTCCGCGCGAACTCAGGTCGGCGCCGGCGACGGTGATGTCGCCCTGCTCATCCAGCAGCGCGTAATTCCCGGGCCCGTGGCAAAACACCGCCCGATACCGCGCCAGCGGCAGCTCGACCTTCCAGGGCAGCGACGACGACGCCTCGACCAAAGCTTCCTCCGGGCCGGGATGGGTGTCGCGGGGAACGAAGTAGACGCCGCCGGCATCCACCGTGACGACCCGATGACCCAGCTCGTCGAGCCGCGCCGCCAGCCGGCGGACGAGCTCTCCGGCGGCTTCCGTTGCCTGGTCGGCTACGCGGGCATCGTTGAAGTGGCCCCCGGCGAAGGCCAGGTAGTCCTGGAACCCGTCCAGCAGCACCTTGAAGCCCGACCGGACCGTGGCGACGAAACGGCCGTCGTCCCCCGCGGGAGCCGCATCACGAGTCTGCCCGTCGGATCCGCACAGGTTCCGGAACCCGCGCAGCAGTTCCGGGAAGACTCCCAACTCGTCGGCGCCCGGGCGGCCAGCACCCGACAGCATCGCGACGGGGTAGAGCGCCGTGACGTCGCAGCGCACCACCGGCCGCGACACCCCCCGGACCTTGACCTCCGCGTATTTCCGCGCCGCCGGCTCCGCCGGTGCGGGCTCGGGTACGGAATGGCCCCGGGCAAGGTACTCCCGGAGCATGAGGCCGTCGATCTTCGCCGGGTCGTCCACCAGGGCGGTGTCCTGGTAACGGCACGGAAAGATCCGTGCCTGGACGTAGTGGGCCGGCGAGAGCGCCTCGGATATGGCCCGGGTCTCGCGCACGTCGTCGAGAGCGTAGCGGAAAAGGGTGTCCGGGTCGTTGTCGAAGTACCAGCTCGCCTCGGCGCCCGGGATGTAGGTCCGTTGCGGGGCGGCCACGCCGAAGTGACGCGCAACGTCCTTGAGGCCATTGCGCTTGAGCTCGGGATTCGCCTGGCTGTAGCGTTGCGCGAGGAACCACGTGTCGATGACGTGCCGCCCGTGGATCGCGTAGTTCCGATAGGGAATGACACGCTCTCCGATATGAAACCGCGCCTGGCGGTGCCGGATCGCGCTGCCGTCCCTGCCCATGGCCAGCTCGACCCGGTGCCGCCGGGCGCGCGCGTCAAGATACGGAAGATCGAAGCGGAAGATGTTGTGACCCTCTATCACGTCCGGGTCGCGGGAACGTATCTCACCGACCATTTCCGCCAGCATCTCCGCCTCTGCGTATTCCCTGCCGGATATGAGCCGCTCCCAGCCGCTGCTGTCCGACATGGCGATGGCGGTGATGCGGTCGCCCTCGCGGAGCGGATTGGGAAACTCGAACCCGGACGTGCGGTAGACTTCCAGGTCGATCTGCATGCGCAGAAGGCGTTGGAAGCCCATGCCGAGGAAGTGCGTCGTCCCCGACCACAGGAAGTACTGCTGCACGACGTCGCGCACGTACAGGTATGGAACACCCGGGGCCCCCAGGCTCCTGCCGCTCCGGCGCTGCAGCCAGGACGCCGCCGACTCGAGGCTCTGAACATCGGGAAAGCGGGCCAACCGGCGGAATCTGCCGGTTCCGGAGAGTGGCTCCATCCGGCACTGGCCCCGCCATCCCGCGAGCCTGTCCTCGGAGGTCAGCCACAGGAACGGCTCGAACGGCACGGTCTTCGAGGTCAACGACGACGGCGTCCTGGAGAAGAGCCGGACATGGCGAGTCCCATCCAGCTCCACACCCACCACCTCCGCCGTCTTGTCGCGGCCGTACAGCACCGGTTCGTATTGGCGGGTCGAGTCGCCCATGATGGATCGGGTCGTGGCGTCCCGTGCCCGTGAGGGGGCAAGATGACGAAGGGTGGACCCAACGGACTTTCTAACAGATCCGGTCCGCGACGGTAACGCGGAGTAGCCGCTAGCGCCCACCGCGCACATCCCGTGTGCCCGGACGCGGACGGGTTTCAACCCCGGCTCTGCTGGTGGGAACTATATACAATCGTAACCAATGAAAAGGGGGCCGTTAGGCCCCCTCACTTTGCGGGATCGACGTCGACCACTGTTCGCGTGAACCCTTCTCTCTCAAGACACTGCTCGTAGTATCTCCGCTCCGAACTCAACTTTTCGCTCCTCTGCCTGTTCGTCAATGTACTCATGGGAGCAGTGGCGCGAATCGCCTCAGTACGGCATGCAGCTCGCTTCATCGCAGCGACCTCTTTCGACATATCGGCTGGCGGTACAAAGAGAACTAGAGGCGAAGGTGTCGTGATCCAGTTCCACCATGGCTCCCACCAAGCTGGCGCTGTCGAAAGAAGAACGATGCCCGCTAGCAACGAACCGAGGAACGACAATCCGACTTGCCGCAGCACTCCACCCTCACCGTGGCCCATGTTTGGGCACGGAAGGTTCCTCGTCTAGGTACTTCCAGTCCTTGTCCTTCTTCGGCGGGGCATTCACGAGCGCCCGCATGATGTTTTCTGCGGTGTCGGGGATAGGCTCTGGCATGGGCTTGGGGGGACGGCCTGTCTTCTTCTTCTCATGGGGAACGGGTGTCTTCGCCATGGGTGTCTCCTTCCAACACAACCGTATCACACTTCTGTAATGATTGCTTGACACGCAACCCGTCTCGCCATAGCCTTGACCCTGCAACAGTCAACGCAGGTGCCCGCATAGACCGGGCCGCCTGCTCGAATAGAACACCTCATGTGCCCGGCGAGGGGTCGCTCCCCAAGCCCGAGGGAATAGGCAGGACTCTCACCCGTACCTGCGTGTGACTGTTGCAACGGCCCGGCACCAACGCCTGGCCGCGGCCCACAGCAACGGCACGCACACCTCGCGCGAGCAACGGATACGGCATCGGGGAAACCTTCTATGGAGGTGTGCCATGGTCCGCATCACGTTGGTGACGCTCGTCTTCGTGGCCCTCATGGCCTCGGCGCTCCACGCCCAGGTGCCGTACACGCAGTCTCCCTATCCCGTCTGGACGCCACCGCAACCCTACCAGCCGGCCCCCGCGTGGCAGCCGCCCCAATGGCAACCCCCGCAGTGGCAGCCGCCCCAGCCGAGCGCACCGCCCCTCGGGCTCCACCAACCGGCGCCGCGGCAACGGCAACAGTTCCAGTGGAACTACCCGCGGGAATCCTACTACGACCGGTTCAAGCGGGAGCAGGAGCAATGGCGGGAAGGTTACTTCCAGCAGGAGCAGCAAGCCGAGCAAGCCAGACAGCAGGAGCGCGCGATCCGGTGCAACCGGTTCGGGTCCAGGGAAGTCTACCGCGACTGCTCCAACTGGTGAGGGAAGGAGAGACCGATGCGCATGTTCATGCTCGCGGTCCTCGCGACCGTCGTTGTGGCTCCCGTGTGTTCAATGGCCCAGGTCCAGTACACGCCCCCGCCGGCGTTCGGGCCTGTTCCGCACTCCGATCCTGCCGGCGCCTTCTACCAGGGCTTCAAGCAAGGCCAGGACATCGGACGCAGCCTTGCCCCGCTACTCCAGAAGCGGCAGCCGCCGCGGCAAGCGCCACCCCGTCGGCCCAGGGCCTCGGCGCCTCCGGCGAGGCAACCGAAAGGACCGCCCCTGGATTACCATGCGGCGGTCTCCGCGCAGGGATTCCGAGCGTATCTGAACAGGTTGCTTGATGCCAAAAGCCAAACAGAGGTTGTCGTCCTGATCGTCGAAAGACAGCAGTTTCTCGGCTTCACCGATGCGGCCTTGAGACAAGGGATGAATGAGTTACGGTTCATCCAGCACTTGGTCCAACTGACGAAGGAGGCGAAGGAGAAGCGATGAAACGGGAGAAGGTTACGCCCCCGCCGCTCGACTACAGCAAGAACAAGTTGGTGACCGCGGAGCGCGTCGCCGAGATCGATGCGGAACTGTCCGAGATCCTGGGCCAGCTCGGGGAGTACGACCACATCACCCCGGGCCATCCTGGAAAAAGTGTTTCCGGGAAGAAACGGTAGCTGATATACTAATATGAAATGACGAAACCCCCGGCGGCAACCGAGGGTTTCATACTGTTGGCCCGTGAGGGTTTTGACCTCTGCACGGGGGAGCTTGACCGTTCCTTCCAGTGTACTGTGGCGATTCTTGCCTTGTCAAGCCCTCCTTCACCCACAGGAGGGCATCATGAGTATACCAGATCCATCGACCGATCAAGGCACACAGACACCGAAGAAGCGAGTGCGTCCTTGGCGGAAAAATGTACTGACTTTGATCGCGATAGGCTATGTCGCTCTACTCGCGGTCTTCTTCTCGATAGTTTGGGGAGAGAATGATGGGGGGACGCAGCAAACCGCTCTTAGCGCATACGAAACCATCAAAGAACCGTTGATGGCCCTTATTGGTGGTTCGCTTGCCCTCGCTAAGGATCTGGTCCCGCTAGGAACCGAAGAAGATCAATAGCGGAGGGAGAATCAAGCAGAAGAGAATGAAGAAGATAATTGCGTCTTCTGAATTCATGGAACTGATTATATCACAAAAGGGTCCAGGGGCCACCCCTTCGGGGGGGGGGTGGCCCTTTCGTTTGAGGGAGCTTATCTGGACGGGTGCTTGAGTTGTTCAACCGTCAGAAGACATCACTGAGCATCTGTTTGGGTTTCGGTGTCGACTCAACGAGATCCCGATACCGCAACCTCTTGCCGACCAGCCCCCGCGTGACCGCCACCATCTGATCCAGGGTGTCCTCCTTCCGGACGTTGTGGCGGCCGGCAAACTCGTTGACGTAGCGGTCCAGGTGGGCGGCGCTCATGCGGTGGTAGACCCCGTGGTAGCCGCGCTTGAGCATCGACCAGAACGACTCGATCCCGTTCGTGTGGGCCATGCCGTCCACGTACTCGCCTACGTTGTGATTGAGCGCCGTGTGCTGCGGGAGTCCGCGGTATCCATCATGGCCGTCGGTGAAGATCTCGGTGCCCTTCTTGATGTTCCCCTTGACGAAATCATGGAGGGTAGGCTGATCGGTCGAGGCCACGACCTTTGCCGTGACAACGTTGGTGTCCCGGTCCTTCATGCCCACCACCGCCGTCTTGCCCGCAGTGCCGCCCTTCTTCCTCAACTTCTTCTTGGAATGCTTATTGTGCTCCTTGCCTCCCACGAACGTCTCGTCTACCTCGACCGGCCCCGAGAACGGTCCCTTGGAGTCGTTCCACGTCTCCCGGATCCGGTGGGCCAAGTGCCAGGCCGTCTTCTGCGTCACCTTGAGTCCGCGATAGAACTCCATGCTGGCCACGCCTTTCAGGTTCGTCGACAACATGTAGATGGCCCACACCCACACCTTCGGGCCGAGGTTGGAGTTCTGCATGACGGTGCCCGTTTTGACGGAGAAGAACTTGCGGCACTGGCGACAACGGTAGGGGTTGGATGGATGCGTGGCTCCTGTCTGCACGTTCTTGGAGTTGCAACGTGGACAACGCGGCCCCTCGGGCCACCGGACCTTTGCGATCCACTTCTCCGCGGCCTCGTCGTCGGGGAACATTTCCGCCAGTTCCATCCACGAGATTCCGGTGCGGTAGTGCTTTCCAGGGGCTTTCTGAGACATGACAGACCCTCACTTTCGGAACTATTATAACCATTATCTGAGGGGTCTGTCAAGAAACTGGTTACGACCGTATATAAGTCCCCTGCTGGTGCTGTCATCGACAGATGTGCTAGAGAAGAACCATGGTCACCGACGCCGTCTCCCATATCCGCCGGCCCCGTCTGCGGCAACCCTTCCTGATCCTGTCCTTCTCGGGTTGGAGCGACGCGGGGTCTTCGGCCACTTCCGCGGTCCGCTACCTGATCGAGCAGCTCCTGGCCTCGGAGCTGGCCAAGATCGACCCGGAAGAGTACTACGACTTCTCGGTACAGCGGCCCCACGTGCGGCTGGTGGAGGGACAGCGGGAGATCGAGTGGCCCTCCTACGACTTCCACTACTACAAGACCGGAAGCGATCTGGAACAGGATTTCATCTTCGCCTCGGGGGCCGAGCCGCACCTCCACTGGAAGTCTTTCGCCGGCACGGTCCTGGATCTTGCACGTCAGTGGGAGGTCGCCCGCATCATCACTCTGGGAGCCCTTCTCGACGAGGTGCTCTACACCAAGCCGGTGCCGTTGAACGGGTTCTCGTCGGACCCGGAGTTGATGAAGCAACTGGACTTCACGCCGTCGCGGTACCAGGGGCCCACCGGGATCGTCGGGATCCTGGGCGACACCTTCCGCAAGGAGGGCGTGCCGCACGTGAGCCTGTGGGCGGCACTGCCGCACTACCTGGCGCCCTCGCCGAACCCGCGCGGGACCCTGGCGCTGGTCCTGCGCCTGACCCAGTGGCTCGGGATCCGCATCGACACGGGTCCTCTGGAACGCGCCGCGGGCGAATTCCAGAACAAGGTGAACGACGTCGTCAACAGCGACCCGAACCTGACGGCTCTAGTCCGGGAGCTTCAGAAGCACGAGTTCGAGCAATAGCGGAGGGAAGATCCATGCGGAAATCACCATGGTTGTTCAGCCTGATGGCGGGTGTCTTTCTCGTAACCGGTTCGAGTGTCGTCTCGGCCGCGCAGTTCGACAAGGTCATCGAGGCGCGGCAGGATCTGATGAAGAGCATCGGCGGCGCCAGCAAGGCCATGCGCTCCGCCGCGGACGCGGCGGCGGTGGCCGCCAGCGCCGACAAGCTGGCGGTGTTGTTCGCCAAGATCAACGCCGAGTCCTTCCCCAAGGGAAGCGCCGAAGGCTCGCGCTCCAAGCCGGAAATCTGGGAACAGTGGGACGAGTTCACGGCGGCGGCCAAGAACGCCGTGACCGTGGCGCAGTCCATCGCGGCCAAGGCCCGTGCGGGCGAGAACACCGCCGAGTTGGTGAAGGGCTTCGGCAGGAACGCCTGCGGACCTTGTCACCGGCCGTTCCGGAAACCCAAAGAGAGAAGCTGACCCCCCCGGTCCGCATGATTACGCAGCACGTCGGGGAAGCGGCCCTCCCGGACCTCGAGGAGTGGGCCAACGTCATCATCCGCTCCGAGGACGACACCGTCAAGGCAGTTGAGTCCTATCACGACGCGGACTCCAACACGTACGTCATCCGCCTCACCCGTGGCGCCCGGGTGCTGCTCTTCCGGCTCTCCGAGGCTCAGGTGCACACCCCCGGACGCGAGCCCGAGTGCGAGAAGACTCTCCGCAACCGGGTGAAGGAGGTACGCCGCCTGCTGGGACGGACCGGATGAACCGTCCCGGTTTCGCGTCCCCTACAGCCCTGCTGCCATCTCTTTCGCGAAGTAGGTGAGGATCAGGTCGGCCCCGGCCCGCTTGATGGACAGCAGGACCTCCGGCACCACCGTGCTCTCGTCGATCCAGCCGTTCTGGGCGGCGGCCTTGATCATGGCGTACTCGCCGCTCACGTTGTACGCGGCGGTGGGGTATCGGAAGCGCCGCTTGACGCGAGAAATGACGTCGAGATACGCGAGGGCCGGCTTCACCATGACGATGTCGGCGCCCTCCGCGATATCCGCTTCCACCTCCCGCAACGCCTCGTCGCTGTTGCCCGGATCCATCTGATACGAGCGCCGGTTGCCGAACTGCGGCGTGGATTCCGCGGCTTCACGGAACGGACCGTAGAAGCCCGACGCATACTTGGCCGCGTATGCCATGATCACGACGTTCTCGAACCCGTCCTGATCAAGCGCGGTCCGGATCGCGCCCACGCGGCCGTCCATCATGTCCGAAGGCGCCACCACGTCGGCGCCGGCCCGGGCGTGGGACAGCGCCTCCTTCACCAGCAGTTCCAGGGTGTCGTCGTTGTCCACCTCGCCGTCCTCGACGACGCCGCAGTGGCCGTGGTCGGTGTACTCGCACAGGCAGACGTCGGTGATCACCAACAGGTCCGGTGTCTTGTCCTTGATGGCCCGTATCGCTTCCTGCACCACGCCGTGCTCGTGGTAGGCCTCGGAGCCCACCGCGTCCTTGGTCTCCGGGATGCCGAAAAGGATCACCCCTGGAATGCCCAGGTGCCAGACGGTCTCCGCCTCCCGGGCCGCGCGGTCCACCGACAACTGGGAGACGCCGGGCATGGAGGTGACGGGCTGCTCCTGGTCCCGCCCCGGACACACGAACAACGGGTATATGAAATCACGCGGACTCAGCGCGGTCTCGCGCACGAGATCACGCAACAATCCGGTGCGTCGAAGCCTTCGCGGTCGTGTGACGGGAAATGCCATGCTTGCCTCCTGGAAGCCTACGCAGCGGTGGACCCCGCGGGGGCGACGGCCGGTCGCCGCTACCCTCGCTACAACTCGGTCACTCCGCCAGATCGGGGTCCGTCACCGAGAAGTCTACCAGAGCCTCGATCAAGCCCGCCACCGTGTATTCGCGGGCCGTGACGTCGACGTCAAGGCCGCGTTCACGGGCAGCGTCGGCAGTGACGGGGCCGATACACGCCACCCGGAAGCCCGTTCCCGTGGGTACCGCGCCCACCGCATCGAGCAGATCCATGAAGGCGTTGACGGTGCTGGGACTCGTGAACGTGACCCAGTCCATCCGCTCCAGGATATCCGACAACCGCCGGGCGCCGTGCCGCACGGGCTCGTTGCGGTAGGCCTCCACCACGGTCACCGAGGCGCCCCACTGCCGCAGCGTTTCCGGGAGCACGTCGCGGGCTCCGGCGACCCGCGCGAGCAGGAAACGCTTTCCCCTCACCCGATCCGGTTCCAGCGCCGCCAGGATGCCTTCCGCGCGATACTCGTCTGGCACGAGGCTGACGGCGAGGCCGCGGTCTTCCAGCAGGTGGGCGGTCTGCGGTCCAATGGCGGCGATATCGAGCCGATCCAGGTCTTCCAGGCGCCCCAAGGCCTCGCAACGCGACAGGAAGTGCCCGACGCCGTTGACACTGGTGAACACCAGCCAATCCTGTTCCATCAGGCCGCGGATGGCCTCGTCCAGCATCTCGCTGTTGTCCAATGGCAGGATCTCCACCGTGGGGAACAGTACAGCTCGCGCGCCGAGGGCCTCCAGGTCGCGCACGAAGGCCGCGGCCTGTTCGCGCGGCCGCGTGATCAGGATCCGCTGTCCCGCCAGTGGCGCGCCGCCGGATTTCACCGGCGCCGGCATCGGCGAATCGCTCACGACCGGACCTCCCCCAGCACCGCGCCGGCCCCCTCGTCCAGCAGCCTTTCGGCAAGCTCGACCCCGAGGGAGGCAGCAGCCGCGCACGCGCCCGAGATCTCGCCCCTGAAGAGCCTCTCGCCGGTGGCCTCCGCTACCATCCCCGCGAGCGTGACACCGGCCGGTCCCGTCACCGCGCGCGCTCCCACCGGCACCTGGCATCCCCCCTCCAGGCGCCGCAGAAACGCCCGCTCGGCCTCCACCTCCAGGGCCGACGGCTCATGGTTGAGAAACCGCAGCCGTTCCACTTCGTGGCGCCGGGTCTCGAGCCCCAGCGCCCCTTGCGCAACCGCGCTCAACCATGTCTCGGGGGGCAGTGCCTGTGTGGCCTCCCGCTCCCGGCCCAGCCGCTTCATCCCCGCCAGGGCCAGCAGCAACGCGTCCACCTCGCCGCGCTCGAGCTTGGCGAGCCGTGTATCCACGTTGCCCCGTATGGGCACCACCGCCAGATCCGGGCGCTGGTTCAGCACCTGCGCCCGCCGGCGGATGCTCCCGGTACCCACCCTGGCGCCGGCCGGCAACGCGGCGAGGCTCTCGGCAACGTGGCTCACCATGACGTCCCTGGGATCCTCGCGTTCCGGCACGGCGGCGATGGCCAGTCCCTCGGGCAACTCCGTCGGCAGGTCCTTCATGGAGTGAACGGCCACGTCGATGGTCCCCTCCAACAGCGCTTCCTCGATCTCCTTGATGAACACTCCCTTGGCGCCGATCTTCTCGATGGGAAGGTGCTGGAAGCGGTCGCCGCTGGTGCGGATGGTCACGATCTCCACCGTGGCCCTCGGGTCATGCTCACGGATGACACCCTGCACCCATTCCGCCTGGGCCAGCGCCAGCGGACTGCGCCTGGTGCCGATGCGGAGCTTGTTCATGCCGTCACCGTCAGTGTCCTGTCTCACAAATACCGTTGTGAAGATGCGAGGGCTTTTTCGTCGTCGGCAAGGCGCGATGACGAGCAGTGGCAGGCACCACGCGAGGAAGAGCAA
>JAPPHF010000105.1:18026-26165 GCA_028821115.1 Deltaproteobacteria bacterium | reverse complement strand
TCGAGATCGAGCGCGCCACCAACAAGGCCAAGATCAACATCCACACGGCGCGTCCCGGAATCGTTATCGGCAAGAAGGGCGCGGAGATCGAGAAGCTCAAGGAGGAGTTGGGAAAGCTGTCCCCGCGGGAAGTCTTCATCAACATCCACGAGGTGAGAAGGCCCGACCTCGACGCCCAGTTGGTGGCGGAGAACGTCGCCCTTCAGCTCGAACGGCGCGTGGCCTTCCGCCGGGCCATGAAGGAGAGCGTCTCCCGGGCGCTGCGCATGGGAGCGCAGGGTATCCGGATCCAGTGCGGCGGCCGGCTCGGAGGCCAGGAGATCGCGCGCACGGAATGGTACCGGGAAGGGCGCGTGCCGCTGCACACGTTGCGGGCGGACGTCAGCTACGGCCTGGCGGAAGCCAAGACGACGTACGGCGTCATCGGCGTCAAGGCGTGGATCTTCCGGGGCGAGATCCTGACCAAGCAGGAAGAGCAGCAGAAGGCCTCACTCGGCCTCTAGGCGGATCGAATCATGCTCGAGCCAAGAAAAATCAAGTACCGCAAGGTGCAGAAGGGCCGCAGGGGCGGGTTTGCCGAACGCGGTTCCAGTCTTTCCTTCGGCGATTACGGGCTGAAGTCGGTGGACCGGGGCTACATCACGGCGCGCCAGATCGAAGCCGCCCGGATCGCGCTGACCCGCTACCTGAAGCGGCACGGCAAGGTCTGGATCCGGGTCTTTCCGGACAAGCCCATCACCAAGAAACCCGCGGAAGTCCGGATGGGCAAGGGCAAGGGACCGCTGCACGCCTGGGTGGCGGTGGTCAAGCCGGGCAAGCTGCTGTTCGAGATGGAAGGGGTCCAGCGGGAAGCCGCCAAGGAAGCGTTCCGGCTCGCCTCGCGCAAGCTGGGTCTGGCCACCGTGTTCGTCGAGCGGTAGGCGGGGGTTCTCGATGCGAGCGAAGGAATTGCGAGACCTGAGTCCGGACGAGCTCCGGCAAAAGCGCACGGAGTTCAAGGAACAGCTCTTTCATCTGACGCTACGCCGCGCCACCGGCCAGCTCGAAAGCCCCATGAAGCTGCGGCAGACGCGGCGCGACGTGGCCCGGGTGGAGACGGTCCTCGGCGAGCAACGCCGCGCGGGCGAAAAGGAAAAAAAGAAAGAGCAAGAAGGCGACCATGAGTGAGCGTGGTGTCACGAAGCAGCGTGAGGGCGTGGTCCGGACCAACCGGATGGCCAAGACCGTCGTGGTGGAGCTGGAACGCATCATCCTTCACGCGCGGTACAAGAAGTATCTCAGGCGCCGGACCAAGGTGAAGGCCCACGACGAACGCAACGAGTGCCAGGTGGGCGACCGCGTCGTCATCGTCGAGTGCCGCCCCTTGAGCCGGCACAAGCGATGGCGCGTGAGCCGCATCCTGAACCGCCCCGCCGGGGGCGAGAAGGCCGCTTCGCAGAGCGCAGAGGTTTAGTGCGATGATACAAGTGGGGACGGTGCTGGACGTGGCGGACAACTCGGGCGCCAGGAGAGTCCGGTGCATCAAGGTGCTGGGCGGGACGAGGCGCAAGTACGCCTCGGTCGGCGACATCATCGTCGTGTCCGTCAAGGAAGCGATGCCCAACTCCAAGGTGCCCAAGGGCGAGGTGGTCCGGGCCGTGGTCGTGCGCACCGCCAAGGAGCTGAGCCGGGTGGACGGCTCGTACATCCGTTTCGACAACAACTCGGCGGTCTTGATCGACAACCAGAAGGAGCCCGTGGGCACGCGCATCTTCGGCCCGGTGGCGCGTGAGTTGAGGGCGAAACGGTTCATGAAGATCGTTTCGCTGGCGCCGGAGGTTCTCTGACATGTTCGTCCGCAAAGATGACACCGTGATGGTGGTGGCCGGGAAGGAGCGCGGCAAGACCGGCAAGGTCATCAGGGTGGTGCCGAAGAAGAGCCGCGTGTTCATCGAGCGGGTGAACCTCGTCAAGCGCCATTCCAAACCCCGTAGTGCGCAGCAGCCCGGAGGGATCGTGGAGAAGGAGGCTTCGATCCACGTCTCCAACGTCATGATCATGTGCGATCCCTGCAACGCTCCGGTGCGGATCGGCTACAGGGTTCTCGAGGATGGAGAGAAGATGCGCATATGCCGGCGTTGCGGCGTGGGGCTCGGCTGACACTAAGGCCGGCGCGCCAGGTGGAATTGAACGATGGTCGAGCTTGAGCAGAAATACCATGAAACGATCGTGCCCGCGATGATGGAGGAGTTCGCCTACGGCAACAAGCTCCAGGTGCCGCGGTTGAGGAATGTCTCCATCAACGTCTGCATCGGCGAGGCGGTGCAGAACGCCAAGCTTCTGGACGCGGCGGTGGCGGAACTGGGCGCCATTAGCGGCCAGCGTCCCGTGGTCACCCGGGCGCGGAAGGACATCTCCAACTTCAAGCTCCGCCGCGGCAACCCCATCGGCTGCATGGTGACCCTGCGGCGCGCGCGCATGTACGAGTTCCTGGACCGTCTGATACAGCTGGCCCTTCCCCAGGTGAGGGACTTCAAGGGCATCTCGGACCGGTCCTTTGACGGCTGCGGCAACTATTCGCTGGGGATCCGCGAGCAGATCATCTTTCCGGAAGTGAGAGCGGAGTCGGTGGAACGGCTTCACGGGCTGACGGTGTCCATCGTGACCACGGCCCAGTCCGACGAGGAAGGCAGGGCCCTGCTCAAGCATCTCGGGATGCCGTTCATCGGCGACGGGGGTACCACAAGTGGCTAAGAAGTGTCTGCGCATCAAGGCGGAAAGAACGCCGAAGTTCAAGGTGCGTCAATACAACCGCTGTCCAATTTGCGGCAGGGCCAGGGCCTTTTACCGGCGATTCGGCATGTGCAGGATCTGCCTCCGGCTCTACGCGCGCCGGGGAGAGATCCCCGGGGTCATCAAGGCGAGCTGGTAGAGGCGGGGGTTCGTATGAGCATGACCGACCCAATCGCGGATTTGCTGACCCGGATGCGCAACGGCGGGATGGCGAAGCACGAAACCGTGGACGTACCCTGGTCCCGGCTGAAGGAAGACATCGTGAAGGTGCTGGTGGAGGAGGGGTACGTGCGGCAGATCCGGCGCATCCCGGTCGAAGGCCAGGTGCAGGATACCTTGCGTATCTACCTGAAGTACGACCGGAACCGTCAGCCGGTGTTGAGCGAACTGAAACGGGTGAGCCGCCCCGGGCGGCGCGTCTATCTCGGCTACAGGGATATTCAACCGGTCCGCAGGGGCCTGGGAAGCCACATCCTGTCCACGCCCAAGGGCATCGTCGTGGACCGGGAGGCGGTCAAGGCCAAGGTCGGCGGCGAGCTGCTGTGCTCGGTCAGTTAGTTGGTTCACTAAACCGTCTGCGGGTTAGTGAACTGGCTAACCCGGTTACGGGTTAGCGAACAAGGGGTGTCACGTGTCACGTGTAGGAAAAATGCCGATCGTCGTGCCCGGAAGCGTCAAGGTCGCTTTCGAGGGCGCGGAAATCCGGGTCCAGGGCCCCAAGGGGACGTTGTCCCACAACATCCCGGAGGGCATCGAGGTGGACGTGGACGGCGGCACGCTTCAGGTCCGCCGCACCGGCGAGACCAAGGCGCTCAAGTCGCTGCACGGGCTCACCCGCAAGCTTCTGGCGAACATGGTCGAGGGTGTCAGCGAGGGTTTCAAGAGGGTGCTGGAGATCAACGGCGTGGGTTACCGGGCGGAGCTCAGGGACCAGTCGCTGCACCTGACCCTGGGGTTCTCCCATCCCATCGAGTTCCCGCTGCCGGAGGGCGTGTCCGCCTCGGTGGAGCGGCAGACGGTGATCACCCTCGAGTGCCATGACAAGCAGGTGCTGGGCCAGGCGGCGGCCGAGGTGCGCGGCTTCCGTCCGCCGGAGCCCTACAAGGGCAAGGGGATCCGCTACCAGGGCGAGATGGTCCAGCGCAAGGCGGGCAAGGCCATGGGCGGCGCCGCCGGTTGAGCGAACGGGATCGGGTGAGGCGATGTTGACGAGCAAGAAGGTTCTGAGCCGCAAGCGGCGACAGCGAAGCGTGCGGAAGCGCATCACCGGGAGCGACGCCTGTCCCCGGCTTTGCGTGTATCGCAGTTCGAAGCACATCTACGCACAAGTGATCTCCGACGAGCGCGGGGTGACGCTGTTGAGCGCGTCGACGCTGTCGAAGGAGGCCGCGGGCTCCGAGGAAAGCAAGGGGGTCTCCGAAGCCAAAGAGGTCTCCGAAGGCAGAGGGGTCGAGGCGGCCAAGGAAGTCGGGCTCCGGATCGCGAAAATGTGCCAGGACAAGCAAATTTCTCGGGTCGTGTTCGACCGGAACGGCTTTCTCTTTCATGGACGGGTAAAGGCGCTGGCGGAGGCTGCACGGGAGGCCGGCCTCGTCTTCTGATTCGGGGGTTGCTTTGGAAAAGGTCGATGCGCAGGGCTTGGAGCTCAAGGAGAAGGTCATCCACATCAGCCGGGTGGCCAAGGTGGTCAAGGGTGGACGGCGCTTCAGTTTCAACGCGCTGGTGGTCGTGGGTGACGAGGCCTCCGTGGTCGGTTACGGATTGGGCAAGGCCAACGAGGTGCCCGAGGCCATTCGCAAGGGCGTAGAGCACGCCAAGAAGACCCTGCTCCGGGTGCCGCTGGTGGACGACAGCATCCCTTACGAAGTCATCGGACGTTTCGGCGCGGGCCGTGTCCTGCTCAAGCCCGCGGCCCCCGGCACCGGGGTCATCGCCGGCGCCGGGGTCCGGGCCGTGGTGGAAGCGGCCGGCATTCCCAACGTCCTGAGCAAGTGCATCGGCTCCAACAATCCGCACAATCTCGTCAAGGCGACGTTCGAGGCCCTCAAGAGCCTCAAGTCCCCGGAGGAGGTGTCGGACCTGAGGGGCAAGCCGCTGGCGGAGATTCGATAATGGACCTGGGTGATCTGCGCCCCGCCAAGGGGGACAAGCATTCGAAGAAGCGCGTGGGCCGGGGCATGGCTTCCGGGACCGGCAAGACCAGCGGCCGCGGCCACAAGGGACAGGGCGCCCGCGCCGGAGGCGGGGTCAGGCCGGGTTTCGAGGGCGGCCAGATGCCGCTGACCCGGCGGGTGCCCAAGCGGGGGTTCCACAATCCCTTCCGGAAGACATACACGCCGGTGAACCTGGACAGCCTAGGGCGCTTCGAGGCCGGTCAGGAGATCTCGCCGGAACTGTTGCGTGAGGTGGGCCTGGCCGGTCACGGACCGGTGAAGATACTGGGCCGCGGGGAGTTGGACAGACCGCTCACGGTAAAGGCCCACGGCTTTTCCCGAAGCGCGAGGCAGAAGATCGAGGCGGCGGGAGGCCGGACCGAAGTCGTTTGACATGCTTGGTGGTTTTCAAAACGCTGGCCGCATTCCGGAGCTGAGGCGACGCATCCTGTTCACCTTGGCGATGCTGGCCGTATATCGCATCGGCGTGGCCATACCGACTCCCGGCATCGACCGCGAGGGGCTGGCGGCGTTCTTCGCCCAGGTCGAGGGGACGATCTTCGGGCTCTTCAACCTGTTCTCGGGCGGCGCGCTGGAGCAGTTCTCGGTGTTCTCGCTGGGCATCATGCCCTACATCAGCGCCTCCATCATCCTGCAGCTTCTGACGGTGGTCTTTCCCTACCTGGAGCGGCTTTCGAAAGAAGGCGACGTCGGGCGCAAGAAGATCACGCAGTACACGCGCTACGGCACCATCGTGCTCTCTGTCATTCAGGGCATGATGATCAGCCTCGGCCTGGAGGGCACCCGGGGACCCAACGGCGAGGCCATCGTGCTGGAACCCGGCTGGAACTTCCGCCTGATGACGGTCCTGACGTTGACCTCGGGAACGGCGTTCATCATGTGGCTGGGCGAGCAGGTCACCGAGAGGGGGATCGGCAACGGCATCTCCCTGATCATATTCGCCGGAATCGTCGCGGCCCTGCCGTCGGCGGTGACCTCGACGTTTCAGTTCGTCCGCGAAGGCGAGCTCAGCATCTTCTTCGTGGTGCTCCTGGTCCTGTTCGTGGTGTTGGTGGTGGGCGTGATCATCTTCATGGAACGGGGACAGCGGCGAATACCGGTTCAATATGCCAAACGCGTGGTTGGACGCAGGATGTACGGCGGACAGCAGTCGCATCTGCCCCTCAAGATCAACACGTCGGGCGTGATCCCCGTGATCTTCGCGTCGTCAGTGCTGATCTTTCCGGCCACCGTGGCGCAGTTCGTCCAGAATCCCTGGGCGCAGGCGCTGGCGGGCTCCATGGCGCCGGGGCAGTGGCTGCACGATCTGCTTTACATCGCCCTGATCATGTTCTTCTGCTTCTTCTACACCGCCATCGTGTTCAATCCGGTGGACGTGGCCGAGAACATGCGCAAGTACGGCGGATACGTGCCGGGCATTCGCCCGGGCAAGAGGACGGCGGAGTTCATCGACAGGGTGCTGTCGCGGCTTACCCTCGGCGGCGCCGTCTACCTGTCGCTGGTGGCGCTGTTGCCGACGATCCTGATCTCGCAGTTCAACGTTCCGTTCTTCTTCGGCGGAACCGCGCTGCTGATCGTAGTGGGGGTGGCGCTCGACACGGTTTCACAGATGGAGACGCACATGATCTCCAGAAACTACGAGGGCTTCATGAGACGCGGGCGCATCCGCGGCCGGAGAGGCTGAATGAACGCGGGACGCCCCGCCCGGCATCCCGGGACCGGGTTCGGGCGGTGCCTGCGAGCAGAGTGATTGGCAAATGATTTATCTCAAGTCCCGTGCCGAGATAGACACGATGCGCCGCGCTAGCGTCATCGTCGCGGAGGTGCTGCAAACGCTGAAGGAGACCGTCAAGCCGGGGATGACGACCCTGGATCTGGACGAGGTGGCCGAGCGGATGACCTACGAAAGGGGTGCGAAGCCGGCGTTCAAGGGTTATTCGGTTGGCGGCAGGGTATTCAACCACAGCCTGTGCACGTCGATCAACGAGGAGATCGTGCACGGGATTCCCTCGGACCGGGTGCTCAAGGAAGGGGATATCCTCAGCATGGACTTCGGCGTCGTCTACGAGGGCTTCTACGGCGACTCGGCGGTGACGGTGGGGCTCGGGCAGGTGAGCTCCGAGGCCGAGCGTCTCATGCAGGTGACGGAGACGGCTCTGAACGAGGGCATCGAGACCCTGCGGGAGGGCAACCGGCTTGGTGACCTGGGCAGCACCATCCAGGGCATCGCGGAACGGTCCGGTTACTCGGTGGTTAGGGAGTTCGTGGGTCACGGTATCGGCAAGAAGCTCCACGAGGAGCCCCCGGTACCCAACTATGGCGATGCCGGCAAGGGATGCCGGTTGCGGGCCGGCATGGTCCTGGCGGTCGAGCCCATGGTCAACGCCGGCAAGAAGGAAATCAGCATCCTGGAAGATGGCTGGACGGCGGTTACGCGGGACCGGAGTCTCGCGGCCCACTTCGAACACTCCATCGCCATCACCGCCGACGGGCCGTTCGTGTTGAGCCGGCTGTAGGCGTGTCCCGAGCGTGTCGAAGGGGTCCGTCTCATAGATCCTGAACGAGGTCCGAAGTGAAAGTAAGAGCATCGGTGAAGAAGATCTGCAACAAGTGCAAGATCGTTCTCAGAAAGGGAGTCGTACGGGTCATCTGCGTGACGCGCAGGCACGCCCAGAGGCAGGGATAGAAGGAGCGGTTCATGGCACGTATCGCCGGGGTGGATTTGCCCAGGAACAAGAGCATGGAGATCGCCTTGACCTACATCTACGGGATAGGCGGGACCACGTCGCGGAACATTCTCAAGGAAGCCGGAGTTCCGTTCAGCCTCAAGTCCGACGACCTGTCCGACGACCAGGTGGTGGTGATACGGCAGATCATCGACCAGGAAATGAAGGTGGAAGGTGATCTGCGGCGCGACGTCACCATGGACATCAAGCGGCATATGGACATCGGCTCCTACCGGGGCCTCAGACACCGGCGGGGACTGCCGGTCCGGGGACAACGGACCCACACCAACGGCCGTACCCGGATGGGACCCCGCAGGACCATAGCCGGCAAGAGGAAGCCGCCGTCCAAGGGTTAGCTTGTCGACTTCACTCGGGTATCGGGGGGTGGGGGGGCGGGAGGGCGGGGGAGGAGAGGGGGGCGCCGCCAACGAGCGCGCGGGCAAGAGAAAACACAACGCTGGGGGATA
>JAPPHF010000105.1:0-18016 GCA_028821115.1 Deltaproteobacteria bacterium | reverse complement strand
TTTTTTTATATGATCCGGGTTTGTCGATTTCTGTGGTTTTGGGGGCCCGCCCCGCGGGTTTTTGTGGGGGCGGCGCCCATACCGGGGGTGGGCCTTACCCGATAACGTGCGAAACCAGAACAGGAGCATCCATGGCTCAGGCCGCGAAGAAAGCGCGTGACGCGAGGGCGCCCAGGAAAAGGCGCGGGCGAAAGAACATCGCCGAAGGGGTGGCGCATATCCACTCCACCTTCAACAACACGATCATCACGATTTCCGACCCCCAGGGCAACGTGGTGGCGTGGTCGAGCGCCGGCGCCATCGGCTTCAAGGGGTCCCGCAAGGGCACGCCCTTCGCGGCGCAGCAGGCGGCGGACAACGTGGCGCGGAAAGCCATGGATCACGGCATGCATTCGATCCAGGTCTACGTGCGGGGACCGGGCTCGGCCAGGGAGTCGGCCTTGAGGTCCCTTCAATCGGCGGGATTGAACATCAGCCTGATCAAGGACGTGACGCCGATTCCGCACAACGGCTGCAGGCCTCCCAAGCGAAGGCGTGTCTGAGAGGAGATAGTCAGATGGCCAGGTACCATGGTCCGGTGTGCCGGCTGTGCCGGCGGGAGAACCTGAAGCTGTTCCTCAAGGGAGAGCGGTGTTACACGGACAAGTGCGCCATCGAGCGGCGCAACTATCCGCCGGGGCAACACGGCCAGAGGCGCCTCAAGTTCTCCGAATACAGCCTCCAGCTCAGGGAGAAGCAGAAGGTCAAACGCATGTACGGACTGCTCGAAAAGCAGTTCAGGGGCAGCTTCGAGACAGCCGAGAAGTCCCGCGGCATCACCGGCGAGAATCTCCTGGTGATACTGGAGAGGAGGCTCGACAACGTCGTCTACCGCCTCGGATTCGCCTGCTCCAGGGGCGACGCCCGCCTCCTGGTGCGCCACGGCCATGTCCAGGTGAACGGCCGGCGGGTGACCATACCTTCGTATCGCGTGGGGGTGGGGGATGTCGTCTCCGTGGCGGAAAAGAGCCGCAAGTCGGAACGGGTCATCTCCGCGATGGAAGGAGCCCAGAGGCGCGGCGTGCCCGACTGGATGGAGGTCGACCCGGAGAAGTTCTCCGGCACCGTCAAGGTCCTGCCGAGCCGGAGCGACATCACGACACCCATCAACGAGAAGCTCATCGTCGAGCTGTACTCCAAGTAACCAGTGGCCTGAAGCCGTGTTGGAGATCCTATGCACAAGCATTGGAGCGAACTGATCAAGCCCGAGACCGTAGAGGTCGACGAGAAGAGCCTCACCGCCACCTACGGCAAATTCGTGGGGGAGCCCTTCGAGAGGGGATTCGGCCAGACCATCGGCAACAGTCTGCGACGCATCCTGCTTTCTTCGCTCCGGGGCGCGGCCATCACGTCCGTCCAGCTCGACGACGCGCTGCACGAATTTTCCACCATCCAGGGCGCCACGGAGGATGTCACCGACATCATCCTGAACCTGAAGGAGGTGCGGCTCAAGCTCCACGACTCGGAACGGGAGGTGATCCGCATCGAAGCCGCCGGTCCCAGGGAGGTGCTGGCCAAGGACATCGTCACGGGCCCGCAGGTCGAGATACTCAACCCCGAGCACCACATCGCTTCGCTCTCCAAGGAGGGACGGCTCAACGCCACCATGGTGGCGCGGATGGGCCAGGGGTACGTGCCCGCGGAACGCAACCGCGAGGAGGAGCTGCCCGTCGACACGATCTTCATGGATGCGGTCTTCTCTCCCATCCGCAAGGTCAACTTCACGGTGACGAACGCTCGGGTCGGCCAGCGCACGGACTACGATCGCCTCGTCCTCGAAGTCTGGACCGACGGCAGCGAGACGCCCGAGGATGCGTTGGCGTATGCCGCGCGCATCCTGCAGGACCAGGTCTCCATCTTCATCAACTTCAGGGAGGGGCCGCAGCCGGCCGAGAGCGATTCCGACGGCGAAGCGGGGTTGCTGAACGATAACCTCTTCCGCGCGGTGGAGGACCTGGAATTCTCCGTCAGGGCACAGAACTGCCTGCAGAACGCCAACTTGAAGTACATCGGCGAGCTGGTGCAAAAGACCGAGCAGGAGATGCTCAAGACCAAGAACTTCGGGCGCAAATCCCTTAACGAGATCAAGGAGTTGCTCGGCGAGTTGGGGCTGGAGCTGGGCATGAAGCTGGATCATTTCCCCAGCCGCGAGGAGCTCGAGAGCCGGAAACAGACTGATCAGAAGGAGACGGCGTAGCCCATGCGGCACCTCAAGAAAGGCAGAAAGCTGAACCGTAGTCCGAGCCACCGTCTGGCCATGTTGCGGAACATGGCCACGTCGCTCCTGCGCCACGACCGCATTACCACCACCGATGCCAAGGCGAAGGAACTGCGCCGTTGGGCGGACTGGCTGATCACGCTCGGCAAGGACGGCAGCCTGCACGCGCGCCGGCGCGCGCTGGCTTTCGTTCAGGACAAGGCCGTGGTGGCGCGGTTGTTCAGCGAGCTCGGGCCGCGCTTCCAGGACCGTAACGGCGGCTACACCCGGATCGTCAAGGTCGGACGCCGGCGGGGTGATTCGGCGCCGCTTTCCGTCATCGAGCTGATCCCGGCGGGGGACGGGACGGAAGACGCACCGGCCGCGCCCGCGGAAACCGAAAGCGAAACAACCTCGACCACCGGGAACTAGCGGCCTGTAGCATGCTGCTATGGTCAACCATCGAAAGGCGACGGATGGCGGTAGTATCTCTTTCAGCCGCGCCCAGTTGTTCATCGCCGCCCCCCTTTACGTCATCGCGTCGGCCTTCATCTTCCTGCTCGGAATCCTGATCGGACAGAGCATCGAGGAGCGGAAAATCCTGCGCCGGGAAGAACCGGCGGTAAAGGTTCCGGTGAAAACAGATGCTCCCAGGGCCGACCAGGAGATGACCTTCTACGAGACGCTGGGCAAACCCGAACCCGCTCCGCCGCGCGCCGAAGAACCGCCCGCCAGGACCCCATGGAGCGTACAGGTCGCCGCTTCCCGGAACCGCGCCACCGCGGACGAGATGGCGGCGTCGCTGACGAAGCAGGGCTTTCGAGCCTACGTGACCTCCGGTAGACTCAACGAGACGACCTTCTACAGGGTGCGGGTGGGCAGGTTCGGGACTCGCCAGGAGGCCATGGCCGAACTTCAAAGACTCAAGGCGGCGAAATACAAGAACGCGATGATCACGAGGAACCGATGAACATCCAGCAAGCCATTGCGCAACTGGTGGCGGGCACCAACCTCACGGAACAGGAGATGGTCGAGGTCATGAACCAGGTGATGACCGGCGAGGCCACTCCCATTCAGGTGGGGGCGTTCTTGACCGCCCTGCGGATACAGGGCGAGACCGTGGAAGAGGTCACCGGCGCGGCCCGGGTCATGAGGGAGAAGGCGTCGCACGTCGACGCCGGCGAGGGCTGTGTTCTGGATACCTGCGGCACCGGAGGCGATGGCAAGAACACGTTCAACATTTCCACGACGGTGGCCTTCGTGGTGGCGGCCGCGGGCATTACCGTGGCGAAGCACGGCAATCGGGCCGTCTCCAGCGGCTCGGGCAGCGCGGACGTCCTGGGCGCCCTTGGCGTCAAGATCGACGTGCCCAAGGAGACGGTCGAGCGATGCCTGCGCGAGGTGAGGCTGGGCTTCCTGTTCGCGCCGGCGTTGCACGGCGCGATGAAGTACGCCGCGGCGCCGCGCCGGGAGGTGGGCATACGGACCATCTTCAACCTCCTGGGCCCTTTGACCAATCCGGCCAACGCCAGCCACCAGCTCCTCGGCATCTACGACGGCACGCTGATCGAAACCGTGGCGCAGGTGCTCGGCAACCTCGGCAGCCGGCGGGCGATGGTGGTTCACGGCGAGGAAGGCCTCGACGAGATCTCCCTCGGCGGACCCACCGCGGTGGCCGACTGGAGGGACGGAGCCGTCCACCGCTATACTCTCGACCCCGAGGAGTTCGGCTTCGAGAAGTGCCCGGCGGACCGGTTGACTGCCGCGGATCCGGCCGAATGCGCCGCCATCGTGACCGCCGTGCTGAAGGGAGAGCCCGGTCCCGCCCGGGACGTCGTGCTGCTCAACAGCGGCGCGGCGCTCTGCGTCAGCGAGCGGGTCGCGACCATCGCGGACGGCATCGACCTGGCCCGGGAGCGCCTCGATTCGGGAGCCGCCCTGGAAACGCTCCAGCACCTCGTCGAGGTCACCAACGAGGAATAGGCAGAGGCGCCGGGAAAGCTTCACTCGACACGCAAATGAGTCACGACGCCACGCCGCGGCCGCGGAACGATATTCTGGAACGGATCGTGACGCACGTGCGCGCGGAGACCGTGTCCCGCCGCAAGGAACGCCCGGTGGAGTGGCTCAAGGACCGCCCGCTCTACCATCGGGAGCGTCGGGGTTTCGTGGCGTCACTGTCCCGGCCCGGCCGCCACGTCATCGCCGAGGTGAAACAGGCATCGCCCTCCCAGGGGACGATCCGCCAGGACTTCGAACCCGTCGCCATCGCGTCGCGTTACGAGGCCAGCGGCGCCACCGCCCTTTCCGTGGTCACCGAGGAACGCTTCTTCAACGGCTCCCTCCGGTACCTGTCCGACATCGCGGCGGCGGTTACGCTGCCGCTTCTCAGAAAGGACTTCGTGCTGGAGCCCTACCACCTGGTGGAAGCGCGCGGTTTCGGCGCCGACGCCGTCCTGTTGATCGCCGCGATCCTGGACGCCGGCGAGATGGAGACCCTCCACGCCGAGGCCCGGTCCCTTTCCCTGGACGTATTGGTGGAGGTACACACCGAGCGTGAGCTGGAGACGGCCCTGGGCCTGGGCGCGTCCATGATCGGCATCAACAACCGGAACCTCCACACTTTCGAGGTGGACCTCGGAGTCGCCGAAGCCCTCCTGCCGCGTATCCCGGCCGGCGCGCTGGCCGTGTGCGAGAGCGGCATCAAGGACGTCGGGCACGTCGAGCGCCTTGAGGCCTCCGGGGCGCGGGTCTTTCTGGTCGGCGAGACCCTCATGCGTGCCGCCGACCCGGGCGCCAAGCTTGCCGAGCTTCTCGGCGCGGACGCCGCCGCCCATGGTCAAGGTTAAGATCTGCGGCGTCACCTCCGCCGAGGACGCATTGAAGGCGGTGGAATACGGCGCCGACGCCCTGGGGTTCAACTTCTACCCGCCGAGCCCGAGATACATCCTGCCCGAGAAGGCGGCCGCGATACTCCAGGAGGTGCCGCCCGGAGTCTGCACGGTGGGCCTGTTCGTCAACGAAACGCGGGAACACGTGACCTCGGTGCTGCGGACTTGCGGGTCCGCGGAGGGCCCTGGCTTGACCGCCGTCCAGTTCCACGGTGACGAAGACCGCGGGTTCTGCCGCCGCTGGCCTCTCAAGGTGATCAAGGCGTTTCGCGTCCGGGATCGGCAAACCCTCGGCGAGGTCGGGGAGTATCCCGTGGACTACTATCTTCTGGACTCCTGGAGCCGGGAGTTGTTCGGCGGCTCCGGGTCCGCCTTCACCTGGGACTGGTTGGGGGAGCCGATGGCGCGCCCCGTCATCCTCGCGGGCGGTCTCGATATCGACAACGTCGGCGAGGCGGTGCGGGTGGCCGAACCCTTCGGCGTGGATGTCTGCACCGGGGTCGAGGCGGTACCGGGCCGCAAGGATCACCAGCGGATGAAAGACTTCATCGCCGCGGCCAAGGCGGAATGACCGGCCGTACAGGGCGCTAACTCCGTTTCCCCGCCTCACGCCGTCGGTCCTGAGCGTAGCGATGCGAAGCATCGCCGAGTCGAAGGGTGTCGTGAGCTCCTACCGGAAGAGTCTCGACTTCATCTACAATCTTCGCGGCGCCGAGACTCGCGGTGCCGAGTTCGATCTGCGCCTCGAGCGTGTGGCGCGGGCGTTGTCGCTGTTCGGCAATCCGCAGGACAGCTTCCGGGCCTGTCACGTCGCCGGCACCAACGGCAAGGGGTCCACGGCCGCCATCATCCATTCGGTGCTGTCGGCACAGCGTTATCGGGTCGGACTCTACACCTCGCCGCACCTGGCCGACTTCAGCGAGAGAATCCGAGTAGGCAAACGGCCCATCAGCCGGGCGGCGGTGGCGGCGCTCGTCCGGGAGGTCGCCGAACGGACAGCGCGGGCCTCGTTGAGCCTGACGTTTTTCGAGTTCTCCACGGTCATGGCTTTCCTGCACTTCGCCCGGAAAGGGGTGCGGATCGCGGTGGTGGAGGTGGGACTCGGCGGGAGGCTCGACGCCACCAATCTGGTGCGGCCGAGCGTTTGCGCGGTCACCACCATCGCCAGGGACCACGAGCGTTTTCTCGGCAAGGGGATCGCCTCCATCGCGCGCGAGAAGGGCGGCATCATCAAGCCCGGGGTTCCGGTGGTTTGCGGCGCCCTGCCCGCCGCCGCCGACCGCGTCATTCGCGGGATCGCACGTTCCCGGGAAGCTCCGGTCCGCCGCTGGGGAAGGGACTACTCGGTGGTCCCCCGTGACGACGGCCGGTTCGATTATCACGGCCGGGAATGGTCATTGGACGGGCTGAGGCTGTCCCTGCCCGGCGGTTACCAGCAACACAACGCCGGGGTCGCGCTGGCGTCCCTGGAGACGCTTCAGGCGGCGTTGCCGGTCCGGGAGCGGGCGATACGCTCGGGCCTCGAGTCGGCGGCATGGCCGGGCCGTCTGGAGGTCCTGCCGGGCCGTCCCGGCATCATATTGGACGGAGCGCACAATCCCGGCGCGGCGGAGGCGCTCGCCGGCGCCGTCCCGGGCCTCGTCGGCGGGAGGAAAGTCCGTTTGCTGTTCGGCAGCATGCATGACAAGGACTGGTCATCGATGCTCGCCGTCCTGTGCGGCCTGGCCGGGGAGGTGGTTCTGACCCGCACGCCCACCGGACGGGGCGCGGACCCGGGTTCGTTGAGCTCCGCGCTGCCGCGCGGGCTGCCGGCAACCGTGGTGGACGATCCGGTCGCGGCCCTCGACCGTCTGGCGGCAGACCGGCGGCGACGGGACGTTCCGATCCTGGTGGCGGGTTCTCTCTATCTCGTGGGAGCGGTGCGCGCCAGGGCCCTGGAACTGTCCGCGCGGTTCCGCCGCTGAAGGGACCGGCCCCGGCATCGACCATGTATCCGTGGCGCTCAAGAATTGCGACCTGTCTCCTGGCATCCCTTTGCGGCGTGTCGGCCGTTGCCGTGGGTCCGGCCCGGTCCGACGACCACGGGGAGCGTGTCGAGGTGTCCGCCGACTCCATCGAAGTGCGCGGGGCGGGCGAGACCATCGAGGCCGCGGGCAACGTGGAGATCCGGCGCCGGGAGGCGGTCTTCGGAGCGGACTCCGTGGAGTTCGACCGGTCGAGGCAGACATTGCGCGCCCGGGGCTCGGTCTATCTCCGTGATCCGCGCTACCGGCTCCAGGCGTCCGGGCTCGAAATGGACTTGGCGGACGAGACCGGCACGATTCTGGACGCCGACGTCTTCATCGAGGACGGCAACCTCAGCCTCAGTGGAAGCCGCGTCGAGAAGTCCGCGGGGCAAGCCTTTGCCGTCGAGGACGGGCGTCTCACCACGTGTCTCTGCGAGGGGGAAACGCCCCCCTGGCGCATCGGCGCCAGGGAGCTCCGGTTGGACCTGGACGGCCGGGCGGCGGCGGACGACGTCACCTTCTACGTCTACGACGTTCCGGTGCTGTACCTGCCCTACGCGACGTTTCCTTCCGCTGCGGAGCGGGCAACCGGTCTGCTGTCCCCTTCCTTCGGCTGGTCCGACCGGGCCGGGGTGCGCTACCGGCAACCGTTCTTCTGGGCCGTGGACGAGAGCAGCGACGCGACGTTCAACCTCGCGCTGGAGTCCAGGACACGTGCCGGCGTTACCGGACAGTACCGCGCCATCCTCGACGCGAGGACCGACGGGCGGCTGGACCTGGCCTACTTCAACGAGCGGACGCACGGGGTCCGGTCCGTGGAGCACGCCAGGATTGCGGACCCCACGGTCCCGGCGAACCGCTGGAGCGTCCGGCTGACTCACCGGCACCGCGCGCCGTCGGGGTGGGCGACCTTCAGCGACGTGGCCCTCTACAGCGACAGCTTCGTGACGCGCGAGCTCATGGACTTCACCGAACTGGACGCCGGCGAGAGAAGGCGCGCCCGGGTGAGCCGCTCCAGCCCGTCGCGGCTCGGCTTCTACCGGTACGAGTCGGGCGTGACGCTGCGGGGAGAGCTGGACTACCTGCAGGACCTGGTCCAACCCCGGCGGCAGGCGCTCCACCGGATCCCTCACATCGTTCTCAGCGGCGCCCGGAGTCTTGGCGGTCGCCTCGATCTGGGCTGGGACGCCACCGTGACCCGCTACGTGAGGGAGCGGCTGGCGGACGGCTTGAGGATCGATATCCGCCCCGAGTTGACCTGGCCGGTCACCCTCGGGCGCCATTTCAGACTCGCCGGCAGCGTGGCGCTGCGCGAGACCCTCTATCGCCTCGATTCCGTCGAGGGCCGATTCGCCGCCGCGGACGACGACGACTCCGGGCAGTTCGCCCGCAACAGCTCCCGGGAGCTCGTGGAGTTTCGATCGACCCTGTCCACTTCGCTGAGCCGCGTGTACGACCGGCAACTCGGTGCGTGGTCCCGGTTCCGGCACGTGGTGGAGCCCGCCGTGCAGTATCTGTTCATTCCCTCGACGGACCAGCGGCATCTCCCCCTGTGGGACGGCGTCGACCGGATCAATCGGCGCAACCTGCTCACGTTGTCATTGACCAACCGTTTCTGGGCCGGGCGCGGCGCGGACGCCCCGGCGGTCGCCAATGACCCCGCCGCCGGCGTCCGCACGGGCGGTGGCGGGCCGGCCGTCGTGACCCGGTTCGCCCGGGCCCGGGTCGCCGCGAGCCTGGACCTCGACAAGGCGCGCAAGGGCAGCGGTCGCCTTTCGGACCTGGATATCGGCCTGGGCGTCCACCCGGCCGACAACGTGGACGTCGTCGTCGGACTCGGCATTGACCCCGGACCCTGGAACCTGCGCGAGGCCGCGCTGGGACTCTCGCTGTTCGAAGCCGCGCCCCCGGATACCCGGGTGCCCGACCGGGACTTCCGCAGGCCCAACGGCCTTTCGCTGAGCTACCGCCATATTCGAGCGAACCCGCTTTCGCCCCTGGCGGACCATGCCGACCTCGACCTGTTCGCGGACTGTCCCGCGGACCCGCGATGTCTCGAGCGCGGCCCCCTCGACGCCGTGCAGGCCAGCGGCGTGTTGCGCGTGGCGGACCGCCTCCTGTTGCTCTACGACGGCAACTACGACGGCGCGTCCGGCCACTTGACGCGCAACGAGATAGGCGTCAAGTACCTGTCGCGGTGCCGGTGCTGGACCGTCGCCGCGTTCGTGGACCTGCGGACCAACCCGGATCGGACGCTCCTGTCGGTCAAGTTCAATCTCCTGGGCCTGGGTTCCTAGTGTCCCGGTCCGTCGCGTCGGCAGTCGCAGACCCTCCCCGCCCCGACCCGGGAGAAGGCCACGACCTGCTCCCTCTCCCTCTGGGAGAGGGTCGGGGTGAGGGCAGCCGGAAGGAGCAGAGCGCCCGGCCGCCCTCACCCGGCCTTCGGCCACCCTCTCCCGGAGGGAGAGGGGTTGGACGCGAGCAGTGGCGGCCTGGATTTTGCGTGACAGCAGAACCATGCTTGCCAGGCTGTTGGCGGTTTCCGCGTGGATCGTGTTGGGGACCTGTCTCGCCGGAGGCCCGGCGCGGGCGCTGGAAACGGCCCCTCCCGGTACCCCGCCGGAGAGGCCCGCGTCCGTGGAGGACCCGGACGGCGCCGGCATGGTGACCCTGAACTTCGACGCCGTCGAGCTCGTCGAGGTGATCCACGTACTGGCCCGGCACCTGCGCCTCAACTACACCATCGGCCCCGACGTACGGGGCGTCGTCACCATCTTCAGCGGACAACCGGTCCGAAGGGAGGATCTCCTTCCCATATTCCACGAGATCCTCAGGGTCCACGGCGCCGTGGCGGTCAGGCAGGGAAGCCTTTATCGGATCACGGCCGTCTCGGAGGCGCCCGGGCTGGCCCATCCCGGCCGTGCGAGGGGCGCCGGCTTCGCCATGCGGGTCCTGCCGGTACGCTTTTTCCCGGTGGCGGTCATGAAGCGCCTGCTCGCGCCCTTCATGAGCACGAGCGGGACGATTCTCGACCATGTACGCGGCAACTATCTGGTGGTTGTCGATTCGCCGTCAAATATTCGACGATTGTCGGAGATCAAGGCGTTGATCGACGTCGAAGCGTTCAGCGGCACCAGGATGGAGCTCTACAAGCCCGAGGCAGCCGCTGCCGGCGACCTCGCGCGGGAGATGTCGGCGGCGATGGCGCTTTCCGGCGCTTCGGCGGCGGAGGGTGAACCGTTCGCCGCGCGGTTCCTCCCGTTGCCGCGGATCGATCGACTCCTCGTCATCGCCTACAGCGACGCGGCCTGGAACTACGTGAAGCATTGGCTCGAGCGCATCGACGTGGCGGGCGAAGACCACGGGCGGCAACTCTTCATCCGCGCCGTCGAGAACCGCAACGCCGCCGAGTTGGCGCGGGTTCTGAACCAGATCCATGGCCCCCGCCGGACTCACGAGGCCGCCGGGGCGGCCGGGGGAGGGCAGCCGACAGGTCCGGCCAAGTCGCCGGCGCCCACGCCGCCGGCACCCGGGTCCCCGGACCTTTCCGGCCAAGGCGTGCGCGTGGTGGCGGAGCCGGACACGAACTCCCTGGTGATCCTGGCGACGCCGCGCGAATACGCGGACATGGCGCGGGTCCTCGAAGGGTTGGACCTGGTTCCGCGGCAGGTGCTGATGGAGGTGCTGGTGGCCGAAGTGACGCTGACCGACGACTTCGAGTTCGGCGTCGAGTATGCCCTGGCGAAGGGCGGTTTCGGCCCGCTGCCGGCCGAAGGGGACAGCGCCGACGAGCCCGCCACGGGCACGGGTTTCCAGGCGCTCGCGTCGGGGTTTACTTCCATCGTGGACGCGGGGCGCGATTTTCGCGTGTTCGTCAAGGCGTTGATGCGGGACGCCCGCGTGAAGGTCCTGTCCTCGCCCCATCTGCTGGCGGTGGACAATCGCCCGGCGCGGATTCGCGTGGGCAGCGAGCAGCCGGTGGCCACGGGAACGGTGGTGTCGCGGGAGGCCGAGGCGACCACCACCACCATCGAGTTCAAGGAGGTCGGACGGATCCTCACCATCGTCCCCCGGGTCAACTCCGAAGGACTCGTCAATCTGCAGGTCCGGGTCGAGGTGAGCGACGTGGGCGAAAGGGTGGTGGTCGGAAGGCAGTCCTTCGACGCCTTCAACGTCCGGGAGGCGGAAACCGCCGCCGTGCTCCATGACGGCCAGACCCTGGTCATCGGCGGCATCATCACGGACAACCGGCGCCGGTCGCGAATCGGCATTCCTCTTCTCATGGATGTGCCCGTGCTGGGGCCGCTGTTCCGCACGGACTTCGAACGGTCCGACCGCACCGAGCTGGTGATCCTGATCACCCCTCGCGTGATCCACGACCGGCGGCAGGGCGACCGCGCGACGAAACGGTTCCTGGACAAGGTCCGGTCCGTCAGGCGGGAGCTGGAGGCGGGCCGGGCCCCGCGTGCGGCGACGGACGAGGCCGCTTCGCCGTCCGCGGACCGCTAACGATCGCGTTTCTTCAACGCGTCCCAGGCCTTGAGCCGCTCCCGGACGATCTTCTCGTGTCCCTCGTCGCCGGGCTCGTAGTAGCGGCGTCCCTTGAGCTCCTCCGGCAGGTATTCCTGTTCCGTGACGTGACCGGGAGAGTCGTGGGGGTAGCGGTAGTCAGCGCCGTAGCCCAGCGACTTCATGAGGCCTGTGGGAGCGTTTCGAAGGTGAAGGGGAGTGGGCAGGGCGCCTTTCTCGCGCACGTCGCGGGTAGCCTCCAGCAGCGCCTTGTACGCCGAGTTGGACTTGGGCGCGGTGGCCAGATAGACGGCCGCCTGGCTCATCGGGATCCGCCCCTCCGGAAGCCCCACGAAATGCACGGCGTCCTTGGCCGCCACCGCCACCTGCAGCGCCTGCGGGTCCGCGTTGCCGACGTCCTCGGCCGCGAAGATGACCATTCGGCGGGCGATGAAGAGCGGGTCCTCCCCGGCCTCGATCATCCGCACCATCCAGTAGACGGCTGCGTCGGGGTCGCTGCCGCGCAGGCTCTTGATGAAGGCGGAGATCAGGTTGTAGTGCTCCTCGCCGGACTTGTCGTAGCGCAAGGGGCCGAGTTGGAGGGCCTGCTCCAGGTGCGCAAGCTCGATGCGCGCGGCTCCGGCGTCGTTGCGCGCCAGCGTCACCGCCCCTTCCAGGCCGTTGAGCGCCACCCGGGCATCCCCCTGCGCCCGCTGGACCAGCATGTCCCGGGCCTCCGGCGCCAGCTCCAGTGGGGCGTCCCACAGTCCCCGGCCGCGTTCGGTCAAGGCCCGGTCCACCACCCGCGCGAGCGTCTCCTCGGTCAGCGGATGCATGACGCAGACCCGGCAACGCGAGAGCAACGGCGAGATCAGCTCGAAGGACGGGTTCTCGGTGGTGGCGCCGATGAGGGTCAGCAGCCCGGCTTCCACGTGCGGCAGGAAGGTGTCCTGCTGGGTCTTGTTGAAGTGGTGGATCTCGTCCACCAGGAGCACCACCGGGACGGCGCTTCGTTGCAGCCGCCTGGCGTCCGGGAGGATCTTCTTGAGCTCGCCGATGCCGGAGCTTACCGCGGAGAACTGGATGCAGTGAGCCTGGCAGGCATCGGCCAGGAGCCGGGCCAGGGTCGTCTTGCCGCAGCCCGGCGGACCCCAGAGGATGATGGACTGGAGCCGGCGGGTGTCGGCCATGCCGCGCAGCAGCTTGCCGGGACCGAGGAGATGCTCCTGCCCCAGCACCTCGCCCAGGCTGGCGGGCCGCATGCGCTCCGCCAGGGGTGTGTTCTTCCCGGCATTGCGGGAACTGGTGGAGTCGAACAGTTCCACGGCGTCACAGGTTCCGGCGGTGTCACGCGGGCCGCTGGGGAAACCTCCCGTGAATCGTGCAGGGGCGGGTTCAAACCCGCCCGCGCGGGCCCGAAGCCCGTCAGCGCGACGCCCGCGGCCTGCGGTCTTCTTCCAGACGGGCGCGCTTGCCCGAGAGGTTCCTGAGATAGTAGAGCTTGGCTCTGCGGACCCGGCCCTGGGTGACGATCTCGACCTTCTCGATCCGCGGCGAGTGGAGCGGAAAGATGCGCTCCACGCCCACGCCGTAGGAGGTCTTGCGGACCACGAACGTCTCCCGGTTGCCGCTTCCGGAGATGGCGATCACCACGCCTTCGAAGACCTGTATGCGCTCCTTCTCGCCTTCCACGATGCGGACGTGGACACGGACCCGCTGTCCGGGCTTGAGCGCCGGCGCCTCCCGTGTCTGCTCCTGTTCGATCCGGTCAATGACGTTCATCTGTCGCTCCCTTCCATCCAGCATGGTGTCCCGCGCTACCGTCCCAGTATACGATCCAGCATGATGGCGGACGCAGCTCGTACGGAAAGATGATTGTAGTCGTCCCGTCCCGCGATGGGTTCCAGCACCAGGTCCGAGCGGGCGAATACGGCATCCGCCAGGCCCCAGCCCGTGCCCAGGAGGATCATGCAGGGGACATCGTCCTTTAATAGCATCTCCCGCATTTTTCCAAAAGTTATCGGCTCGTTTCCATGCCGCGACCGCGCGGAGGTCGCCACCAGGCGGGGCGCCGTGCCGCATTCCCGCGCGACGTCCGCCACCGCCTCGTCCAGGGTGCCGCGGAGACGGACCAGGGACAGGGCTTCCCTGCGGGTGCTGTTGTAGGAGCCGCCGTAGCCCCGTTCCCAGTGGTCGATGATCCTGGCCGCCAGCTTCTGCAGGGTCTCCACCGGGTTGACGACATAGAAGCCCGCGGCCCCGTAGGTGCGGCAGGTGCGCGCGATGTCGTGGATGTCGAGGTTGGTGATGGACGAGGTGACGGTGTCGCCGCGGCGGTCGGACACGGGATAGTGCAGCAGCGCCACGTAGACCTTCCCTCGCGGCTTCAAGGCCCCGGAGGGCGCCTTCGCCAGCAGCTCCGGCCTGAGCCGGGCGGTCATCTCCACGCTCATGTCGCGCCGCCACCGGCGGATCTCCTCGTGGTCGCCCGAGAGCAGCACCGGCGGCACCTCCATGCCCCGGTATTCCGCCGGCCGGGTGTATTGCGGATATTCCAGCAGGCCCTCCGCGAACGAGTCCTCGCGCGCCGACTGCTCGTTCCCGAGGACCCCGGGCACCAACCGCGCCACCGTGTCGATGACGGCGAGGGCGGGTATCTCGCCGCCGCTAAGGGTGTAGTCGCCGATGGACAGGATATCGTCGGTATAGCCCACCACCCGTTCGTCGACCCCTTCGTAGCGGCCGCAGACCAGGACGATCTCCTCGTGGCGCGACATCGACGCGGCGACTTCGTGGTCGAACACCCGGCCCCGGGGCGACAGCAGCACCACCCGGGGGTTCTTGAGCTTGTGCCGGCAGTCCTCGATGGCTTCGATGAGCGGCTCGGGTTTCAGCACCATGCCCTGGCCGCCGCCGTAGGGATAGTCGTCGGTGGTGCGGTGCCGGTCCCGGGCATACTGCCGCAGGTCCACCAGGTCGATGGTAACGAGCTGCCTGTCCCGGGCGCGCTTGAGGATGCTGCCGGCCAGCGGGGATTCGAAGATCTCCGGGAACAGCGTAATAACCGAAAAATGCATGGCGGGCCGTTGGTCGTGTTGCCTTCCTTCACGTCCTTTCGGGCCTATAGCACACGCGCCCCGCACCGGTCACTCACACGGGAGCCGCCACTCTATCCTCCGCCTGCCTGCAGGGCATTGCGCGCCTGTCGGGCGCCTGTGCGAGCATAACGAAGGTTCGGGTCCAGGGAGAGCGCGTGTTCGAAGCTCCGAAGCGCCTCCTGGTAACGTTTCAGGTAGTAGAGGGCGGCTCCCACGTTGGAGTGTGCCCGTGCCTTTGACGGATCGATCTCGACCACGGTCCGATACAGGCCGAGCGCCTCCTCGTAGCGCTTCTGGCCGAAATGCAGGAAGGCGAGGCGGGTCAGCGCATCGGTGTTGCGCCCATGGAAACGCAGGGTACGTTCGTAATGCTCCCCCGCTTCGTCGGCCCGGCCCAACGCCAGCAGCGCTTCGCCCAGCAGGAAATGGGCGGCACCCGCCATGGGCACGTTGGGCTGCAGCGAAACAGCCGCCCTCAGGAACGGGACGGCCTTGTCGAAACGGCGGAGGCCGACCAGGGTGTGGCCCATCCCGGCATGGGCCGGAGCGTAGTCGCGGTCCACCGCGAGGGTCTTGCGGTACCATTCGAGCGACGCCTCGAACCGCCCTTGAAGCCTCGAGGCCTCACCCATGGCGTTGAGGGCGAACGTGTTACGCGGATCGATCTCCAGGGCGCGGCGCAGGGTCGTCTCGGCCTCGTCGAACCGCCGGAGCGTCAGGAGGGCGAAGCCCAAGGCTCCATGGGCGTCGGCGGAATCCGGGAGCTGCCTCACGGCGAAACGGCCGGCGGCAAGGCCCTCCTCCAGACGACCTGCTTGGCTCAACTGGAGGGTGCGACGCTTGTGGGCGTAGGCCTGCCGGGGATTGAGCGATACGACATGGCTGAAGAATGTGATCTCGTTCTGGTAGATGCCGGCCTGACGCCACGTCAGCGCACCCAGGAGCACGAGCACGGTCGCCACGACGGCCCGGGCGCTCGTCTTCCACGGACCGGGCAACCTGCCCACGCCATGGGCGGCGGCGGCGGCCGTTACCGCCATCACTCCGCCGGCCGCCAGGTATTGGAAGCGGTCGGCGACGAAGGAGATCTTCATGAAGCCGTAGTCCAGAAAACCCAGCATCGGCGACAGGGTCGCCGCGAAGAACAGCGCTCCGGCCAGGGGGCCCCGGCCCAGCCGATGCCGGCCGAGCCAGAGCGCCGCCGCGACTCCCACCGTAGCGATGAGGCACACCCATGCCAGCGGGTCTCCGGCACGAATGTCCCAGAGCGGATAAATCCCGGCCAGCTCCGTGGGCCAGAAGAGCTTGCCGGTGTAGAACCACAACGCCCGCGCCGCGATCAGAACCCGCTCGATCAGCGAGTAGCCCAGCGACAATGCCGCCCGCGACGTGTAGTACAACCACAGGTCCGCCAGCGTGACGAACAGGCCCACCGCGAAAAAGGGTGCCATCCGCCACAGGTCGGTGGTGCCTACACGACCCTGCTTCCACCAACGCTCGATCAACAACGCCGCCGGCAGAGTCACCACGACCGATTTGGAGAGCAACCCGGCCACGAAAAGCACCAGCGCTAGAACGTATCGTCCCCGTCGCGGATTCTCCAGAAACCGGATCCAAGTGAACGCGGCGGTGAGATAGAACAGCCCTGAGAGCAGGTCCTTGCGCTCGATGATCCAGGCCACCGACTCGACATGAACCGGGTGTACGGCGAACACCGCGGCTGCGACCCAGGCCCAAGGAACGGCCAGACGAAGCAACAGGCGCCAAACCAGCACCGAGTTGATCAGATGCAGCGCGACATTGACGAGATGAGAGCCGAGAGGGGCGAATCCCCAGAGCTTGTGCTCGAGCCAGAAGCTCGTATAGACGATGGGCCAGTAGTGGTGTTCCCTTTTGAGGGCGCTTGGTGAAAACCAGATGTTCCAGAGCCCCGAGGCCTCCCGAATCACCTGGCTCCGTGTGAAGATGTTGTCGTCCCAAATATAGCTGCCCGAGAGGGCGGGAAGGTAGCTGACGGCGACCATGACGGCGAGAGCCAGCACCGCGAACATGTCCTGCCGCGAGAGTTTCGAAAGTTTCTTGCCGATCGTCATCCTTGCGGTATTCGATGCTGCTGGAGCCAGGACACTACAGTTCCAGCAGGCCGTCGGGCGCGTCGATGGTGACGGTCCTGTTCAGGACATCGATCTGCCGGATGAATTCCTTGACCGCGGGGATCAGGTGCTCCTTGGCGGGGCCGGCAACTACCAGCAGGTCGCCTCCCTGCGTGGGCCATATGCGGGTGATGGTGCCGATACGGTCCCCCTTGGCATCCCTCACCTCGAACCCCACCACCTCCTGGTGGTAATACTCGGATCCGCCCAGAGGCGCCAGGGCGTCCTGGCGCACGGACACCCGGTAGCCCACCAGGTCCTGGGCCGCGTCCATGTCATCCACGCCCCGGAGCTTGACCAGCACCACGGCTTTGTGGGGTTTGGCCTCGTCGACGGCAAGCGCAAGACGGGTCTCGCCCCGCGCCAGGTCCACTTCCCTGGTGGAATAGATCGTGCTGCCTCGCGGGTTGAACAGCTTCAGCCGCAGCCAGCCGGCGACGCCATGCGTGGCCACGATGTCGCCCAGCGCGATCTGGTTCTCGGGCAATGGGGGGAGGGGGCGGCTATTGTTCGTCGACGATCTCGAGAACGACCTTCCGGTCGACTCTCGCGGCGGCGGCGGTCAGGATCGTGCGCAGGGACTTGGCGGTGCGTCCCTGTTTGCCGATGATCCGGCCCAGGTCCTCCTTGGCGACCTTGAGCTCGAAGACGGATGCGTCGTCGTTCTGCGCTTCCGTGACCTCGACTTCGTCGGGCTGGTTCACGATGGATCGCGCGAGATACTGTACCAGCTCCTTCAAGAAACCTGTCTCCTGGCCGCTACGTCGCCGCGGCCGCGGCGGCTTCCTTGGCCGCCCGCTTCATGAGATTGCGCACGGTCTGGGTCGGTTGCGCACCCTGCTTGATCCAACCGTCAACCTTTGCCTGGTCGAGCCGTAGCGCGGCATCGGGTGTCCGGGGGTCGTAAGTGCCCACCTGCTCGATGAATCTCCCGTCACGGGGATTGCGGGCGTCCGCCACCACGATGCGGTAGTACGGCCGCTTCTTGGCGCCGTGCCGGCTCAGTCTGATCTTCACGCTCATAATCCAGGATCTTCTTTCTCTTGTTTTCTCTAGTGTCGTGTCCCGTGATTTCCTGCCATAATTTGCTTGTCTTTTTCGCCGTCGGCTGCGTTGCTCTTCC
>JAPPHF010000147.1 GCA_028821115.1 Deltaproteobacteria bacterium | reverse complement strand
CGTTGTACACGATCACGCGGTCCTTGGACGCCGCGTACGCGAACTGTCCCAGCGAAGGATTTATCAGGGCTGCGGCCCCCAGGGCGGCACCGCCCTTGAGCACGTCCCGCCGGCTGATCCGTCTTCTGCCGTCGCTCATATTGCAACTCCTTTCCGTTCAGGTCCTTGGTTCTTCGGCTGTTCTTCCTAGTCCATGGGATGACGCTTCAGAAACTCGAGGAAGTGTGCGTTGGCCACGTCCGGCATCTGGCGAAGGTAGCCGTGATTGCCGTCCTCCACGAGCTTGAACTCCGCGCCGGCGATGCCCTCGGCCAGCACCTTGGACGACTCCACGTGGCTGCCGGTGGCTTCGTCCACCGTGTCTCCGGCGCCGCAGATCACCAGCGTCGGGCATTGGATGCGGTCCAGCAGGTGGCGCGTCTCGTGCTCCTGGCGGGCCACGACGTGCCGGAGATAGGGCCGCAGCGGGGTGAAGTAGGTCCTGTTCACCTCGCGGAACTTTTCGACCTTGTCCGGGTGGTCGCGCACGAATTCCGGCGGGAACATGAAGGCGCCGCCCAAGATGTCTTCCATGTAGCGCTCGTGGCCCTTCTCGGCCATTTCCACGGCGGTGGAGTAGGGGACGCCGCGCTCGTAATATTGGTCATCGTAGGAGGAACCCGGCCCGGAGCCCGAGAGGATCACGCTGTGGACCCTCTCCGGATGGTCGATGGCGATCCACTGGCAGACGCGCCCGCCCATGGAGTGACCCAGGAAATGCGCACGGTTGATTCCCAGCGCTTCCATCAGGTTGACGCAGTCGTCTGCGAACATGCGGGTGGAGTAGTGGACATCCGGCTTGTCGCTACGTCCCGTGCCCCGGTGGTCCCAGGTAAGCACCCGGTAGTGTTGCGCCAGATCGGGGACCTGGAAGATCTTCCAGTGGTCGCCGGACATGCCGGTGCCGCTCACCAGCACCAGCGGCTCGCCGCTGCCGTGGAACTCGTAGTGGAAATTCAGGCCGCTAACGTTTGCGATGGGCATGATTCCCTCTCGATGGATATGACTCGTGCGGTGTCTCCCATGCGGTACTCAAACGCTACGATCAGAAGACCACCACGCCCCGGGCCGCCTCTCCCTGCTTCAACCGCTCGACGCCTTCGTTGATCTCTTCGATCTTGTAGCGGTGCGACACCAGCCGGTCCAGGTCGAGTCGCCCGGCCTTGTAATGCTCCACCATCCTGGGGATGTCGATGAGCTGGCGCGCGTGGCCGTAGCCCGTGCCCTTGAGGGTCTTCTGCTCCCTCACGAAGCGGAGGGGATTGATGGAGGTCGTGTGGTCCATGGGCGCCATCCCCACCACCACCACGGTGCCGCCCGGCCGCGCGCACTCCAGCGCCTGCTCCACCGTGGGACCCAGGCCGATGGCCTCGAAGACGTAGTCCACGCCGCCGCCGGTGATCTCGCGGACGCGCTTGGCCGCGTCCTCGCGCGCGCTGTTGATCTTGTGAGTAGCACCGAACTCCTGGGCGTATTCGAGCTTCCCGTCGAGGATGTCGATGGCGATGATCGTGCTGGCGCCCACCAGACGGGCGCCCTGGATGCAGTTGAGCCCCACGCCGCCGCAGCCGATGACCGCCACGGTGTCTCCGGCCTCCACCCGCGCGGCGTTGGTGACGGAGCACACGCCGGTGGTGACGCAGCAGCCGATGAGGGCGGCTACCTCCGGCGGGATGTCGCCGCTGACTCGAACGGCCTGCTCCGCAGGACACACCACCTGCTCGGCCCAGGTGCCGAGCCGTGCCGAAATGTAGAGCGGCTGCCCCTTGAGGCTCACCCGCGCGGTGCCGTCGTGCATGACCTGGCGCGGGGAGTTGTGGCCGTTGCAGAGGACCGACATGCCGCGCGCGCAGTTCTCGCAACGGCCGCAGTTGGCGCGGAAGGAGAGGATGACGTTGTCGCCCGGCTTGACGTGGCTGACCCCCGGACCCACCGCCTCCACCACGCCCGCGCCTTCGTGTCCCAGGATCGCCGGCCTCAGGTTGTCCCACTCGCCCTTGATGTTGTGCAGGTCGCTGTGGCAGATGCCGGTGGCGCCGATGCGGACCTGCACCTCCTGTTCCTTGGGTCCCTCGATGTCGACGTCGTCCACCACAAGGGGGGCGTTGGTCTCCACCAGCACCGCGGCCTTCATGCGCGTACCTCCGTGAAAGGCCCCATCGGGAGGGGCGGGCTTGAAGCCCGTCCCTGTTCAAAACCCGTACGACGGCCGGGTTTGAAGCCCGCCGCTACTTGATCGTCATCTCCCAGGTGCGGATTCTCTCGTCGGACCGCGGGTCCCACTCGATGTTGCTGGCGAACCCGTAAATGTCCGCCAGGTTCCACAGCGGCACCCACGGGGAATCCTCCTTCAGGATACGGCCGATCTCGTGCAGAATCTTGGCGCGCTTCTCGGGATCGGCTTCCGCCATCTCCGCTTCGATGAGTTTGTCGAGCGCCGGGTTGCTGTAGTCGATTCGTGGACTGGCGCCGGTCTTGAAGTACTGCTCGACATGCGTGTGGACGTCGATGACGCTGC
>JAPPHF010000020.1 GCA_028821115.1 Deltaproteobacteria bacterium | reverse complement strand
CAGCCTATCCCCTCATCCCCGCCGTTAGGTAGATGGGCCGCTCGCATCGCTTACGGATCGTATGCTGGCTGACCCGCGCCGCAGCTCGCTTCGGCATGCTCGAATCCCAGCGCCTCCAGGTCCAGCGTACCCACGAACGCATCGATCGCGCGCACCGGATTGTGCTCCGTGTGCTCCGACACGTAGTCGTCCAGACACGGCGGAAGCAGCATCATCTGGCTTCGGGACCGCACTTCCTGGTAGCGTCTCTCGGACATGGTGGTGATCCTTTATCGGATAGCTTCGTCTGCCGTTATAGATAGCATGTACAAGCCGCCCAGGCGTCTCTCGCCATCGTCACCGACCTGACCCGTCCAAAAAACTTGCCTTCGTCTCACTCGATCCTCGCCAGTATACTTTCACAGTCTCCTGGGGCTGGCGCTTCGTGCGTCAGCCCCATTTTCTATGGAGCCGGTCCCGAGCAACCATCCTCCGGGCGTCGCGCCTTCGCTTCGCTCGGCCCGCTCGCCCTCCGGCTCCAGACGGGTGTCCTGTCCCGGAAGGAGAGTCGCATGTACAACCACCCATCCCCGGCAGCCGCCATCGCCACCGCGCTCGGCGCGCGCGCCGAAGACGTCTGCCGACGCTACCTTCCTCATGGCCGCCGCCAGGGCCGATACTGGGTCGCGGGCGATCTTGACGGAGCCCGGGGCCGCTCCCTCTTCGTCCGCCTTGACGGTCCCGGCGTCCCCGGCAAGTGGACCGATGCCGCTGTCGGGAGCCATGGGGACCTGCTCGACCTCATCCGTCACCGCACGAATGCGCCGACGCTCCGCGCCGCGCTCGACGAGGCCCGCGCCTTCCTCACCCTGCCGGCTTCGCCCGCCCTGGGCGATACGGGCACCTACGACGCCACCGAAGCGGCCCGCCGCCTGTGGCGGCGTTGCCGCCCGGTGGACGGAACCCACGCGGAAGCGTATCTCCGGGCCCGGGGTCTCGCGCGCTGCCGGTTCCCGACATTGCGCTTCCATCCCGAGCTTCGCTACCGCGAAGGCTCCTCAGTCCGGCGCCTGCCGGCGCTGGTCGCCGCGGTGACCGGCGACGACGGCGCCGTCCAAGGGGTGCACCGCACCTGGCTCGATCCCTCGCGTCCGACCAAGGCGGACGTCGCCTCGCCGAGAAAAGCCCTCGGCCGCGTCTACGGCCTCGCCGTCCGTTTCGGCGCACCCGCCGACACCGTCGCTCCGCTCCTCGTCGGCGAGGGCATCGAAACCGTGCTGTCACTCGTCACCGCCGTGCCGGAAATCACCGCAGCCGCCGCGCTCTCCGCGGGCAGTCTCGGCTCCTTCGCGCCTCCGCCCGGCTGCCGCCGCCTCGTCATCGCCCGCGATAACGATCCGGAAGGCGAACGGGCTGCGGAGCGTCTCGCCCGGCGCTGCGCGCGGGCGGGCGTCGCGGCCACCGTCGTCGTTCCGCAGGGAGGGGATTTCAACGACGACCTCGCTTCGCTCGGCGCCGTCGTCCTCGCCGCAAGGCTCGGCCCGCTCTTTCGCTTCTCCGGAGTTGGAGAGAAGAGGGCCTGAGCGGACAAAGGCCGTAGTGGAAGGAGGGAGAGAGAGTGGACACCGTCACGTTCAAGCGGATCACCCCGCACGAGTCGCGCATCTATGCCGACGGCGAGCATGTCGGCGACGTCTACCGCCAGGCCGACATCCTCACGCCCGGCCGCGTTTTCTACGTAGTGCATCTTGTCGAGGATCCCAGAGGGCCGCAGCGCGTGCACGACCGCAGCCGCATCCGCGAGGTCGCCCGGCGCCGCCTCGCCTCACACCCGCTCTGGCCTCAGTGAAAAGCGCGGTGGACCCTCTGCAGGCAGGTCCCCGTTGGCTCGGCGGAGGAAAGTTTGAACTTCAAGGGGACGGTGCTGGTTCCGTACAAGTCCTCTCCTACGTGATCTCCCATCTTGTCACACGTGCTCTCTGCGCCAACCCCTAAAGGGGTCCTCCTCTCCGCTCTCGCTCCGTTCCGGCCGGGCTGCGCCCGGTGGCTACGTTGCGCGCGCGTGAAAAGACGGGACATCACTTCGGGGCGGACTCGCCCCAGTTCCGGGCCTTGGATGAGGTCCTTAACAGGAGATGGAGGAGTATCATGTACAGCACAGAGAACATCGCGGATCAGGGACAGTCGCTCATGGCGACCGTTTGCGAGAACGCACAGCTCTTCGGCGCCACGCCTGAGCCCGACGAGTTCGATCCCAGGGACGTATGGGACGAGGACGACGCCATTGACGCGGTCCATGCCGCCTTCAGCATCCTCGCAGATGGTATCGGTCCTGACGGCACACAACTCGCGGACGAACGCGAAAGCCTGCTCTGGGGCTTCGTCAACATGCTCGACGCTTTTGTCTCTAACTGTACACAGAAACGCGCCTGAGTGGACAGAGTCACTATAAATAAAGGCTTTGAGCCACTTGACCCGAGACGACAGCAAGGCATGCGCATCCCTGTCCGCGCCCCGGTTTCTTTCCTGGTGTTGAATATTGTGTTGAATCCAACTCCTGGTTTGCTACAATACCCCCATG
>JAPPHF010000018.1 GCA_028821115.1 Deltaproteobacteria bacterium | reverse complement strand
ATCATGGCGGCCGACTCTCTGCTCAAGAAGAACCCGAACCCCAGCGAAGAGGAGATCCGCGAGGGTCTGGCCGGCAACCTGTGCATGTGCACCGGATACGTGCAGATCGTGGCGGCGGTGAAGGAAGCCGCGGGACAGGTAAACAATGGCTAACGGAAATCCCAATCAGTACGTGGGCCTTGCCGCCCGGAGCAAGGAAGGGCCGCGGCTCGTGACCGGACACGGCCGGTACACCGACGATTTCACCGAGCCCGGCATGCTGCAGGCGGTGTTCCTGCGGAGCCCCCATGCTCACGCGCGCATCGTCGGGGTGGACGCAACGGCCGCCCTGAACCGCGCGGACGTGTTCGCGGTGGTGACGCCCGAGGACATGAAGCGGGACACCAAGCCGTTTCGTCCGGGCCGCTACGCCGCGGGCCTCAAGAAGCCCATCGCCGAGTACGCCGGCGCGGTGGACAAGGTACGCTACGTAGGCGAACCCGTGGGCGCCGTGGCGGCTCGGGACCGGAGCACGGCCGAGGACGTCCTCGAATCCATCGCCGTGGACTACGAGATCCTGCCGGCCATCACCGACGTCCACCAGGCCATGGCGGGCGACGACCCCGCCGTCATCTACGAAGAGCTGGGCGCGAACCTGGCGTGGCAAGGCACCCTGGAATACGGCGATACGGAAAAAGCGTTCCGGGAAGCCGACCGCGTGGTGCGGGAAAACCTCAAGATCCACCGCTACAGCTCGACGCCGCTGGAGCCGCTGGCGTGCATCGCCTCCTTCGACCGCTTCAGCCGCAAGCTCACGGTGCGCACCAACACCCAGGTGCCGGAGAACATCTACGACGCACTCCGCGACGCGCTCCAGTTGGACGACATCCGCGTCATCATCCCGGACATCGGCGGCGGCTTCGGCCAGAAGATCCACCTGATCCGCAAGTACGTCGTCATCGTGGCGCTGCTGGCCATCAAGTCGGGCCGCCCCGTGAAGTGGATCGAGGACCGCAACGAGCACATGATGGCCGCGGGGCACGCGTGCGAACAGCACTTCGACGTCGAGGCCGCGGTGAAGAACGACGGCACCGTCACCGGGCTGCGCTTCAAGGAGATCGACGACGTCGGCGGCTCGGTGAGCACCCTCACCATCCACTTCACCAACAAGCTCAACAACCTGAGCAACACCTACAAGGTCCAGAACATCCGCGCGGACGGCTACTCGGTGGTCACCAACCGCTGCCCGGTGATCCCCAACCGGGGCATCGGCAAACCGGCCATGTGCTACATCTGGGAACGCATCATCGACCGGGTCGCCCAAGACCTGGGCATGGATCCCTCCGAGGTGCGCTTCAGGAACCTGGTGCAGCCCGAGCAGATGCCTTACACGACACCCAACGGCAACGTCTACGACAGCGGCGACTATCCCGGCCTGCTGAAGCGCGCCCTGGAGAAGGTCGATTACAAGAGGCTCAAGGAAGAGCAGGCGCGGGAGCGCGAGAAGGGCCGCTACCTTGGTATCGGCGTGGTCATCGGCGTGGAGCCTGGCGGCCGCAACGCCGCCCGGGACATGGCCATCTTTCCCGAAATGAAGGAAACGCCGGGATCCGGGGGCATCAACGGCGCCACCATCAAGCTCGAGAAGAACGGCACCATCGCCCTCTACCTCGGGTCGCCCAACTGCGGGCAGGCCCACGAGACCACCACCGCCCAGGTGGCCGCGGGAATCCTCGGCGTGAGCCCCGACGTCATCAGCACCACCACGCCCTTCGACAGCGACGTGGCGCCCTGGGGCGTGGCCGCGGCCAACAGCGGCAACAACTTCCACCTCTACGACATCGGCTCCATCATCGGCGCGGCCACGCAACTCCGGGAGAAGGTCCTCAAGGTGGCCGGGCACATCCTCGACGCCGAGCCGGCGGACCTGGAGATCGCCGACGGCGTGGTGACCGTTCCCGGCTTCCCGCGGCGCAAGCTCACCTTCGCCGAACTGGGCAAGGTGGCCTACAACAACCAGTCGCTGCTGCCCGAGGGCATCGACGCCGGGCTGCAGACCACCTTCTACTACACCTTCCCGCACGCGCAGCCGAACCTGGTGCCGGGCAAGGACCGCAGGGTCCGGGCCCAGTTCACCTTCGGCGCCGGCGCCCACGTGGCGATCGTGGAGGTGGACCCGCGCACCGGCAAGGTCGAGGTGCTGCGCTATCTCATCGTCGGCGACAACGGCACCATCATCAACCCCGGCGTGGTGGACGGACAGATCTACGGCTCGGCGGCCCACGGCATCGCCGTGGCCCTGGGCGAGGGCTTCGTCTACGACGACGAGGGGCAGCTCCTGACCATCACGCTGACGGACTACGGCAAGTGCTCCACCGCCGAGACGCCCGACATCGAGGTGGAGCACGCGCCCTCGCCGTCGGCGTTCACGCCGCTGGGACAGAAGGCCGCGGGCGAAGGGGCGGCCATCCCCTCCCCCGCCGCCATCGCCAGCGCGGTGGAGAACGCCCTGGAGCCGTTCGCGGTCAAGGTCCGGGATCTGCCGCTGACGCCCGAGCGGGTATGGCAACTGATTCAGGAGGCCAAGGCA
>JAPPHF010000068.1 GCA_028821115.1 Deltaproteobacteria bacterium | reverse complement strand
CACCGGAACCGACTGAGCCAACGCCGGTCCCCACGCCAGTGCTGACCGGCATCCAGCCAGGGCAAGGGGTTCGAGACCAAGCTGATCGACCAGCTCGAGACCATCACCGGAGTGCCCTGCACCACCAGCATAGTCGCCGCCCTGGACGCGTTCCGGGACCTTTCGGTGTCTCGTCTGGCCGTGGTCGACCCATATCCTCCCGATCTCAACGAAAAGGTGGTGAGCTATCTCAAGGCCTGGGGGTTCGAGGCGCGCTCGCTGGTTTCCCTGACGACGGAATTCACCACCTCGAGCGCCGTCTCGGTGGCGGACATCTACCAGGCCGCCAAGCGAGCGGTGAGGGAAGCGGACAACCCCGACGCCATCTACATCCCCTGCGCCAACTTCCCGGTGGTGGACGTCATCGAGGACATCGAGACGGACCTCGGGCTGCCGGTCATCGCTAACATGACCTCGCAGCTCTACGCCGCTTTCAAGGCCATCGGCATGCGCGAGAAGATCGACGGCTACGGGCGCCTCATGCGCCTGCTGGCCGGGGGCTAATTTCCCGCATCCGTCATTCCCGCGCAAGCTTGCCCTCGACCCCGATCGGGGGCGGGAATCCAGGCGGAGTGGTGCGGGGAAACGCGCTCGATCCGCCCCTCTCCACCCTTGGATTCCCGCTTTCGCGGGAATGACGGTGCCGGAGCCGAAGGAGCAGTCTGCCTTGACGCGTCCAACACACAGGGGTTATCTCATGACCATGGAGGAATAGGACCATGGTCAAGGGCATCGTCATTCCGGTGATTACACCGTTCGAGCATGACGGAACGGTGGATGAGCCGATGCTCCGGAAGCTGGTGGATTTCTATGTCGGCGCGGAGGTCCAGGGCCTGTTCATGCTGGGCTCCTCGGGACAGGGACCGGCCATGTCCATGGCGGAGCGCAAACGCACGGCCGAGATCGCCGTCGACCGGAATGCCGGGCGCGCGCCCCTGATCGTTCATGTGGGGACCGCGGACGCCGAGAGCACGGTGGAGCTCGCTCGGCACGCCGCCGAGCAGGGCGTCGACGGCATCGGCGTGATTCCGCCGTACTACTACTCGGACCATTCCGAGTACGAGCTCATGGCCCATTTCCGCGCGGTGGCGGACGCCGTGCCGCTGCCCATCTTCATCTACGAGAACCCCAAGTACTCGGGCATCTCCATCGCGCCGCCCTTCGCCCAGCGCATGAAGGAGGAGATCCCCACCATCCGCGGCATCAAGGTGGCCTACGGCGCCGGCGCCATGCTGGACTACGTGCGGCTGTTCCCGCCGGACGTGTCGGTGTTCACGGGCAACGCGGACATCTTCGGGCTGGTGCCCTTCGGCGTGGCGGGCATGATCAATCCGCCCACGAGCTGCATTCCCGAGCTGTGCGTCGAGCTGTGGCGTGCGCTGGAGCGGGAGGACTACCACCAGGCCGTGCAGTTGCAGCGGAGGGTCAACGACGTTACCGCTGTAATCATCGGACTGATCAAGCGTCACGGCCGGGCCGTGGTGGCCGAGATGTATCGCATGCGTGGATTCGACATCAAAAGGTTCCCGAAGTGGGAGACGAAGCCGCTGCCGCCGGAGGCGCGGGACTCGGTGCAACGGGAGCTGAGTCGCGGCGGCTTCCTGGACTGACGTCATACCGCGGATACGCCATCAGGGTTCTGCGTGGACACCTTCAGAAGCACAAACAGGGACATCCCGCGGGTGGGACGCGGCACGCCGGGCGGCGAGTGGCTGCGGCGCTACTGGCTCGCGGTTGGCACGGAGCAGGAGCTGCACGACGTCCCCCGGGCAGTGCGGGTGTTGGGGGAGGACTTGGTGCTGTTCAGGGACCTCACGGGGCAGTTGGGCCTCATCGGCCGGGACTGCTCCCACCGCGGCTCGTCCCTGGAATACGGCGAAATCGAGGAGCGCGGCATCCGCTGCCCCTACCATGGCTGGCTCTACGACGTGGCGGGCAACTGCCTGGAGCAGCCGTCCGAACCTCCGGACACGAACTTCTGCGCCAAGGTCAAGCATCCGGCCTATCCCGTTCGGACCCTCGGAGGACTGATCTTCGCCTACATGGGGCCCGACCCCGCCGATCCGCCGCCCCTGCCCAACTACTCGCCGCTGGTGGACCACGGCGGGCAGCGGCTGGTGGAGAGCACGCGCCGTTTCGAATACAACTGGTTCAACTTCTACGAGAACAGCGCCGATCCCTGCCACGTGTGGATCCTCCACAGCCGCAGCGCCTACGGCGAACAGACCTGGGGCGGCGAGTTCTTCAGCGCCGAGAGCCCGCCGGACTATGAGCCGGTGGAGACCCCCTACGGCATGAAGATGGTCATGTCCAAGCCGGGTCCGGCCGAAGGCACCGAGTTCGTCGACGAGATGAGCCTGGGACTGCCGAGCATTCTCCAGGTGGGCGACACCGAGTTCGTTCACGCGCGGGTGGAGCCGGAGGTGCTGGAGAAGGTGGGCTCCAACTACGAGCACTTCATGTTTCTCACGCCCAACGATGACGACCACTTCATGCTGTTCACCGTGGACTACTACACCGGCCCGGACCCGGACA
>JAPPHF010000016.1 GCA_028821115.1 Deltaproteobacteria bacterium | reverse complement strand
TCTGGCGCGTTTCTGTCAGGGTGTACACGGTGAGGTTCTTGAGGAGCCCGTGGGCGGTGATGGAAGCCTTCAACTCGGCGTCTGCCGCCGCATCGGGCGGTGTCTTGCGCACGTTCTCCGGCGCGATCACCAGTCGGTCGAGTGCGATCGGGTGGATCGCGGGTTCGTGGATGGGAGCGGTATGGTTCATCGATTCCTCCTTGCATGGTGGTTGGCGGGTATAGCGGCTCTCTCTGCCCCTGTCTGCCGCCGGGCCTCACGCCAAGCTCCGCCTCCGGGCGGTGTTGGTGCGGCGATCTGGGGCGCGATTGTCGGCGGGACGGGCTGCAACGAACGCCGGAGCCGGGATGGCGTCCGGAGTCCGGAAGTTGCCGGACACGGGAAAGCTCGTGCGGACCGGACTCCGGGCGGTGCGGACGCAACGTCGGAAGTCCGGGAGGGGCCGTCGGAGGCCTTGGGGGTCAGTTGCCGGTCACGTGCTTGTGAAGGTCCTCGGGGTCGACGATGGGTTCGCAGGAATGCTGTGGCGGTGATGTGGAATGGCGTTCAGGAAGCGGAGTAACACCTGGAGCGGGTCGTGGTACCGGAGGCGCGCGACCGCGCCTGTCAGGCGGTGGCGAACCTCCTGACCTCGACCGGCTCGCGGTCATGCTGCGCGCGCCAGAGGTCGTACTGCATCTGCTGGGTCAGCCAGCTTTCGGGGCTGCCGCCGAAAGCCTCCGACAACCGGATGGCCATCTCGGGGGATATGCCGAGGCGGCCGTTGAGCAGCGTGGACAGCGTGTTGCGCGATACCGCGAGCCCCTTCGCGGCCTCGGTCACCGTCAGGCCCAGGGGTTCGAGGCACTGGCGCCGGATGAATGCGCCCGGATGGGGCGGATCGTGCATGAGCATGAGTATCGTGCCTCCCTAGTGGTAGTCCAGGTAGTCGACGTCGGCGGCGTGGCCGTCGTCAAACCGGAATATGACCCGCCAGTTGGCACGGACCGTCACCGCCCAGAAGCCGGCATGTTCGCCGCTGAGCCGATGCAGCCGGAACCCCGGCAGGTCCATGTCCTCCGGGGTCGCGGACGCGTTGAGGCGCACCAGGACGTCGCGTACCGTTTCGCGGTGCTCCGGGTGGATGCGCCGCGCGTCGCCGCGCTCCATGAAGCGCCGGAGCGCCCTGCTCCTGAAGTTGCGTATCATAATGAAGCGTAATGTGCACTATGGCGCATGTCAACGACGGACGTCCGCCGGGATGCCGGGGGGCTCACGGAGACCGCGGCAATGGCCGCGGTTGCCTCGCCGTCGGCGGAGCGCGAGAGGAGGCAGAAGTTGTCGAACCGGCCGCCGGTCAGGGCCTCGAACGCGCGGCGGTGACCCTTGGTGATGTTCCTGGAATGCGAATCCGGGCGTTGCGGCTTGCGGACGGCGGCAGATCGGTGGTAGGCTTCGAGACGGCGTTGGAGTCATACTCACACTCACCTCATGCCTGCGGGCGAGCGCGGGGGTTGTGGCCCGCCCAGCGCCGCTTCCCCCCTCCACTGTCCCCGTCCTCCCTGGTCGACCTCTCGAAGCGGCGGCGCGCCGCGGCGAGGTCGTGTGGCCGCGCCCGGTGCAGGGTCAGGGTATAGGTCCGTGATCCGTCCTGCGACGACTTGACCGCTCGTATCGGGTATGGCGGCGACCTCCGTGGGGTGGCGTGGGGGGCGCCCGGCCGGCGGGACGTTCGCGGCGAGCGGATCAGTGAAGGTGATCGTGGTCATGGAGCAGCTGGTCTTCCATCTCGCCAAGCCAGGAATAGCGACCGGTGCGGGACGACCATTCGTCCATGTCGCCGTCGTCGTGCGGAAGCTCGTAACCGGAAAAGGCGCGCCAGTCGCCGTGACCGAACCCCCGCCACAGGGCGCCTGCGAGGCTTGCGGCGGCGGTCCAGGCAATCGCCGCCACCCAGAGCAGGCCGATGTGCTCCGCCCCCGTGTCGAGGGCGAGCGCAACGGCGGTACAGACGGCGGCGAGGGCGAGTCCGCCCAGCACGATGGCGCGTACGGGCCAGGCGGTCCGGCGCACGGGGCGGTCCGGGCCGCCGTCCTGAGCTGCGAAACTTCCTGTCATGTTCATTGCCTCCAGTGTGCCGACGGCGCCGGCGCGATTCCCGGGGCTTCTGCCGCCGCGCCGTGCTTTTCCCCTTCCCTCAGGAGGCTGCGATGTCGATGCGATCGCCCCACGGCTCGCGGGTCCGGTCGGACGGCGGCGTCCCCCAGTTGCAGAACACGATGGGGTAAGGCGGCTCGGCCTCTGGATAGCTCGAGCACTCCATGTCCGTGAGGTACAGACACACGGTTGGCTGTATCCCCTGCTCGTCGAGCCACTCGAAGCCCGGGCGGAAGTCGGTGCCTCCGCGGCCCTTGAGCGCGATCTCGTCCGGGAGGTCGTCGGGACCGTACTCGGCCGCGTCCTGCAACGCGGCGTCGACCTGGAGCACGAAGACCCTCTCGGGCCGGATCTCGTCAACGACCTCGCGCAACTCCGCCCAAAACTCGGCCAGGGTCTGGCCCGGAACGGAACCCGATGTGTCGATGATGACCGCGATCGTGTCGATGCCCTCGGAGCGGATCGAGGGCAGGT
>JAPPHF010000106.1 GCA_028821115.1 Deltaproteobacteria bacterium | reverse complement strand
GCCCCAGGGCGGGTACCACGCGAGGAAGAGTAACGCCGCCGACGGCGAAAAAGACCCGCAGATTATGCTGCGAATTACCCAGACACCACACTAGGTTAAGTGCGCGAAAATCTGTGAAACCTTTCGAAGGGGGACAATCAAATGGCAGATAACGGAACACTGGCGGGCTGTGAGGTCATTATCTCGTCGGACTCCCACGTCATGGAGCCGTCGGACATCCTCGTGGAAAGGGCTCCCAAGGGTTTCAGGGACCAGGTGCCGCGCTTTCCCCAGTTGAAGCTGGGGGAGAGCTTTCAGACCCAGCCGGGCGGATCGGATCCGGACAAGCGCATCTCCGAAATGGAAACCGACGGCGTGAGCGCGGAAGTGCTCTTCCCGACCTATCTGCTGCCGCACTTCGCCATGGACGACGCCAAGCTGCAGGAAGTCTCGTTCCGCGCCTACAACGACTGGGTGGTGGAGTACTCCTCGGTGGCGCCCAACCGGCTCGTGGGGGTGGCGGCCATCTCCATGTACGACATCGACGAGGCGGTGAAGGAGCTGGAGCGCTGCGCCAAGCAGGGCCTCAAGGGCTCGCTCATCTGGCAGGCGCCACACGCGGACCTGCCGTTCCACTCGGACCACTACGAGAAGTTCTGGGCCGCTTCCGCGGACCTTGAGCTTCCGGTCCACCTGCACATCCTCACCGGCCACGGCTACCACAAGAAAACCGTGTTCGGTAACCAGCGTATCGGCGTCGAGCCCTACCGCGGCAGCGTCAACCTGAAGCTCCAGGAGATCATCAACGCGGTCTTCGACTTCATCTTCTACGGCATCATGGAGCGCCATCCCAAGCTCAAGTTCGTGTGCGTCGAGAACGAGATCGGCTGGATGCCGTTCATGCTGCAGCAGTGGGATTACTACTGGAACCGGTTCAAGGGGGAGAACCCCATCTCCATCACCAAGAACCCCAGCGAGTACTTCAACGGGCAGTTCTTCGGCACCTTCTTCCGCGACACGGTGGCCGGCCACAACTTCGAGTGGTGGGGCCAGGACAACTGCATGTGGTCCAACGACTACCCCCACGCCAACTCGACGTGGCCGGATTCCAAGAAGTACATCGACCGCGACCTTGGTCACCTGGCGGCGGACATACGGAAGAAGCTGGTCTGCACCAACGTCAAGAACCTGTACCAGCTCGATATTCCCGATCCGGTTCAATAGCGCGAAAGCCGCCCTCCCGAGGGGGCGGCCTTTTCTCATCCATTGGGGGAGACGGAGCGGGCGGCGGCCCCGAGGCGGCGCGTGTGAGCTCCCCGCAAAGAAAGGGACAAACTCATGGCCAAGAACGGTTTCAAAGTACTCGACAGCGACATGCATATCATGGAACCCACGGATCTGTGGCCTCGGTACCTGCCGCCGGAGTTTCGGGAACAGGCTCCGCTGGGGCGCAAGTCCGAGAACGTCCGGGACCTGAAGCTGAAATTCCCCGACAAGGGGGCTGAAGCGCGCCGCACCGGTGATGAATTGCATGCGGGCCAGAATTACGAAAAGAACCAGAACACCTACCGCGACCACTCCGAAAGGGGCTGGACCGGCGAGGTGCAGCTCGAGGCCATGGACATAGAGGGCATCGACGCCGCGGTGCTGTTTCCCACCCGGGGCCTCCATGTGCTGGACTACCCGGGACACGCACCGCACTTCGCCGCGGCCCTGGCGCGGGCGTACAACGACTGGCTTCACGACTTCTGCAGCGCCGACCCCAACCGGCTGTTCGGCGCCGGCATGATCTCGGTCTACGACATCAACGACGCCGTGGAGGAGACGCGCCGGGTGGTGGGCGAGTACGGCTTCCGCACGGTCTTCCTGCGGTCCAACATCGTCACCGGCAAGCCGCTGCACGACCCGTACTACGAGCCCCTGTGGAATACCCTGGAGGAGTTGGCCCTTCCCATCGGGTTCCACGAAGCCTCCACTTCCCGCGCGACCCAGGCCGGCGAGCAGTTCGAGCCCAACTTCGGCCTGAGGCGCGTCTATTCCCAGCCCTTCGAGCAGATGATGGGGCTTGGGAGCTTCGTGGGCGGCGGCGTGCTCGCGCGTCATCCCAAGCTCCGGGCGGCATTCCTGGAAGCAAACTGCTCGTGGCTGCCGTGGCTCCTCTGGCGCTTCGACGAGGGTTTCGAACGGGAGGGCGACGTCTACATGACCGATCTCGACCGGAAACCCAGCGATTACTTCAAGGATCAATGCTGGATTTCCATCGAGCCGGACGAGACCCCGGCGCGGTTCACCATCGAGGAGTTCGGCTGCGACCAACTCGTCTTCTCCACCGACTATCCCCACGGCGACTCCAGGTATCCCCATGCCGTGGACGAGTTCCTGGAACTCGAGCTGCCCGACGAGGCAAAGCGAAAGATCCTGTGGGACAACTGCGCGCGGTTCTATGGTTTTGACTAGGTTCTACCTCAAGACGAGATAATCGATCCGAAGGAGGGCGCCATGGCGAGACCCCAAGAGGCGGCACAGCCGGAACACATCCGGGGCGTGGTCAACTACCTCAGAGAGGACACCGAGGCCCCCGCGAGCTACGGCGGCCTGAGCCAGAAGGAAGCCGACCGCAAGCGCACGGGCAA
>JAPPHF010000181.1 GCA_028821115.1 Deltaproteobacteria bacterium | reverse complement strand
GCCAGACGCAGCCCGTCCTCCAGGCCGAACACTCCGGCCGCCTGCGCCGCCGCAAGCTCGCCCACGTCATGCCCCGCCACCACGCTCGGGTCGACTCCCAGACTCGACCACAGCGCCGTCAGCGCGCACTCCAGCGCATAGATCGCCGGCTGTGTCCACACCGGATCGTCCAGGCTTGCCACCGATATTTTTGATCGGGGGTCCGCGCGGCCGAACATCACGTCCAGCAGCGAGGTCCCTCGATCTTTTAGAACTACTGCGTCGCAGCGGTCCAGAACTGCCCGGACGACCGGCTCGTCCTCGTACAGCGCACGCCCCATGCCGGCCCACTGGCTGCCTTCTCCGGTATAGACGAACGCCACCTTCCTGGCCGCCGCGGGCTCCGGCTCCTCGCTTCCATCCGCAAGGGCCTTTAACGCCTCCCGAAGAGAAACCGCATCGCGGAACACGAAGCCCTTCCTGCAGTCGAAGTGGCTTCGCCCTACGCCGGCCGTCCATGCCATGTCCGAAAGCAAGGGTCCCGAGGCCGCGCCCGCCGATGAAAGCACTGCGTCGCGCTCGTCCAGCCACGAAAGATACCGTCCCGCCAACTGCCGGAGAGCGCCGCTCGTTTTTCCCGAGAGCGGCAGCAAGCGGGCAGCGCGTGCCGGGGGTTCTTCCTCCGTAGCCGCTGGAACGGCATCCGGCAGGGAGACCGGCACGGAAACCGCGGAACCCGAGGGGCTTTGCCCTTGGTCCATTCCCGCGGACCCATCCCCCGAAGCGTCGTATCCCTCCACGATGACGTGAGCGTTCGTCCCCGAGATCCCGAACGCACTGACCGCCGCGCGCCGCGGCCTGTCGGGATGAACCGGCCAGTCCGCCGCCTCCGAGGTCACCCGCACCGGGAGCCGGTCCCAGTCGAGTTGAGGATTCGGATTCTGGAAGTGCAGTTGCTTGGGAATCGCCCCTCGTCTCATCGCCAGCATCGTCTTGATCAGGCCCGCGACCCCGGCGGCCGGCTCCAGGTGGCCGATGTTGGTCTTTACCGAGCCGATCAGGAGCGGCTGCTCCGCTCCGCGTCCCTTGCCGTACACTGCCGCAGCCGCTTGCACCTCAATGGTGTCGCCCAGCTCCGATCCGGCCCCGTGGGCTTCCAGGTAGTCCACTTCCGGCGGCGACACCCCCGCTCGCGACAGCGCCTCTTCGATCACCCGCTCCTGTGCTCGACCGTTGGGCACCGTCGGTCCCGCGCTCGCACCGTTCTGGTTGACCGCCGAGCCGCGGATCACGCCCCATATACAATCGCCGTCGGCCACCGCGTCGCCGAGCCGCTTCAGGACCACCATTCCACAGCCCTCGCCCCGCACGAAGCCGTCCGCCAAGGCGTCGAAGGCCCGGCACTGGCCTCCCCGCGACAGCATCCCCAGATCTGCCATCTCTCGCGTTATCCCTGGTGACAGGACCGCGGCCACGCCGCCGACCAGGGCCATATCCACCTCGCCTCCACGCAACCCCGCGACCGCGTGATGCACCGCCACCAGCGACGACGCACAGTTGAGTTCCACCGGCATCGTCGGCCCTTCCACTCCCAGATGGAAGGCCACCCGCCCCACCGCCATGCTCGCGGCGGTGCCCAGGTAACTAACGCCGGAAGCGCCGGCCGTCATCAGGTCCCGGTACTCGCTGGTGCCGATGCCGGCATATATCCCGGTGCGGCTGCCCCTCAACCGGTTCGGGTCCATCCCGGCATCCTCGAGAGCCTGCCAGGTCGTCTCGAGCATCATGCGCTGCCGGGGATCCATCATGCGCGCCTCGATCGGCGTGATCCGGAAGAAATCCGCGTCGAACTTGTCGATCTCCTCCACGAACCCGCCGCGGCCGTAAGCCTCATACCCGGCTGGAAGGCCCCCTGCGAGATCGGCCGAGGAAGCAACATCCCCGCGTCTGTCCGTCACCGCGTTCTCGCCCGCTTCGAGCTGGCGCCAGAAGGCCGACAGATCGGGAGCGCCGGGGAGGCGGCACGCCATGCCGATGATCGCGATTCCGTCGTCCTCGCGGGGCATTGCCGGCCGTGTCCCTGTCCGGGTCTCCGCCTCTGCCTCGGGTTGGGTCTCGGGCCGGGGCTGGGGTGCGGGTACGCTACCGATTTCACCAAGCTCCCCGACCAGGTGCCGCGCGAGCGCGGCGATGTCCGGGTAATCGAACACCGCGGTGTTGGGCACCGTGTACACGTCCGCGAACGCACGGTTCAGCCGGTTCCGCAGCTCCACCGCCATCAGCGAATCCATCCCCAGGTCGAAGAACCCCACCGTGGGCGCCGGCGTGGCCGGCAGCCTCAGCACCGCCCGGACCTCCTGCTGCAGGAACGACACGAGCAACTCCTCGCGCGACCCCACGGGGGTCCCCCGCAGTTGCGACAGCAGGTCCCCCGACGGGGCTTCGGCGCGGGCATCGTCCTCGGCGGTGGTGGACAGCAGGTCATCGAGAAAAAGCGGACGGTCGTCGGCCGCCTCTTCGAACATCGCCCAATCCATCGCCATCACCACCGAGGTCGTGGCATCCTGCCGCACCAGCTGGTCCAACGCCCGGATACCCTGCTGCGGGGTAAACCAGCGCCCGCCCAGGGCCGTCCGTTGCCGGTCGATGCGTTCCCGTTGTTCCG
>JAPPHF010000060.1:20439-27422 GCA_028821115.1 Deltaproteobacteria bacterium | reverse complement strand
CCCCCCCCCCCCCCCCCCCCCCCCCCCCCCCCCCCCCCCCCCCCCCCGACTCTGGGAGTCACGTTTCAGACTTCCTGAAACCGATCTCCCACCGCTATTTCTTCAGCCCCACAACCTCCAGCAAGGCGGCGTTGTCCTTGTACTGCTGCGCAAAGAACGCCGTAAACTCGGCGCGGTTCATGAAACGCGGCGTACGCCCCGATTTCTTGACGGTGGCCTTATAGCGCTCGGTTTTGGTGGCGGCTTCGCAAGCCTGGCCCAGCTTGTCGAGAATCGGTTCGGGTGTTCCCGCCGGGGCAAAGAGCCCGAACCAGATCGAGTAACGCAGCGGCTTGCCGCCGAGCTCGTCGATGGTTGGAACGTCGGGCGCCGCCGGCAGGCGTTCGCCGTTCAGGACCGCCAACGGTTTGAGGCCGTAGTTGAGCGTCGAACCCAACGGATCGACGAGCACGTCGACCTTCCCGCCCAGAATGGACTTGGCGGCGCCGTGTCCGCCCTTGTGGGGCACGTACTTGAACTTGACCCCATAGGCCGCGGCGAGCGCCGCCTGGCCGATGTGCGGCAACGAGCCGGGGGGCGGGCCGCCGGAGGTCACCGTGCCGGCCTTGGCCTTGTTGATGAGGTCATCCAGGCTGTTGAGGCCCGAGTCGGGCGAGACTCCCACCGCCATGGGGTCTTGTATGGTCATGCAGATCGGCGCAAAGCTCTTGTCACTGTAGGGGACCTTGCGCAGATGGGGCTGCGTGGTGGTTGTCCCCACCGGCATGAAGCCGAGCTTGTAGCCGTCCTTCGCGTGACCCGCGAACTGAGCGGCGCCCACCGTGCCGCCCGCCCCGCCGACGTTCCTGACGACTATGGGTTGGCCGAGAATCTCCTCGAGGTCCGGCTGAAGCATGCGGAAGCTGGCATCCGGCCCGCTTCCGCCGCCGAACGGCACAAGCACGTCGATCGGCTTTTCCGGATACTCGGCGAAGGCGATTCCCGTTGTCATCGCGATTGCAGCGACAAAGCACATGAAAGATCTCATAACGACCTCCTTTGTTTTTTCCCTTCATTCTCGGACATCGGCACGATTCCGCTTGAAGTACTTGCCCACAAAACCACCGAGCCCGAACAGATTGAGAAGAATGAGAGCCGAGATGGCGAAGAGGATGCTGGCGATCGGACTTGCGAAGAACTGAAGGAAGTTCTTGTCGGTCAGCACCAGTCCCTGGCGAAACGCCAGTTCGAGGGGCTCGCCCAGCACGAACGCGATGATGATCGGCGCCGGCGGGAACTTGTTCAGCCGCAGCAGGAACCCGGCCAGGCCGAATACGATGACGGCGATGAGGTCGACGGGATTCGATCGGATCGCGAATGCGCCCACCAGCGACATCAGCAGGACCAACGGCATCAGCAGCGTCACCGGCAGACGCAGCATCCGGGAGAAGAGGTTCGAGCCCAGGGCGCCGAAGAACACCATGAACAGGTTGGCGACCAGGAGGAGAACGAAGATCTGCGTGACGAGATCGGGCTGTTCCGAAAACAGCCGCACGCCGGGAATGACGCTGTGAATCGTCAGGGCGCCCATCATCACCACGGTGCCGCCGTCGCCCGGAATTCCCAGGGCCAGCATGGGCACCATCGCGCCGCCGCTGACGGCATTGTTGGACGCCTCCGAAGCAATCAGCCCGCTGGGTTCGCCCTTGCCGAACTCCTCCGGGTTTGGCGCTCGCCGCTTCGCATCCGCATAGCTGATGAACACCGCCGCGGTTGCGCCCGTCCCCGGCAGCACCCCGATAAAGCTGCCGATGCCACAGCTCCGCGCCAGGGTCACCAGGCGCGGCTTCCAGGCCGACCACGGCGGGATACTGAATCCGCCCTCGGGCACCGACAGTATCTTCACGTCCTTGAGCGTCGCGGCTTGGTAGAGAATTTCCGAGACGGCGAAGAAACCGATGAGGAGCGGAATCACCGTCAATCCGGCGGAGAGAAACAGGTTGTCGAAGCTGAACCGGATCTGCCCGGTCATGGAATCCGGGCCGATCAGCGCGAGGAAGAGTCCGATGGTCGCCGACAGCAGGCCCTTGATCATCTCGCCGCCGGAGACCCATGCCACCGTCGTCAACGAAAAGAAGATGAGGGCGAAGGTTTCGATGGGACCGAACAGGAGAGCCACCTTCGCAAGCTGTGGCGCCACCAGGACCAGGACCGCCAGTGAGAATATGCCGCCGGCGAAGGACGCCATGGTGGCGTACCCGAGTGCCAGCGGCGCATCGCCCCGCCGCGCCATGGGGTATCCATCGAACACCGTCGCCGCGGATTGGGGAGTTCCCGGAACGTTGATCAGGATGGCCGAGATGGATCCGCCATAGATCGAGCTCACGTAGATGGCCAGCAACAGGGCGACCGCCGTGGGCGGGTCCAGGACGAAGGTGAACGGCAGCGCCATGACCAGTCCCAGGACCGTGCCCAGGCCGGGCAGCGCGCCAATGATGATTCCCGCGATGGTGCCGATGGCAAGGGCGACCAGGATCGAGACGTCGAATGTCTGCGCCAGAGCCTCCGGAACGAATTGCAACATCGGTAGATCCCGCTGTCCTGTGCGCTAGAACAACACACCCGTCGGCAGTGCCACGTTCGCGAACACGCCGAGCGTCAGCCACACGATGATCGTTCCAGCCAGACTTGTACCTGCAAGCGCCAATTTGCCCGGGTAGCCGAGCGCCAGGCCGGTCAGGAAGATCCCGATGGGCATGGCGATGAAGAACCCGATGAACCAGACGCCCGCGGTGGTTGCCGTCGCGGCAAGGAACGTCAGAACCACCCTCGGAGTGTTGACCGACTCGAGGACATCGCCGCCGCGGTTCCGCAGACCCTTGAATACCAGCGCAGCCGACAGCGCGATCATCACCCCGAGCAGCAATCGGGGGGCGAACATCGTTGATACGTCGCCGAACAGGTGGGCCACTTCATACCGGCTCGAAAACGTATGGACCATCATCACCGACGCCATCACGCCAAGCACGAGGCCGTAGATCACGTCAGCCTTGGAGGCCGAGAGGCTCTTGCCAGACACGCTTTTCTTATCCATGGTTCAGACGCCTCCCTGTTCTCCGGTATGGAGATGGCAGGCGACGTGGTGCCGCGGATCATCGGGCCGGGGAGCGAGCCTGGGCGTCTCCCTTTCGCACACCTCGCCGATCTTCAACGGGCACCGGGTGTGAAAGCTGCAGCCCGGCGGGGGGTTGATCGGCGACGGCACCTCCCCCTCCAGGATGATCTCCTCACGTTCGATGTCCGGATGACTCGGCAAGGCCGCCGAGAACAAGGCTTGGGTGTAGGGGTGCAGCGGCGCCTCGAACAGGCTCTTTGTCGGCGCCAGCTCGACCAGCCGGCCGAGGTACATCACCGCCACCTTGTGCGCCATGTAACGCGTGGTGCCGAGGTCGTGTGCCACCATGAGGTAGGACATGCGGTACCGGTCCTGCAGGTCCTTGAACAGGTTCATGATCTGAGAGCGGATCGAGACGTCGAGGGCGGACACCGGCTCGTCGAGGACCAGCAGCTTGGGCTCGGAGATGAGCGCGCTGGCGATGGCGATGCGCTGCCGCTGCCCGCCGCTGAACTCGTGGGGGAAGTTGCGTGACTGCTCGGGCCGGAGCCCCACGTCGGACAGCACCTTGGCGACGCGGTCGGCAACCTCGTGCTTGGCCACTGCGTGGTTGACCACCAGGGTTTCCGAGACGATGTCGAACACTCGCATTCGTGGGTTCAGCGACGACCACGGGTCCTGGAAGACCGCCTGCACGTCAGTGCGGTATTGCTTGAGCGCGGTTCCGGTCATCTCATGGACGTCCTCACCCTCGAACTCCAACTTGCCGGAGGTCGGCGTTTCCTGCCGCAGGATGAGCTTTGCGGTGGTCGTCTTGCCGCAGCCGGATTCACCGACGAGCGCGAGGGTCTCGCCCTGGCCGAGGTCGAGGGTCACCCCGTCGACGGCGCGCACGTAGCCGATCGTCCTGCCGAAGATCAGGCCCTTGGTCACCGGAAAATACTTGGTGACTTCGTTGAGCTTCAGGACCGGCTGGGAATCCACTCCGGCTCCTCCAGTGCCCAGCAATCGGCGTAGTGAGCGCCACTTCCCGTCGAGGCCCTCGCGAACTTGTTCGGATACTCCGTCTTGCAACGTTGCATGGCCACGTCGCAGCGGGGCTCGAACCGGCATCCCTCCGGCATGTCCCAGAACGCCGGCGGCTGGCCCTTGATCGAATACAACCGGTCCACGTCCTCTTCGACGGCCGGCACCGAGTTGAGGAGCGCCTTCGTGTAAGGATGCGCCGGGGAGTTGAAGATCTCGCGCACCGGGCCGTATTCGACCACACGCCCGGCGTACATCACCGCCACCTTGTCGCACATGCGCGCGACGACGCCGAAATCGTGCGTGATGAAGATGATGGAAAGACCGGTTTCCTGCTGGATGTCCTTCAGCAGCCGCAGGTATTGCGCCTGGATGGTGACGTCCAGCGCCGTGGTCGGCTCGTCCGCGATGAGAACGCTCGGGAACGAGCCCAGGGCGATGGCGCCCACCACCCGTTGCTTCATGCCGCCGCTCATCTGATGGGGGAAGTCGTCGACGCGGCGCTCCGGGTCGGCGACACGGACCCGGCGGAGCGCCTCGACCGCCCGCCGCACCAGCGTCTTGCGCGGCGCGTCGGCGTGCATGCCGATGGCTTCGACGACCTGGAAGCCGATGGAAAAGACGGGATTGAGCGACGTTTGCGGATCCTGCAGGACCATCGAGATGCGCTTGCCGCGCACCTTGCGCATCTCGGTCTCGCTCTTCTCCAGCAGGTCCTCGCCGTCGAGGAGCACCTGTCCCCTGGCGATGTACGCGGCGGGCTTCGGCACCAGCCGCAGGATGCTGAGGGCGGTGATGCTCTTGCCGCTCCCGGATTCGCCGACGATACCGAGAGTCTCGCCGTGGTCCACCGAGAACGAGACGCCGTCCACCGCCTTGATCAGGCCGAGCTTGGTGTCTATACGGGTCTCGAGGTCCCTGACTTCCAGGGCCGGCCGTTCCGACGGGCTGCGCATCACACCTCCTTCAGCCGGGGGTCCAGCCTGTCGCGCATCCAGTCGCCGAGCAGGTTCAACGCGAAGACGGTGAGGGTGATGGCGAGGCCCGGGAAGAACGCGATCCACCAGGCGCTGACGATGAGTTGCCGGCCGTCGGCAACCATCAGTCCCCAGGCCGGTGTGGGTCGCGGGATGCCGACCCCGAGAAAGCTCAATCCCGCTTCCAGCAGGATCACCGAACCCACCTGCAGGGTCGCCAGCACGATGATGGTGTTGGCGGCGTTGGGCAGGATGTGGCGGACGATGATGCGCAAATCCGATGCCCCGGCCACGCGCGCCCGGGCGACGAAGTCCCGCTCGCGGATACTCAGGACCTCCCCCCGGACCTGACGGGCGTAGAGCGCCCACAGCACGAAGGTCACCACGACGATGATGGTCTGGAAGCTCGGCCCAACAGTCACCGCCAGCACCAGGGCCAGCAGGATGCTGGGCAGCGCCATCGTGATGTCGACAAGCCGCATGATGATGGCATCGGCCAGACCCCGGAAGTAGCCGGCGATCAGCCCGAGAGCGGTGCCCAGAACGCCGCCGGCGAGAATGCCGGCGATGGAGATGGACAGCGACACCTTGGCGCCGTGCATAATGCGGCTCAGGATGTCCCGGCCGAGGCGGTCGGTGCCGAGAGCGAACTCCCACGTGCCGCCGAAGAACACCGGCGGCTTCAGCCGGTCGGGGATGGAACCGCGGATGGGGTCGTGGGGCGCCAGCCAATCCGCGCTCAGCGCCGGGATGATGAGCAATACAACGAGCACGAACATCGGGATCAACGGCAGCCGGCGAAGCCCGCGCCAGAAGCCCGGCTTTCTCCCGGTATTGTCGTCGGCAACCCGATCGGCAGGTGAGGGTGAGTCGGTCACTCCCAGGCTCCGTTCCCTTATTGGTAGCGGATGCGTGGATCGAGATAGGCGTAGAGCGTATCGACGATCAGGTTGGCGACGATGAAGACGCCGGCGAAGGTGACTACGACCGCCTGGATCACGGGAAAGTCGCGGCCCCGGATCGCGTCGATGGCGAGCAACCCGGTGCCCGGCCAGGCGAACACGGTCTCGATCACGACCGAACCGGTGAATATGGAGCCGGCGATGACGCCGAAATAGGTCAACGGCGCGATCGCCGCGTTCTTCAGGGCGTGGACCCAGATCACCCGGCGCTCCGGGACCCCCTTGATGCGGGCCAGCTTGATGTATTCGCTGTCCAGCACCTCCAGCATGGCGGAGCGGGTCAGGCGCATGAAGGCCGCGACCTGGAACCAGCCCATGGCGATGGCCGGCAGGACCATGTGGCTGAAGCCGCCGCGGCCGGACGTGGGCAGCCAGTTCAGGTGCACCGCGAATATCCAGATCAGCACGATGCCGAGCCAGAAGTTGGGCATGGCCTGACCGAGCAGGGCGACGAGCTTGCCGGCCGAATCAAAGGGGGTGTCCTTGTAGACCGCGGCGAGGACGCCCACGGGCAGTGCGATGATCGTGCTGACGACTATGGCGAACCCGCCGAGCTGGATGGTCGCCGGCAACCGTTCAAGCACCAGGCCGAACGCCGTCTGACCTTGCCACTTGATCGAGTCGCCAAAATTGCCTTGAAGGGCATTGCCCAGGAACACGAAGTACTGCTCGTACAGGGGGCGGTCGAGGCCCCACAGCTTGGTAAGGCGCGCGGCCTCCTCGGGTCCGGCGTCATCCGGGAGCATGGCGTCCACCGGGCTCCCGGTGAGGTGGGACATGGCGAACGCGATGACGCTGATGGCCAAGAGGGCGAGCAGGCTCTGCAAACTCCGGATGACCAGGTTTCGTTTCATTTGCCCCGTGGGAGAGTGGGGGGGGCCCCCGGGCCCGGGGGCCGCCCCTGGGGCCGGAGCTGACGCCCGA
>JAPPHF010000060.1:0-20429 GCA_028821115.1 Deltaproteobacteria bacterium | reverse complement strand
CGGCTTTCCGGGTTTGGCCAATGGGGGCTAGCTGGCTATCAAAACCCGGTATCCCCTTTTTTTTTTTTTTTTCCCCGGGGGTTGGGGGGGGGGCCCCCGGGCCCGGGGGGCCCGCCCTTCGGACGAGAGATCACGCCCTTATTTCGCGGCCTTTACCGTGTGCCAGTGACCGTAGCCGGTGGACGTCACGCCGGGGAATTGCCACGACGCTACCATCTTGGGGTTGAAGGCCAACTGCGTCCGCAGTTCGAACATGGGCATGCTCACATACTGTTCGAACAGGTAGTTGAAAAGCTTGCGGGCAATGGCATCGCGCTTCTTGGGATCCCGCTCGGCCCGGAACGCCTTGATGTTGCTGCTCGTGAAGTCGTCTTCCCATCCCTGGTAGGGCCCACCCGGCTTGGAATAAAAGGCGCGGAAAGCGACTTCGGTGGGCCGCGGCGGAGCGTTCTTGCTTGGATGGATGATGTATGCCTTCCGTGCGCGGCCCATAGCGCCGACCGTTGCGTGATCGATCTCCCGGAGCTCCGCCTTGAAACCGACCGCCGTCAGGTACTGATGGATTAGCTCCATCTGCAACGCCACTTCGGGCACGCCGGCGCTGGGTTTCAGCACCAGGTGGATTGTCGGGTCCTCAAACGCATCGGGGTAGCCGGCTTCCTTCATCAGTTTCTTCGCCCGTTCCGGGTTGTAGCCGTACTCCTTCTTGAAACGCTCCACCAGGGTCGGATCGTAACCCTCGTGGCCCGGCGTCATGGCGTAGCGAGGCAGCAGCTTGGCGCCGCCGCCGGGGAACAGCACCTGGAGCATTTCCTCCCGGTTCAGGGCGATGTTCATCGCCTCCCGGATCTTCTTGTTATGCCACGCGAGGTGCTTGCCGCACGCCTTGTCGCCCGACTCGCAGTAGAGGCCGTTGAGGACGACGTCGGTCTGGATCACGGCGCGCGCCGATTCCGCGGTCTTCATCCCGCCCGCCAGGGCGTCCTTCATCAGCTCGCGGGGGAGGTCGGCGATGGCCGCCTCGCCCGACAGCAGCATGGCGAGCTTGGTCGCGGGCTCATCGACGAAGCGGAACTCGAGGACCCTGAAGTCGGGCTTCACCGATGAATAGTGCTTGTCGAATCTCTCGTAGAGAATCTGGCCCGGCTTGCGCGACACGAACTGATAGTGGCCGGTACCCGCGAACTTGCGGTCGTAGCCCTCCAGACCCTCCTTGTCGAACTGCGCCTTGCTGTAGACCTTCATCACGCTGCGTCCGCCGTGAAGGAACAGCAGGTTCTTGTTGGGCTCGGGATAGGTGAACCGCACCGTGTACCTGTCGACGGCCTCGGCCTTGGCGCCTCTCAGTTGGTCCACCGTCGGGATGATGGCATCCGGGCCGGTATGGAGCTTGTAGCTGTGCACCACGTCGGCGGCGGTAAACTCTCCCCATCCATGGTGGAACTGGACGCCCTTGCGGAGCTTGAAGGTCCACACCTTGAAGTCGTCGCTGGCCTCCCACGACACCGCCAAGCCGTTCTTGGTATTCTCGCCGGTGACGGGATCCTGGTCGAGCAATCCTTCCAAGGCGGGATCCATCACGTGCCACATGGTGCTGCCGGACCAGAACCGGTTGGTCTCGGTGCCCGGCTTGCTGACCGCGGCGACCAGCTTGTCCGCCTGTGCCAGGGCCGGCAACCAGGCCAGCAGCAGCACCAGGCCAACGAGGGCAGCCATCCCAAAATTACGCGCGATTCCCTGGGCGACGGGCCGAATGCGTCTCGGTCGGTCGGTCCGCAGCACACGGTCGGCGTGCTGATGATCATTCACAATTTGTGACATCGGGTACCTCCCAGTTAAGGTTCAGATGCGTCAACGGTCTTCCGTCTCTCCTCCAACAAGTTCCATCACAACACGGTTACAACTCAGGTTCAGCATTGCGTCATGGCTCCAACGCATGGACGAGTCAGGGAAGTTCAACGATCTCGACCCAGACCGGTTCGTCCGACGTCCCGACGCGGCTTGTTTCCTCGAGCCGGCCCGATTCCCCGTCGATACGATAGGCGATGAGTTGGCTGGTCATCTGGCCGGCCGAGACAAGCCATGTACCGGTGGGGTCGATGTCGAAGCACCTGGGAACCTCGTCCGTATCCTGGAGCGACCGTTCCGACAGGCGACCGGATTGGAGATCGATCGCAAACCGGCAAAGGGTGCTCGATCGTCGCTCGCTGCAGAACAGTTGGCGCCCGTCCGGCGTCACGTGGATCTGTGCGCTCCACGGTTCGTCCTCGAAGGCATGCGGCATTATGTTCTCTCGCTGGATTTCCGCGAGGGTGCCGGCGTGCGGATCCAACTCGCAGGCGACCACGACTCCTTCCTTCTCGTTGAGCAGGTAGACGAACCGTCCGTCCGGATGATGAGCGACATGCCGCGGCCGTGATTCCGCCGGCTGCTCAAAGCTGGGTGGCGCGTTGTCCGAAAGGGTTCCGGTCCTTTCGTCGAACAACACCTGCATCACGAGAGCCGCACCGAAATTGGGGACGAACGCGAACCGGTTCGATGCATCGGTCATGATCTGATGCGCCTTGCCGGGCGCGGAGCGAAGGTCCGAAGGCGTCTCCTGGACATAACCCCGCGCGCCGATGGGATTGACCGCAATGAGATCCGAAGGGAACGATGCGCCGAGAAGAAACCGGCCGGTCCTGTCGACGGAGATATGAGCCATCCGCGCCGGCGCCTTCACGGTATCGAGGTGCACCAGCTCTCCGCTTGCCGAAGCGATGCGGAAGGTTTCGTACCGCGGCTCCTCCTCGCCGTCGACTTCCCCGATGACGGAAGCGTAGAGTCTGCGCCGGTCGGGCGAGACAGCCAGCGGCAGGCCCTTCCCGGACAGCTCGACAGCTTGTTTCCGCGACATCTCGCCGGTATCCGCGTTGAGATTGAACACGTCGATGCGGCCGCCGCTCAATGACGAGACGTAGATGTGGAAAAAGTTCTCAACCGTCATGAGTGGCCTCGAAATGCATCGCAATGTCAGACATGACACCCACCACGCTCATGCGACCACGAATTCGCGTAACCGGTCGAGGTCCGGCTTCACGCCCAGTCCCGCCTCGCCGGTCAGCGAGATTGTTCCGTCCCGCACCGCCGGCCAAGGGTCGGCCAAGCCTTCGCGCAACGGGTTTGTGCTGTAGTCCACTTCCAGGGAGCCATCCCCGCCGACCGCCGCCAGAAGATGGGCGCTGGCGACAAGCCCGATCCCGCCGCCGAGATAGTGCGGGCAGTAACGCACGCCGGCGGCCAGAATACCGCGGACGATCGGCAGGTTCGCCGATATTCCGCCCCACTTGCAGATATCGGGCTGCACCACGCCCAGGTAGCCGCTGTTTATCTTGTGTTCAAAATCGCGCTGTCCCCGAACGTTCTCTCCCGCGGCGATGGGGATCTTCGTCTGTTCAGCCAAGGCTCGCCATTCCTCGTCGGGCCGGTCGGCCCGAAGCGGTTCCTCGAGCCAGGACAACGGAATGTCGCCTGTCCGGTCCACGAACCGTCGCGCCTGTTCGATGGTCCAGGCTTGATTGGCGTCAGCCATCAATCGCTCGCCGGCGGTCAGACCGGAACATACCTCCGAGAGGACGGCCAGATCCTTGTCGTGGCCGAAACCGATCTTGACCTTGAATGCCCGATAGCCATCGCAACGCGCGCGTTCAACCGTTTCCGGGGCACCGATGGGATTGACGCCGCTGGCATAGACGGAAACCGACGACCCCTCGCTCCCCAGCAACCGGTGAAGCGGCGAACCCAACTTCCGCGCCGTCAAATCCCAGGCGGCGATGTCGAGGCCCGCGATGCATTGCGCGATGGGTCCGACCTCAGCGGTCTGAATCGCAAGAACGTGGCTGCGCTCGGTGAGGTAATCGAACAACTCGGGCGGAGCCTCGAAGCTATATCCGATCAAAAGTGGTTCGAATACCGTCTCGATCAACTTCGCCCGGTGCTCGGCTCCGCAGGTAGGATAGTTGCACCAGACCTCACCCCATCCTTCGGCGCCGTCCTGGTCCTGGAGACGGACTATGACGGCCGGCCGATCCGTCATGTTGCCGAAGGACGTCATGACCGGTGTTTCGATGGGTGCCCGGTAGACAGTTACGTCGATCTGCCGGATGACTTGGGACATTTCCACCATCGACAAGGGCCCCGGGCGCGAAGAGCGATAGTTGCGCCGCGGTCGTCCGAAGACCCGATCAACTAGACTGCCAGAACACTAGTACAATTGCGGGAACGGATGCAATGAGTTTTTTGATAACCGCGCGCACGGGGATCTAGCGCTCTGCAGCGCGGGGCGGACATGGACGGCCCCGAGGAATTCCGGGAAGGTCACCGTTGAACGGGCAGGTCAATCGGGCGTGTCGGTCGTGAACTCCATCTCGAATTCGAGCACATCGCCGGGATAGACAAGGTTCGCCGAGTAGATCAACCGGCCGCTGGGGTCGAAGAACTCTCGAAACACGCGGAATACGGGTGAGTTGACCTTGATCTGCAGGGCCTGTGCTACTTCCAGGTCGGCGTACGAGATGGTCACCCGCTGGCGCGCGGAACCGACCGGGATCCCCATATCCTTGAGAACGCGGACCACGATTTCGGAAGAATACCTCTCCGGCGCTTTTTCGTAGAGGGCGTTGTCCACCCGCAGGTCGACATGACAGAAGGGTTTGCCGTCAAGAGAGTGAATTCGCTTCATGTATCGATAGGCAACCCCGTTCTCGTCCGTCTTCGCGGCCTGTGTTTCCTCGACCAGTACGGAGACTTCCAACTGAGCGACCATCGACTGAAGCTGCGACAGGTCCGCCTGCATGTTCAGTGTCTGGCGCTTGGGAAGGTCAACCCGCTTGACGAACGTGCCGCGGCCCGAATGGCGTTCGATCAACCCCTCGGCTTCCAACGCATCCATCGCTTGTCGCACGGTCATGCGCGCCACGCCCAACTTTTCCGTCAGTTCGCTGAGCGGCGGCAGTTGCGCGCCCGGGGCAAGGGTGCCGGCCAGGATCTGGTGTCGCAGCATCGCCGCGACTTCGGCGTGTAGGGGTACCGCCTCTCGTTTGATCGTAAGAAGATTCATGTTGAGCGGGTTCTCCTTGGTAGCGAAGGCAAGGATAGGAGAGAAAGGGTTTCGAGTCCAGGGTTTCGGGATGCTCGGAGGACAACGGGACGCACCCGCCTGGGATCGGCGGAGTCGTCCGCGATGAATGAGGATTTTGGTAGGCTGGCCAGGAGGTTGATGCCTGTTCGGCCCGGTGATCACGCGAGAAGGTCTCCATGGCGTGTGCCTGGCACGGTCTCGATCGCTTGGCCGGGCCGCGCCCAGCGCCGCTCCAGCGCGCGCACGCCGCGCACGATCAAGAGGGTCAGGAGAAGGTAGATCAGCCCCGCCAGCGCGAAGAATTCCACCGCCAGGTAGGTGCGTGCGATGAGGGTGCGCGCGACGCCGGTGAGGTCCAGCAGCGTGATAGTGCTGGCCAGGGCGCTGCCCTTGAGCATCAGGATCACCTCGTTGCCGTAGGCCGGCAGCGCCTGCCGCACCGCCCGAGGCAGCACGATGAGGCGGATTTCCTGCCAGTGCGAAAAACCCAGGGCCTGCGCCGCATCTCGCTCTCCGCGAGGCACCGCCAGCATCCCGCCGCGGATGATCTCGGCCGTGTAGGCGGCGGTATTCAGGCTGAAGGCGATGATCGCGCACCAGTACGCCTCGCCCAGGACGGGCCACAGCAGGCTGTCCCGAACCGTCTCGAACTGCGCCAAGCCGTAGTAGACCAGGAAGATCTGGACCAGGAGGGGGGTGCCCCGGAAGAAGAAAACGTAGCCGTAGGCCGGCGCGCGGAGCCAGCCATGGCGTGACGTCCGCATGAGTGCCAGCGGAAAGGCCAGGGTGGTGCCCGCCAGCATGGCCAGCGCCGTGAGTTGCACCGTGAGCCAGGCGCCCGCCAGGAGTTGCGCAGTGCTCTCGACGGCAATACCCTGGAGCCCCGCCATCATCCGGACCACTCCATTCCGCGTGCCGCACGTCGCTCCAGCACCTGGATGCCGGCCATGGAGACTGCCGTCATGCCGAGGTAGATGAACGCGGCGGCCACATAGAAAGGGAACGGTTGCTGCGTATAGCTCACCGCGAGAGCGCTTTTTCGCATGAGCTCGTCCAGCCCCACCACCGAGACCAGGGACGTATCCTTGAGCAATACGAGGAACAGGTTGCCCAGCCCCGGGAGCGCCGTGCGCCAGACCTGCGGCAGCAGCACGTGGCAAAATGCGCGCGCAGGTGTAAGCCCCAAGGAGTAAGCCGCCTCGGTCTGTCCCGGCGGCACGGCCAGGAATGCGCCCCGCAGCACTTCGGCCGCGTAGGCGCCGAAGGTGAGACTGAGGGCCGCCACGCCGGCGAGAAAGGGGTTCAGCTCGAAGAAGCCTGTAACGCCGAACAGCGCAGCCACGCGGCCGATGGCGGCGGAGGCGCCGAAGTAGACGATCAGGACCACCAGCAGCTCCGGCACGCCGCGTACCGCGGTGGTGTATGCCCGGGCGGCGGTACGCAGCAGCCGCCGGTGGGACATCCGCGCCGCCGCCCCGGCGATGCCCAGCAACAGGCCGCCGGCGAGGGAGGCGCCCGCTAGCCCGGCGGTTACCAGTGTCCCTGCCGCGAGTTGGGCGCCGAAACCGAGCAGCAGCGCCGGGGGCTCGTTCATGCGGAGAACCGCCGAAGAAAGGGGCCCATGGCAAGACGGAATTTACCCGGCAACGACTCTGCCGTAGGGCCGCGGGCCACTAGTAGATGCTGAAGGGGAAGTACCGCGCGTTGATCGTGGCGTAGGTGCCGTCCGCGAGTATGGCGGCGAGCGCGGCGTTGAGCCGTTGCCGCAACGTGTTGTCCTCCTTGCGTACGGCGATGCCGATGCCCTCGTCCAGCTCGTAGGCGTCGCCCACCACCTCGAAACCGGCGCCCGCCTTGGTCTTCAGCCATTCGTGAAGCACCAACCCGTCGGCGAAGATGGCGTCGAGCCTTCGGGCAGCCAGGTCGAGATAGGCATCGGTCTGCTTGTCGTAGAGTTTCACCCTCGTGCCGCCGGCGTTCTTCGCCAGCCAGTTGGCGGCAATGGTGGCGCGCTGGGTGCCGATGGTCTTGCCGTCGAGTTTCCCGGGGTCGAAGCCCCCGCCCTTGGCGGCCACGAAGCGCACCTTGTTGCTGTAGTACTTGTCGGTGAAGCTCACCACCTTCTTGCGCTCGTCGGTGATCGACATGCTCGCCACGATGGCGTCGTACTTGCCCGCCAGAAGCGCCGGGATGATGCCGTCCCAGTCCTGCGCCACCAGCTTGCACTCCACCTTCAGCCGCTCGCAGAGCGCCATGGCGATGTCGATGTCGAACCCCTTGAGTTGACCCGACTGGTCGACGAAGTTGAACGGCGGATAGTAGCCTTCGGTGCCGATGCGCAACGGGTTGGGTACGCCCGGCTCTGAATTCGCCACGCTTGGGGCGGACAACAGTCCCGCGATGAATGCCGCCATTGAGAATGCGATGAGACCTTTCATGGAACCGTGCTCCTGTTCGTCCTGCCGCGAGTTTGGACTAGCGTGCACATTGCCGGCGCCGATTTCAACCAGCCTTGATCTCGTCCTGCTCCGGGCCGCGCTCGGCCCATTTCATCGCGGCGAAGGCTCCCGCTCCGAAGACCGCGAAGGCGGCAATCTGGGCATACATGGTGCCGTCGAAAGTCTGGCCCACCAACGCTCCGAACGGCACCGCGACGAAAGTGGGGAGCGAAGCGACCACCGCCGCTCCCACGCCGGCGATGTGGCCCAGCGGCTCCATGGCGAGCGCGTTGAGATTGCCGAAGAGGAGTCCGAAGCAGACGAACATGACGAGCAGGTAGGCCATGAACAGCCACAGCGGGGGAAGCCCGTCGAAGGCGGAGGCCGGCGCCCACGCAACGACGGAGACCAGCGCGATGGACAACGCCGCCGCTTTCGTGATCCGGCGCATCCCATACCTTAGCACGAGGCGGGCGTTCACGAGCGAGGCGCCGCCGATGGCCAGCGCCAGCGCGCCGAAATAGACCGGAAAGAGGGCGCCGACCCGGTAGGCCTCCTGGAAGATCTGCTGGACAGAGCTCAAGTAGGCGATGAACGGCGCGAACGCGCAGGCGGTGGCGAGGATGTAACCGCGCGCGGCCCGAATGCGCAGGACCTCCAGGACGGCACCACCGACGGACCGCGGCGAGATGGAGCGCCGGCGGGCGGCGGGCAGGGTTTCCGGCTGCCGGAGCGCAAGCCAAGCGAATCCGATGGCGGCGACGGCGAAGAACGTGCCGAATATCGCGCGCCAGCCCGCCAGCCACTGGATGCCCTGTCCGAGGGCCGGAGCGACGGTGGGGACGAGGATGAACACGGCGATGGCGAACGACATGAGTCGAGCCATCTGCCTTCCCTCGTACTGATCGCGCACCAGGGCGATGATCACGATGCGCGGCCCCGCCACTCCGATGCCCTGCACGACGCGGCTCGCGATCATCACCTCGAAGACCGGAGCGAAGACGCTCATGAGGCAACCCGCCATGTACAGGCCCAAGCCGGCATGGATGGCGGGCTTGCGTCCGAAACGATCGGAGAGCGGGCCGAAAACGATCTGACCGAGGGCCAGCCCCATGAGCATCGCCGTGATGACGAACTGCACATCGTTCCGGCGCGGTGCCCCGAGGTCGTGGCCTATGGCGGGCAACGCCGGCAGCATCGCGTCGGTCGAGAGCGCGGGGAGCGACATCAGCAGGGCGACGAGGGCCAGGAATTCGCCGCGGCGAAGCGGGGTCGTGCGACTCAATCTTCCTCCCCGTGCTTCACGGCGGACTGGTCAAGGAAGTGACTTGTCCGGGCTGTTGAACAGGGTCTCCATGGGGGATGCATCCTCGATCAGGTTGCATCTCTCCATGCATATTACCAACGGGGGCGGTGGAGGCAACCCGCCGCCGGGTTCGGCGCACGCAACGGCCATGGCCCCATGGGCGCCGCTTCGTTTGCCCAACCGGCCTGACCTTGGTTTACTCTACGGATGCCCTTGGGATTCTCCGCAGCATGGCGACACGCACGGCTCATCTTGTGCTGCCTGTGCCTGACGACGCTCGCGGGAGTCCTCTCCCTGTCCACCGCATCCGCGGGAGAAGGCCGGCTGCAGCTTTCCTACCGCGCGTACTTCGCCGACATTCGTGCGGGCAATCTCGATCTTCGAGTCGATTTCGATGCCGCGTCGTATGACCCGGATGCGGCGGCGTACGACCTCGATGCGTCGGCGTATGCCGTGCGGCTGCGCCTGAAGACCAGCGGTCTGGTCAAGGCTCTCACCCGCCTCAAGACGACGGCCTATTCCCACGGCGCGTTCGTTTCGGGGGAAATCGTGCCGGTCCGGGCAGGCTACAGCAGCAAGCGGTGGCGCAAGAAGCGCTTGGTCGAGCTTGGCTTCAACGAGGGAACGCCGAGGGTCGTGCGCATCAAGCCACGTCGGAAGGGCGGGAACCCGCCGTCGGTTGCCCCGGCCCAGCTCAAGGGTGCCCTCGACCCCGCCGGCGCCCTGCTTGCGGTGCTCTCCCGTTTTGACGCCGGCCAGGGATGCAGGCTGCGGATTCCGGTCTATACCGGCCGCCGTCTCTACGAGCTCGTGGGCGAGCCGCACGGGACCGGAGTCGGGCGACTCAAGGCCAGCCGGTACTCTCCCTTTGCCGGCTCCACGGTGAACTGTCGCCTCCGGCTCGAGAGGAAGGCGGGATTCAAGCGGCGATCAGGGAAAGGCCGGGACCGTCCCCACACCGATGTGCGACTCCACATGGCGCGGGTATTCGGTGAGACCCCGCCGGTTCCCGTCCGTTTCGCCGGCGAGACGGGGTACGGTTCCTTGGTCGCGTATCTCCATCGGGCAAAGCTGGACGCAGGGGGCCTCAAGCGGGAGTTGCGCCCACGTCCGGGAAGGAAGCGCAGGCGCTAGCGCGCGGCAGATGGCTTCAGCCCTGAGCAAGCGTCGGAGCCGTCGGAGTGAGTCTTGTTTGCTGGCGAGGTTCAAGTAGTTGTCGGCAGGTCACACGAGAACCCTGGCCCTGACCGTTTGCATCGCGGGACTTCTGTTGTGGGCGGTCACATCGGGCGCTTGGGCCGCCGACCGCAATTTCTCACAGTATCCGGGCTTTGCCGAGTACTTTGCCGCGAATCCGCCGGTACCCGTCGCGGGCCCGGCCGATCAGGCTCTGGCCCGCCGGCACGCGCCGCATTTCCACCTGCCCGCCGGCCACGAGGGGCCCATCGACTTCTACCGCGACTACATCGCCCACGGTCACCTGGTGACCGGAGACGGCCTCCGCATCGACGGTCCGACTCCCGCGGACCTGAACCGCTACCGGGAAGACGTCCGCGCCGAGTTCACGCACGTGCCCGGTGACGGCCATCCGCGTCCAGTGGTCTACGCCGCGGTGGAGCGCACGGGTTTGTGGGCGCGGCCGAAGGCCGGGCAGACGCCCGAAGAGTTCACCGTCGTCACCTACCACCTGGTCTTCCGGGTGAGCGGCCTGCCCGCGGCGCTGCCCATGGCGTTCGCTTTGCCGCTGCGGTTGGTAGCCGACCTGGACGACTGGCACCAGCTCGACCACTACACCGCCGCGTTCGTTGTTCTGGATGCGGCCGAGCGTCCCGTGGCGCTCACGCTGCAGCAGCACAACTACCTGCGCACCCACCTGGTGGGCGAGTCGGTGGAGTTGGGACCCGAGGGACGCTTTGACATCGACATTGCCATCCGCTCGAACGAGTTGTACCCGCACGCCCCCGGGCGCACCGTCCGGCGCGCGGTGCGGTTTCTCGACTCCGAAGCCAGGGCCTTCATGATGGGATTCGGCGAGCGGCCGACGATGTCCGCGGACGACATTACCGACCCGGACCGGACCGTCGACTACGATCTGGAGTTCCTGCCGGGCGCCGACGCCTTCTACTCCTTCCACGGCTTCCTGGGCGAACGCCGCCGCCTGCCCGGCCGCGACGGCCCGCCCGGCGCGCGCTACAACACCCGCCCGCAACTCAAGCCGCTGCCCGCTCAGATCCTTGACGGCTACTGGCGCGACGGCAACGAGGGTGACTGGCGGCGGTACCAGCGCAGCCGGGCGAACGGCGCCGGCCGTGCCGGCTTCGCCCGCGCCCAGGCAGCCATCTTCCACTACAACCTCGACTGCCTGCGCCGCCACCGTGAGGGGTGCAAGCTGGAGTAACGTCGGCTGTATTTTGCTGCGGTGGTTGAACGGACGCAAGCGGTATGCCATCATAATGCATTCAGAAAGGAATGACATGGGCAATCTGACCATCCGCAACCTTGACGACAGGATCATCGAGCAGCTCAAGTTGCAGGCGAAAGCGAACCAGCGGTCGCTCGAAGGGGAACTCCGTCACCTTTTGACGCAAATGGTGGAAAGGTACCGGAGCATCGCGGACTTCCGGGGCCGTACGGGAAAGCTCATCTCGCAGGCAGCCGGCACCCCCCAGACGGACAGCGCCAAGCTGTTGCGCGAGGACCGTGATCGGTGAGGCTGACGGTCGATGCCAGCGTCGTCGTCAAGTGGTTTGTGCCCGAGCCCGCGCACCGGGAGGCGCGGCTGTTGCTTGCCCCTCGTTTCCAGTTGTACGCCCCGGCCCTCGTGCTCGTCGAATTCGCCAACACGATCTGGAAGAAGGCGGCCAGGGGCGAGGTTGCCGATTCACAGCCGTACTTTGAAGAACTTGCGAGTTTGTCCCGCATCCTTGTCCTCCATGACGACGCCGGTCTCCTTGGCCGCGCTACGGAGATCGCCATCGATCTCCACCATCCAATCTATGACTGTCTCTACTTGGCATGCGCCGAGGTTGCCGACTCCGACTTGATCACCGCCGACAGACGATTCGCGGTGAAGGCGGCGCGCCGGTTGCCCCAAACCCGTGTCCGCTACATCGGAACGCCACGTGTCGCGCGCTGGATCAAAGCCACAAGGACTGCGCTGTTCATCAAGCGGACAAGGATGGAGGAGTTGATCGCCGCCCAGGACAGGTTCTCGGCAACAGAGAAGTCCGTGCTGGAAGACTATTTCGCGCAACATAGTGGAGGGTTGCGTGTTCTTCCGGGCGAAGCGATGGACTTGTTTCTGACGAGTACCCCGTTCCGACGTCTGGTCAAGCTCGTAAAGGATCTGAGTGACGAAGAACGCATCGACCTGCTTGCCCTCGGATGGTTCGGCGCCGGACTGTACCCCACGTGGGAGCGAAGCCTGGAAGCCGCCGAAGCTGACTTTGCGCGTACGAGTGTGGAGTACGTGGCCGGCTATAGCCGTCATTGGCAGACGGGATACAATCGTGTGACGAGTGGATCGTCACGAGGTCAGAGTCAATGAAGAGGGGTTTACCTGACGATGAGGGTTTGAATCCCTTCCCCTCCGCCAGAATCAAATCCATGGGCGTGAGCGGCGCAAAGCGGCCTACGCCTGAAGCGCAGTGGCCACGAGCAGGTAGGTACAGGGTGGTTCCGAGCACGTCGTTGAACGCGGTCACCAGCGGGCCGGCGGCGACGGCGGTGGCAATGATCACCGGCAGGAACGCGGCCAGCCCCACGATGTTCTCGAGCACCACTTCGCGCGGCAACGGGTCCGCGGATGCGTCCCGCGGTGGTTGCCGTGCCTCTGGAGCCGAATGTTGCATCGTCGTTCAAAGGCAGGCGTTGAGGATGTCGCCGTGGAGGTCCACGGCGGTGAGGCCGCAGTAGTCTAGGTCGTAGCCGGCGCGCACCTCGATGCCGCCTTCCAGCAGGCGTTGCAGCACCAGGCGGCGGAAGCTGCCGTGGCCCATGACGCCGTCCTCGTGCTCCTTGAGGTCGGCTTCCTCGTGGGTGGAGAAATAGACGGCCTGTTCGGGGGTGAGGCCGTAGTGGGTGGTGAGGGCCTTGAAGCAGTCGGCGGACCAGTATCCGGTCTGTTCCTCGGTGGCTCCGGCCGCGTAGAACTCGGCTACGGTCCCCTCCCACAGGATCGCGCGCTTGAAGTCGATCTTGGCGCGGAACTCGGCCAGCATGGGCTCCAGATAGACCTCGTCCTCCTCGATCCCCAGGGCCTTGGCCGTCTCCAGCACCACGTGGATGTGTCCGGGAGGCTCGGGATGCAGCAGCTCATCGGCCAGCTTGCGGGCCATGGGCGCCATGAGGTCGCGGTTGCGGCGGAAGAAGGCGATGTGCTTGTGGTAGGATGCCGCCTCCACGGTATTGATCTCGATGGTGTACGAAGCCCAGTTCTTGAAGAACGTCCGCAGCGCGGCGTGCGGCAGGCTTCCCTCCATGAGTTGAACCATGAAGGGCGAGCCGGCCACCCGCTCGCGCCAACGCTGCGCCACCTTGCGATAGTGCTCGTCCACGCGGGCCCTGGCCTCCCGTGAACTCATCCCGGGAATGATCATGGCGTTCGAAGTCCCTTCCGGCATCAGCGTCCGGCAGTCCGCGCGCTGTTGCCCGGCCTTGGTTTGTACTATACAGCACGGAGTCCGAAAGGCCGTCAACATGGAGGAGAAGCTCATGTACGAACGTTTCAGGATGATCACCGGGCTCTTGTCGGGGTTGGCGTTTGTCGCGGCGCTGGCCGTGCCGGCGGTCGCGCAGGAGTCCTTCGCGGGGAAGACCGTCAAGCTGGTGGTGGCCTACTCGCCGGGCGGCTCCTTCGACTTGTATACCCGGCTGATTGCCCGGCACCTCGGCAAGCACCTGCCCGGCAATCCGTCGACGCTCGTGCAGAACATGACCGGCGCCGCGGGCATGATCGCGGCCAACTACATCTTCAACACGGCGAAGCCGGACGGCCTCACCATCGGCGCCTTCGCCGGCCCGCTGGTGCTCCAGCACGTCATGGGCAACGACGCGGCGAGGTTCGACGGCCGGAAGTTCGGCTGGCTCGGCGTGCCCGCCCCCAACCACAGCGTCTGCAGCTTCAACCAGAAGAGCGGCATCAAGAACATGGATGACTGGTTCGGCTCGAAGAGGGAGATGTTCATCTCCGCCATCGGTCCGGGCACCAGCACCTCGGATATCCCGAAGCTCATGAAAGCGGCGCTCGGGCTCCCCACGAAGGTGGTCGACGGCTACCGGGGCGGCGCCAGGGCGCGCGTGGCGGTGGAGGCCGGGGAAGCGGACGGGTACTGTGGCTCGCTGCACACGGTGAGATCCATCTGGCGGGAAGCCTTCGAGGCCGGCAGGGTCAACATGGTCGTCCAGAACACGCTCAACGTGCACCCGGATATCAAGGATATCCCGCGGGCCATCGACTACGCCAAGACCGCGGATGCGCGCAAGCTCCTGGAGGTGGCGGACTACGCGCACCGCGGGCAGTTCCCCTACTCCACGCCGCCCAACATGCCGGAAGCGCGCCTCAAGCTGATGCAGAAAGCCTTCATCGATGCCCTCAACGATCCCGCGCTGCGGGCGGAGGCCAAGAAGCTGCGTCTGGCGGTGGACCCCATCGACGGCGCCGAGACCTTGGGCAGCGTCAACAAGCTCTACAGCCTGGAGCCGTCGCTCATCGCCACGTTGAAGGGGATCGTTCTTCCGAAGAAGTGATACGCCGCGCCTCGCTCCGGTAGCCCGGCCGGGGCGCCGCCGCTGCGTGCGCCGTCTCCGGGCGGTCGCGTGGCGGCGCGCCCGCTGCTACCGGGTGGGCAACACCAGCGTGCACCTGCCGGTCAGGATTTGCCGCCCCTCCTGGTTGGCGCCCTCCAGCTCGCACTCGATCCACGGATCGGCCGGGTCGGCGCTCTTCTCCACGGCCCGCGCGGCGAACCGCATGGTGTCGCCCTCGAAGGTCGAGTAGGTGTGCCGGATGCCGAGCTTCCGCAGCCGGCCGCGGGGTCCCAGCCAATCGGTCAGCATGCGCATCAGCAGGGCCTGCCGGTAGGCGCCGCTGGCGATGAAGGTGCGCAGGCCGGCGTGCTCGCGCACCCAGTCGCGGTCGTAGTGGAGCTGCTGCGTGTTCTCCTGCAGGCCCGCCCAGCGCACGGTGTCGATGATGGTGAGCGGGCCGTACTCGCCGGCCACCAGTTCCGCGCCGGGTTGGACGTCATCGAGGAATCGCTGCTCGGTCATGGTCGTCTCCGCGCCGGTCATCCCTGCTTGTTCATGGCCACGCTTGCGCCCAACGCTTCAGACCGCACCGGTCTCCGCCAGTTCGCGATGGTCGGCATCGGAGTAGCCCAGCTCGGCCAGGATCTCCCGGTTGTGCTGCCCCAGGGTGGGCGCCGGCTCCATTTCCTGATTCCGCACGCGCGCGACCGCCCCGCGCGGGAACGGAATGCGTCCGAACCGCGGGTCATCCGCTTCGGTGAGGTAGCCTCGCGCGATGAGCTGCGGGTCCCGGGTCAGGTCCAGCGGCGTCGACACCGGCGACGACGGAAACCGGCGCCGCTGCCCCTCCTCGACGATCTCCGACTTGGTGAACTGCTTCGACCACGCCAGCACCCGGTCCAGGATGAAGTCCTTCTTCTCCCGTTGCGCGTCGTCGGACGCCAGCGACGGGTCGGCCATGAGCTCGGGGTCCTGGACCCACTCCACGAACTTCTCCCAGCGGCCGGGCCGGTTGATCTGGCTCACCACCCAGTGGCCGTCCTTGCACGGCAGCGCCCCGGAGACGGCGGTGATGGTGCCGCGGTTGCCGCGCCGCTCAGTGCGCGTTCCCGAGAAGGTGTACTCCACCATGGCCTGCTCGACGAAGGTTTCCAGGCAGTCCTGCATGGAGACGCGCACGCGTTGGCCCTTGCCGGTGTTCCGCAGCACGCGGAGGGCGGCGGCCGTGGCGACAGCCGCCTGAATCCCGGTGGCCAGATAGATGATGTGGCCGCCCATGAGCGTGGGCCGGCCGTCGCGGTGTCCGGTGAGGGAGAGCAGCCCTGAGTGGGCGTAGGCGCACAGCTCATCCTCCGCCTCCTCGACGTCGGTCCACACGAGAGCCGCTTTCGGCGGGTCGTCCTCATCAACGGGCAACCGCCGGCTCGTCACCACGGCATCGGCCGTCTGCAACAGCTCCAGGAACAGACGCCATCCGGCGGCGGAGTCCAGGTTGAGCGAGAAGCTCCGTTTGCCGGCATTGAGGAAATGGTGAAACGCCCCCTGCTCCGGGTCCGGCGCATCCCCCAGGAACGGGCCGGTGCGGCGGACCGCATCACCGCCCGCGGGATCGATGCGGATCACGTGGTGGCCGGACTCCGCGAGAAGGCGCGCGGCGTAGGCGCCGGCCAAAGATCCGAGGTCGATAATGCGTGACATGGTCAATCGTGGTGCCCCTTTGACTTCGCGGCACTCACGCACCGCTACGCTCTCATTCCCTTGTCTGCTGTTCCCGAAACAGGGCCACCGTGTGGCGCCGGGTGAATACCAGCTCGTTCTCCGCGTTGCGCACCTCTTCCAGTTGCGTCACGTAGATCCCGACGCCCATCCGGCCCTCGCGCGCCGTGATGTCGACGATGTGGCTCTGGCAGGAAAGCTCCTCGCCCAGGTACACGGGCTCGAGCCACTCGGTCTCGCTGCCCGCGTTGCGTACGTTGGTGTAGGCGGCGGGCACCGGGAGATGCCGGCGCACGTCGAACGTGGACCCTCTCCCTTCCTCCGGCTCCTTGATGCTGAAGGGCGTCCAGCCCACCAGAATGGGCGGAAGAAGGCGTCCCTTGTAACCGGCGGAGCGGGCGAAGTCGTCGTCCAGCCACAGCGGATTGACGTCGCCGGTGGCGTCCACGTAACGGCGCACGTCCGACGCGCTCAACGTCCCCAAGGTGCGCACGGGGCCTTTCCGGCCGACGCAGCGGCGCAGTTCGTCGGTGATGATCGTTTCGGCGGATTCGCTCACTATGTCAACGCCCCTGTTCCCGCCAGCTCCGCCAATTCGCTTTCCCGGAGGTCCAGCCATTCCCGCAGAACCTCCCGTGTATCTTGCCCGAGGCATGGGGCGGGCGTCGGCGGGGGCAGGGGACTCTCGGAAAACGCAACGGGCAGCGCCGTCGTCAGCATCGAGCCCACCCGAGGCTCGGCCATTCTCTTGTAGGCGCCGGACGGCGCGCCGTCCTCGGCCAGGTCCTGGACCCGCCGCATGCGCGCCACCGGGACGCCGGCCCGCCGCAACCGGGTCTCCACCTCCGCGCCATCGTGTCCACGGGTCCACGCCTCGATGCGTTCGTCGATCTCGTCGTGATGGCGCAACCGTCCCGACAGGGTGGCGAAGCGGACCTCGCCCGCCAGCCGCGGGTCCGGGCCTCCCTCTTCGACCGCCTCGGCCAGCGCGCGCCACTGGTCGTCGTCGTGGACGCTTACGGCGCACCACTCGTCCTCTCCCGCGCAGCGGTAGACGCCCTGCGGGGCAAAGCGGTGCGAGCGATTGCCCATGCGCTCGGGGCTTCGCCCGTTTACCGCGCTCGACAGAAGCAGCGGCGCGATCATCGAGACGCTGCACTCGAACTGGCCCATGTCCAGGTGGATGCCCTCGCCGGTGTCCTCCCGCTCGGTCAGCGCGCCGATGACGGCGTAGCAGGTGTGGAGCCCGCCGATGTAGTCGTTCCAGGAGTTCGAAATGGCCGTGGGCGGGTCCCCTTCGGCGCCGGTGACCTGCATGAGCCCCGCGGCGCCCTGGAGGTTCATGTTCATGCTGGTCCAGTCGCGACGAGGACCACTGTGGCCGTAGCCCGACATGCTGGCGAATACCAGGCGGGGGTTGGCCGCCCTGAGGGACTCGTATCCCAGGCCCAGCCGTTCCATGACCCCCGCGCTGAAGTTCTCCACCACCACGTCCGCGGCCGCTGCCAGCCGCCGTGCGACATCGCACCCCGCCGGGTGCTTCAGGTCGACGGCCACCGAGCGCTTGTTGCGGTTGGTGTTGAGATAGGAGGCGTGCCGCCCGTCCGCGTGCCGGTAGGACGACGGCCAAGGGAAGTCCGGGTGCCTGCTGCTCTCCACCCGCACCACGTCCGCCCCCAGGTCCGCCAAAAGCCGCGTGCAGAACGGCGCCGCCAGCACATGGCCGATGTCGAGGACGCGGACGCCGGACAGGGGAGGCGCATCAAGTTTCACCATCTTCATACCCCGTTTCGTGGCTCATGCTACGCCGTGCCGAAGCGCGTTTCAAACCCGCCCCGTCTGTCATGCCGCCCCCTTGCTCCCGTTCCATCGTTGACAGGCAACCGCCCGAAACCTATATAATCGCCACCAAACCACCCGCACATCGACCGACGCGAGCGCGAAAGGTTCAAGGTGAACGGAATGAATCGCATGAACGAATTCGTGGACACCCGACAGGGCCTGCTGGACCGCCAGGTCTTCTTCTCCCGGGACATCTACGAGCAGGAGCTGGAGCGAATCTTCGCGCGCTGCTGGCTGTTCCTCGGCCACGAGACCCAGATTCCCAACCCCAACGATTTCCTCGCCACCTACATGGGCGAGGACCCGGTACTGCTGTGCCGGGGCGGGGACGGGACCATCCGCGCGTTCCTCAACATGTGCCGTCACAGAGGCAACCGGGTGTGCCGCGCCGACCGGGGCAACGCCACGTCGTTCATGTGCACCTACCATGGCTGGTGCTACGGCAACGACGGCAAGCTCATCGGCGTGCCGGGCATGAAGGAGATCTACAGCAACGAGCTGGACATGTCCCGGTGGGGCCTCGTCGAAGTGGCCCAGCTCGACGTCCACAAGGGGCTCGTCTTCGCCACCTTCGATCCGGACGCGCCGACGCTGCTGGAATATCTCGGCGGCCAGGACCAGGAGCTGAACTTCATGTTCGACCGCCGCGCCGGCGGCACCGAGATCATCGGCGGTGTGCATAAATGGGTCATGAACGCCAACTGGAAGTACGCGGCGGACAACTTCTTCGGCGACGACGGCCACCACACCGTGACCCACGCGTCGGTACGCCGGGTGCCCGTGGACAAACGCTATTACCCGCAGACCAACGACGACGCGCGACCCGACACGGACCGCGCTCTCTCGCGGGTCGCCGAGGGCCTCATCCGCGACTACCACCAGGATCACTTCGATGAGCTGGTGCGGCGCGTCGGCCCCGACATGGCCGAACGGCCCGGGCTGGTCACCACCGTCTTCCCCAACGTGTCGCCCAACTTCAGCCGGCATCTCATTCGGGTATGGCACCCCAAGGGGCCGGACAAGACCGAGATCTGGTCCTACTGCGTGGTGGACAAGGACGCGCCCGACGAGGTGAAGACCGCCATGCGCCTGCACCTCACCCAGACGTTCGGCCCGTCCGGGAACCTGGAACAGGACGACATGAACAACTGGATCCAGTGCACCGACACCGCCCGAGGCGTGGTGGCCCGGCGCTACCCGCAGAACATCCAGGCCCATCTCGGACATGAGGACCGCTGCCCGCCCATCGGCGGCGGCCGGCGCCTGCGCGCGTTCTACGCGCGCTGGGAGATGATGATGAAGGCCGATAACTGGACGGACGTCGACCTGGAGTCCCGGTACTGGTAACCGCCCCGCGGGCTACAGGGCAACAGGGCAAGGCGGAGGCAACGTGACCGACCACGATCTTTGGCATGAGATCAACGACTTCCTCGTGCGCGAGGCGCGGCTGCTGGACGACCGCGCGTTCGAGGAATGGCTGGAACTCTTCACCGACGACATCGTCTACTGGATGCCGGAACGGACCAACCCCTGGGAGAGCGACGATCCGGCCGACACCGTCTCCAAGCCCGGCGAGCTGGCGCTTTTCGAGGAGAGCAAGGAGACCCTGCGCACCCGCGTGGCCCGTCTCGCCACCGGCATGGCCTGGTCCGAAGTGCCGCCGTCGCGCACGCGCCACCTCGTCACCAACGTGCAGGTGGAACCCGGCGAGTCCGACTCCGAGCTGCGTGTTCGTTCGTATTTCATGGTGTACCGCACCCAGCTCGAGCACAGCCAGGACGTGTTCGTGGGCGAGCGCGACGACGTATTGCGAAAGGTCGATGGCCAGTGGAAGATCGCCCGCCGCACCATCGTGCTCGACCAGGCCGTGCTGCAGTCACCGAACCTGAGCATCTTCTTCTAGGGAGAACGGGATGAACCAGATGAACGATCTCGTGGACACCCGACAAGGCTTGCTCGACCGCCGCATCTTCGTTTCCCAAGACATCTACCAGCAGGAGCTGGAACGCATCTTCGCGCGCTGCTGGCTGTTCCTCGGCCACGAGAGCCAGATCCCCAACCCCAACGACTTCCTCGCCACTTACATGGGCGAGGACCCCGTGCTGCTGTGCCGCGGCGCCGACGGCGTCATCCGGGCGTTCCTCAACGTGTGCCGCCACCGCGGCAACCGCGTGTGCCGCGCCGACCAGGGCAACGCCACCTCCTTCATGTGCACCTACCACGGCTGGTGCTACGGCAACGACGGCAAGCTCATCGGCGT
>JAPPHF010000017.1 GCA_028821115.1 Deltaproteobacteria bacterium | reverse complement strand
TCCTAGGCGCGTCCATGGGTAACGATTCTCACCACCATACGAATTCTTCTGGCGGTGCTTAAACCAATGTCTGTGTTCGGCGTCGGTTCCGACTGGAAAATCGAGATCGCAACGGTTGTCGTCGATCTCCGAATCAGGGCAGGGCCGAAACAGGTCATCAGGTCTTACCCACACGAACTTCTGGCACCAGCGTGGAAATGGCAACTGAAAAAAGGACCCCCGTGGCCACGTGAAAAGGGACCCCCACTTCTCCTCAACACATCACATTTCTGGGCCCTCCTGAGCCTTCCCGGGCTGTCGGGCAGGGCCTGCCAGGACCGTGCGCGCAGCCGGCGTCAAGGCCGTCAGCCCCGCGAAGCGGGGGCGGAGCGAAGCGACGCGCCTGGACGCCGGCGAGCACACGGTCAAGCTGATGGGCCCGACAGCGCGGGTCAGCATCATCGACGTCCTCCCTTCTTGCCGGATGCCGGCGCTTGGCTCTGCTTCGCGGCCGCCAACCTGAAGCTGCCGCCCGTGGTCTGCAGTACGGTCGCATGGTGCACGACCCGGTCGATGACCGCGGCGGCCGCGGTCGGGTCGAGGAAGACCTCGGACCAGCGGGCGAACGGCAGATTCGTCGTCACCACCAGGCTCCGGCGCTCGTAGCGCTGGCTGATGAACCCGAACAGCAGGTCGGCACCGGTCTTGTCGAGCGGGACGTAGCCCAGCTCGTCGACGTGGACGACGTCGAAGCGGGCAAGCTGAGCGAGCTTGCGGGCCAGCCGGCCCTGCTGCTGCGCCTCGACGAGCATGGTGACCAGCTCGGCCGCGGTCACGAACCGCACCCGATAGTCGTGCTGGCAGCAGGCCATCCCCAAGGCGATCGACAGATGCGTCTTCCCCGTACCGACCCCGCCGACGAACACGACGTTGGCGCCCTCGGCGACGAAGCGGCAGTCGAAGACCTGCAAGACGGCGTCGCGGTCGAGGTCCGGCTGCGCCTCGAACGAGAAGGCGTCCAGCGTCTTCAGCATCGGGAAGCGGGCGTCCTGGATGCGGCGCTGGATGCGGCGCTCCCGGCGTGCGGTCACCTCCAGGTGCATCAGCTGCGCCAGGTAGTCGGCCGGCGCCTGACGCTGGCGGACGGCCTGCTCGGCCAGGGGCTGCCACTGCGCCGCAACCGTCGACAGATGCAGCGCCTTCAGGTCGGCGGCGAGGTGCGGAGGCTCGGCAATCGCGGCGGCCATCAGCGAGTGCCCTCCACCAGCGCGTCGTACGCGGACAACGTCGGGGCGGGCACCGCGATCCGCGCCAGCTCCGGACGCACGCCCGTGACCGGCGGGCACACCGGCGGCGGGCCGGCCTCCTGCTGCCGGAGGATGAGACGCACCGTCTCCAGGCGCGGGGAATGACGCTCGAGGGCGGCCCTCACCGCGCGCTCGACGGCCGCGGCCGGGTGCGTCTCCATCAGCCGCAGCATCCGGACCCATTCCTGGTCGGGCTTGCGCGTGTGCTTGGCGAGCTCTGCCCGCGCCTGCTGCCACACCGGGGCCAGCCGCCAGTCGAGGAGCGCCGTCGCCTCGGCCACGGCCCGGTGCTTCCGCTCGAGCAGCGGCAGCACGTGAAGCGCGTCGAGGACCTTCGCGCCCCGGCAGAACGCGCGGCGATGCTCGGCGACCACCTCGGCGCCAACCGCGATCGCCACGTGGTCGTGGTACAGCTTCACCCACACCGGCCGGTAAGCGTGGCGGATCGGCACCGAGTAGGTGACCTTGTCCACCCGCACGTGCCCGAACTTGTCGGCGACCCGCGGGACGACGCGGCAGGTCGCGGGCAAGTGAGCGGGCATCGCTCGCAGATGCCGCCGCTCCAGCGCCAGCGCTTCCTCGACCGGGCGCCCGTCGTCGAGGTGACGCGTCGGCAGGTCCGCCTCCAGCTCCGTGATGATCGCCGCGTTGAGCGCCGCCCAGCTCTCCACCGCCAGCCGCGGCCGGAACACGAGGTTCCTGACGTATTTCACGCCGCACTCCACGGAACCCTTCTCCCAGCCCTTCGCCGGCGCGCAGAACTCGGCCCGGAACGGATACCCGCCCCGGAACGCCTCGAACGCTTCGGTCTCGACCCGGTCCCGCCCCGACAACACCCCCTTCACCGCGAGCGACGTGTTGTCCAGGATGACGCGCTTCACCACGCCCTGGAAGTAGCGGAACGCCGACTCGATGCCGTCGAGCAGCGACTCGAGCCGCTCGACCGGGTACGCCTTGGCGAAATACGCGTTGGAGAACGGCAGCGTCGCCACCAGGTACTTCACCTTGCACGGGACCCCCGCGATGTCGACCCACGACTCGCCGAAGTCGACCTCCATGGTCGTCCCGGGCAGCACGCTGCGGTGCACGAACGCCTCCTTCGGCGCCACGGCGGTCTTCAGCCCCGCGACGTAGCGCCGCACCGTGCGCGCCGGAACCGGCCCCGCCAACGGCAGCAGCAGTCGGCGAATGCGCTTCGCGGTCACCTGCGGCTCCTCGCGCAGCCACTGCCTGATCCGCTCCCGCCACGGGTCCAGGACGCTGGGCCGCGGCGGCGACACCCGCACCGGCGGCGTCGACCGGCCGATGGCCCGCCGCACCGTCTTCACGTCCAGCTTCAACCGCCGGGCGATCTCCTTCTTCGGCACTCCGTCCACCAGATGCAGGTGGCGGATCTCGGCCCACTGGG
>JAPPHF010000085.1 GCA_028821115.1 Deltaproteobacteria bacterium | reverse complement strand
GCACCCCAGTCCGGGTCGGTCCCAAGCCTCGTCGGCTCTCGAAGGACCTCCTTGCCTGGCTCGATTCCCTGTAGGGATTATGTGGAGTGCAGGGCGCCCACGATGCAGCCAGCCACGCTCCCTGATCGGCTCCACCCCGGACGCTCAACATAACGCGGGAGTCAACATAGTCCTCGCCTGGATCGGTGGTGATGACGACCCGGCCCTCGGCGGCGGGGCGGGCGCGGAGGGTCGAGACGAAGCGCCGCACGCTCGAATACCCGGCCGGGAAGCCATGGTCGTCGACCAGGTCCTGCCAGATGGCCATGGCGTTGCGGCCACGGCCGAGCGCTTCGGCGATCAGCTCGCGGTAGGACTCGCAGACGCTCGCCCGCGGCGACCGAGTGGGGCGATCCCCGGACGCGGGGACGCCGGCGCCCGCGACCGCCGCGGCCGCGGCCGCGGCCGGCGGGTCGGTGGACACCTCCGAGGAAATGGCCGGTTTCGCCGAACGAGCCGCCGGCCGCCCGCGGCCCCGCACGACCACGCCGGCCGCCTTCAGGTAGCTGCTCGCGGTCTCGCGGCGGACCCCGGTGACCGCTTCGATTCGCCGCAGCGACCACCCGAGGCGTCCCAGGGCCAGGACCTGATGTTGTTTTTCTGCAGTCAAGACGTTGCTCATGCCGGGCAGGAACACGCAGTTCCCGACCGGCGTCAACGTCTCGGGCAGCTATCGGAAATGGCCGGTTTTCAACCGCCCACTAATGGCCGGTTTTGGGTGCTCACCGAGGGATTCCGTCCACGAACTCGGTGGGCTCGGTCTACATGCAGGCGCACCGAATGGGCCTGCACGGTCAGCCGCGGCCCGACGACCACGAGGAGAGTCCTCGGGATCGGCCAGGGCACCGGCCCCCCACCAAGCCCTCCGCATGAAGCTATCGAAACGAGTGCTGCGTTTTACTTCAACTACATCAGACATGACATTCGTAACATTTACTACTGTCATCACATCTGAAACCTTCATCACGAACATTCAGCACCCTGGCCTTGCGTCAACTGTCCTTCTTCCGCGGTTTGCCCTCGATGCCTCGTCGGCGCATGGCAGCTCTCAGGTTGCGCGCCGCGCCGGAGCGGACGTCCTCGACCAGCTGCTTGATGGTCTCGGGATCCTCGCCGCGTAGCTCGTATGCGTCGCCCACCGACACCACGCCCTCGCGGGCGGCGGCCCTCAACGGCTCGGGGCCCTTCTCGACCGCGGCAGCCCGGGCCACCGAGGCGCGCGATACGCCCATCATCTCGCCGGCCTGGCCCAACGTCACCTCGCCGCTCAGGGCGGACAGCCGGCTCGCCAGCAGCGCCCGCTGCGACGCGTCCAGGTGACGCCGGTGCAGGTTCACCGACATCACCCACGACGCCACGTCCGTTCCGCGCGTCAGCTCGCGGACTTCCGGGACGACACCGGCGGCCGCGCACGCGCGGACCCGGTTCCGTCCGTCGATCAGCTGGTCGCCGCTGACCACCACGGGCTCGCGCAGGCCGTTGACGCGCACGTCCTCGACGAGCTCGTCGAACTCGCGGCCGGACATGATCGGGAACACCGCCGCGGCCGGATGGACCCGGTACTGGCTGCCGCCGATCTCGACCAGCTCGTCCTGCGCCTCGTGCTCTGAATCCATCTCCCTCCACTCCCTGCCACAGTCTCAATGTGAAACGGCCCGACGGGCCGACCGTACCACACGCGCTCGTCGAGGCCAACAGGGTTCGGAACGACCCGGATCGGGGCGTCGCGGCAACCCGGCCGCGGCGGGGTCGGCTCTGCCGTCCGGGTCGGGAGACCGAACATCACCGGCGACCCGGCCAAGGGTCGAGCTTAATCGGACGACCCGGCTCGCCGGGTCGGGACCACGACCGGAGGGCTGTTTCCTCGGGCGCGCCTTGGACGACCCCGCGATGGCCTGCGGGGTCGGAAGCGACCGCCCGACGCCGACGACCCGTCGACGACGTTCAGAGGTCGAGCTTCGCCGGACGACCCGGCTCGCCGGGTCGCGATCATTGAAAATCGCGCCGAGTTGGGGCACAGGAGGGGAGGGGAGAGGTGGAGTGGGAGCGTGGAAGCGATCCGAACGGCGCCGCAACTTCGGGACCTCGTTCGGACTCGTCGTGATCACGCCCCCGCCCTGCGACCCGCATCACCACGACCTCGACGACAAGGCCGAGATGGGCCATTTCGATGTCGAGTACCGGCCCGCCGCAACCACCGTGCACTGACCGCCCGTGTGCGGCCGGAACAAGCAGTCACGCCGACGACCGCCCGGTGGTACGCCTTCGACGGCGAGGCCCGAACCACTGATCGACACCCGCTTCCCGGACAACAGCGGGAGCGTCGTCACGTTCCTCGACCGCCACCGGCGCGCCGTCTTCGACACCGTCACCGAGCTGGCGGCGACACCAAGCCGATATCGCTGGCGGAGACCGGCCGCTAGCGCGTGCCCTACGCGCCGGGCTCCGGCTCATTCGAGGCCGGCCCTACGGGCGGCGCGACGATGCAGCAGGTCGAATTCCCGGTCGGCTTCCCGCTGCGAGCGACCTGGAGCGACACCCGGGGCACGCTCGGCGCGGTCGCCGGCACCGTCAGCCGACCATCCGCGGACCTGCAACGCCCCCGGCGGGCGGGAGGCTCTTTCGGCCCACCCGCCCGCCACGGTTGACGACACGACCAG
>JAPPHF010000162.1 GCA_028821115.1 Deltaproteobacteria bacterium | reverse complement strand
TGAGCGTGCCATTGAGCGGATAACCATCTCCACGGTCTGGCGGAACGCTTACGAACGGTTTCACCGAAACTCGCAATCCACCGCCACTCACTGAAATTAGTCGCCCCGATATTGAAAAAATCTGCATTCGTTTTGATGACCGATCTTCCAATCCGGCGTGAAGCTTGTCACTGAATGATCAGATAACGGCTATAATTCAGCAGGTTAATTATTTCCGGGGCCGAGTCACCCCGGACTTGTTCCGGTGACGGCGTTGACCTTCCGGCACACCGTCGGCGTTCGTCGCCGCGCTCGCCGGCGACAGCGCCCTCGTGTTCGAGCCAAGGCTGGCCTTCCTCGGGCTCGGCGATCCCAACGCCATTAGCTGGTCCCACGATCCGCGCCCACCGGGATTTCGTGCTGGAAGCATGGTGGGCGGTGACCCAGCCCGTACTCGCCATATTCCTCACCGTGCCGGGCGTGAACCTCATCGGCGACGGGCTGACCGACGCCCTGGACCCAAAGCGGCTCGGCCGCAGATCTCCTGCATTGCACATCACCCTGCCTGCGGCACGACGCCCGAAGCACAAGTCGTCCGGAGTGCCTTCCTGCGCGCCCGAATCTATTATCGGCAGCGCAATCCAGGCGATGCCGGCTCTAGGTGAGCCGCCCGCTCCCTGCACGGCTTCACCATGGACGGGTTGAACCGGTGCTGTTCTCATCCCCATCACCCCGCGCGACCGCACGGGAGATTCCGGCAGGTGCGCAAACGGTCATCCGCCGCCACTTGGAGCCCGTGATCGTCCGCACACTGAAAAACATCGAATTCGGTTTGATGACCGTTCCTGCATTACGGGTTCACGGGCTCCCAAGTCAAGGTGATTTACCGTGTCATTACAATGCAGTATGAAATTTAGCAAAGTTGTCGAAATCTAAAATCCGGGCTAGGGCCACAGGGTGCCCTCGGCGAGTGCCTGTTGCAGCCGGGCGACGGGCCAGACGTCGATCCCGTCCCCGGTCCGGAAGGACCGTTTGCCACCGTAGACCAGCACGCGTCGGGCTATTCCCGGCAACGCCGCGATCGCGCGCAGCCCGGGCAGCATGCCGGTGTGGTAGCGGGGCTGGGACTTGACCTCGATCGCGGCCAGCTCGCTGTCCCGGCGGAGCAGGAAGTCGACCTCGGTGCGGTTCGCCGGGTGCGGCGCCCAGTAGTGCAGCGCGTCGAACAGCCCGCCCTGCTCGCCGTGCGCCCGCAGGAGGTGCAGGACCCAGCCTTCCAGCAGCGCGCCGCGTTCCTCGGGCGCGATCGGCCCGTGAAGCCTCTTCACCGCGCGGACCAGGCCGGGATCGACCCAGTAGAGCTTCGGATGGCGGCGCTCCCGCGCCCTGAGCCGCGGCTGGAAGGCGGGGAGACGGAACGCGAGCAGGGTATCCTCGAGGATATCCAGATAGCCTTGCACCGTGGCGCGGGCGACGCCGCAGTCGCGCGCGATGCCGGATATGTTGACGACCTGGCCGTGATGGAGGGCGGCGACCGGCAGGAAGCGCGCGAATCCCGGAAGGTTCCGGACCAGCCCTTCCGCCCGGACCTCCTCGCGGAGGTATAGCCTGACATAGCTCTCGAGCACCGCCCGCCGGTCGTCGGCGGCCCAGACCAGGGGGATCGTTCCGGTGTCGAGAGTCGCATCGAGGTCGAAATCGCTGCCGAATTGAGAAGGGGCCGTCCGTTACCGGACGGCCCCTCGCCTGTCCCGTCCCGCCTGCGGCGGCGTCAAAGCACTGATGCTACCTCCGTGCGCCGAACCCGCCCACGTAACTCCTGGTCACGGCGTTGTCGCTTGCGCCCAAGGTGCCGGTCACGCCGAACGTGCCCGCCGCCGCGGGCGGAAGAGCGGCCACGCCCTCCGCTCCGTCAGCCGCCGCCGGGCCGTAGAACTGACCGCTCCAGGAGCCGTTGTAAGGATAGGTCGCCACATCGTCCTTCACCGTGGCAGCGCCCATGCGCGCGCTGCCCGCAAAGCTGCCGGTAGCGGTGATCGCGCCACCAGTCAGATGGATGACATCGGACATGGACACGCCGTCCGCCACGATGCCGTCGATCCTCCCGGTGACGGTCCCCAGCGCATCGTCGTCCCCGGTCTCGGGCTGCGTGCCGAAGTCCGCCGTCGGTGTGGCATCTGCCTGGAAGTGACTTTCCCTGGTTCCCTCGGTGTACATGCCCGCCGCGGCGCCGTTGTAGGTCGCCATTCCGGTGAGGGGTGCAGGCGTGGCGAACTCCGTGCCGCCGTTCGCAAAGGCCGCGAAGGCAGGCTGGTTGCCGCTCCGGTCCGCAAAGTAGTCGTCGATCAGCCACACGCCGAACGCCAGATAGTCGGCGTTCTCGACCGGCTCGGCGGCTTCGGCAGCCGCCACGGCGGCTCGGCCGCCGGTGAAGACGTAGCCGGTTACCTCGATAACCCCGTCGTCGCCGTCGGCCGTCACCGAGCAGGGCGTGCTCGCCGGACAGGTGAGGGATCCCGTCATCGCGCCTCGGCCCGGCGGGGTGACCTGCGCACCCATGTAAGTGTTGCCGAACCTGGCCCCCAGCCTGGTCAACGTCTCGGCTGTCACCTGGAAGTTTACAACACTCCGTTCCGTCACTGCCGCGACCGCTTCCACCCTCGGCGTGCCCTTCTTCTTGTCAGTGAAAACGATGGCATGGGTGCCGCTGTCCGAAATCACGAAGCCGTGCTCGAAGCC
>JAPPHF010000069.1 GCA_028821115.1 Deltaproteobacteria bacterium | reverse complement strand
TGTTTTTTTTTTTTTTTTTTTTTTTTTTTTTTATTTTCTTAAAACCCCCCCCCACCACACTAGAACATCATGGAATACGATCCTCGCTTCCTCAAGGCCGTCGAAGAGTTCAACCAGGGGCTCTTCTACGAGTCCCACGAAACCCTGGAGGAGCTCTGGCTCGAGGACCACGGGCCCGAGCGCGACTTCTACCAGGGCATTATTCAGGTGGCCGCGGGTTACTTCAAGTGGGAGCAGGAAGTGCCGCAGGGCGCCATCAAATTGTTGCGCTCTGCAATGCGGAAGCTAGAGCCTTACCGGCCGGTCTGCCTGGGCGTGGCCGTGACGGAGTTTCTTTCGGATATCGAGGCCGATCTGGCCGCCGTCGAGGGGTGGTGCGACAAGGGCGGCGCGCCTCCCGAGCTGCGCATGCCGCGCTTGTCGCGGCAGGGCGAGCCGGCGCGCGACTCCGGGAGCTCCCGCTAGTAGTACGCGCGAGAGAGCGCCGCGCATGTCCCTACCGCCCCAGGTCATCGCGCTCTGCGCCTCGCTGTCCTACGCCTGCGTCCTGGTGACCTCCCGCCGGGGCATGCAGTACAGCACGCCCAAGACGGTGACGCTGATCTCCCTGGCCGTCCACACGGTCAGCACGTGGACCGCGGTCTTTCTCACCGGCGGCATCCCGACGGTGGACGCCGCGGCCGTCTACGTGTTCGTCGTCGCGGGGATGCTCCAACCCATCATTCGGCTGTGCACCTATACCGGCGTGCATCGCGTCGGCGCTTCCCGCAGCGCGCCCATCCGGTCGACGCATCCGATGTTCGGCGTGTTCGTTGCCATCACCGTGCTGGGGGAGAGCGCCGGCCTGGTGACCCTCGCCGGAGTCGTTTCGGTGGTGTGCGGCATCGTGCTGATCACCTGGAAGCCCGCGTCCGAGGTGGTGTCCTTTCGCTGGTGGGAGTTCCTGTTCCCGCTCACCGCCTCGTTGCTGGCCGGGATCGTCCATCCCATGCGCCGTTTCGCGTTGTCGATTTCCCACGAGCCGCTTTTCTTCGCCGCGCTGGTGGGGATCGTCTCCCTGGTGTGCTTCCTCGTCTACACGCCGTTCAGCCGCGAGCGGCTGGTCTGGGACCGGCGCGCCATGCTGCCGTTCTTCGCGGCGGGTGCGGCCGAGACCTGCGGCATCCTGTTCGTGATCACCGCCCTGGGCATCGGCACTGTGGTCACGGTCTCGCCGTTGGTGGGCATCAGCCCGCTGTGGGTGCTGCTGGGAACGGTGATCTTTCTCCGGGACCTGGAGCAGGTGCGTACGCAGACTGTAGTCGGAGCCCTGTGCGTGATCGGGGGCACCGCGGCCATCTCGCTGGGAGGATGAACCGGCGTCCCCATGGACGGAGGCGACGGCCGGGCTACGACGCCTGGGAGGCGGCCCGCATCCGCGCAAGCCGGGTCCTGCCGAGCAGCAGGTAAAGGATGGCCGAGATCACGTACAGGCCCGCCATCCCCAGGAGCGCGGGCTTGTAGCTCTGGGTCGCGTCGTAGATGGCGCCCGCCACGTAGGGTCCGATCATGCCGCCCCACTGGTAGAAGAAGCCCATGTTGCCGCGCACCTTGGCGAAGTTGCGGCGGCCATACAACTCCCCGACCATGGCCCAGGTAACCGGAAAGACGGCTTCCACGAGGGAGAACAGGGGAAGGAAGAGCCAGATCCACAGCGTGTTTTGGACGTAGGTGAGCAACACCAGGGCGGCGGCGGCGACCAGCATGCAGACGGCCATGACCCTCGCCTTGTTGAGCCGGTCCGCCAGCCAGCCCACCACGAGGTGTGTCGGAAGGGACAGCGCCGCGAATACACCGAGGAACCAGCTTGCCGCGAGCGGGCCCACGCCTTTCCAGCCGAGAATCTGCACGAAATTGACGATGACGGTGCTGAGGCCCAGCACCCGGAAGAGGGTCGAAGCGACGAGGAGCCAGAACGGAGCGCCGCGAAGGGCCTCCCAGATGCCTACGTCGACCTCGGTCGTCGTCTCGCCGCCGGTTGACGGCCGTTCCGACGTTCGAGACGTGCGCGCGGAATAGTCTCCGTCCGGCGCCAACCCCATGTCCTCGGGTGATCGGCGCACCATGGCCGCCAGCGGCGTCCCCGCCGCGAGAAATACCGTGCCGGCGAACACCATCCCCCAGCGCCAGCCGAAGTAGTAGACCACGTATGCGAGCACCGGCGCCAGCAAGGCCCCGCCGATGCCGATGGAGCAGCTCACCAGCGCCATGGCCCGGGCGCGGAAACGGAAGAACCAGCTATTGGCCAGCACCATCGGGCAGTGCATGAAGCCGGCGCCGAAGGCCAGCGACACCACCCCCAGGTAGATGACCAGGAGGGCCCAGTAGGATTCGACCCAGGAGCACAGGACGTAGCCCAGGCCGGTGAACAGGACCGCGATCATCATGATGGGCCGCGGGCCGAAACGGTCGATGAGGTATCCGGCGAGAGGGCCTTCGACAGCCCCTTCGGCCCGGGCCAGACCGAATATGAGGTTGGTGGCGGCGCGGCTGATGCCCAGGTCCTTTTCCAACGGCGAGACGAAGACGGTAAAGCCGTAGAAGTGGAAGCCGCCGCCGAGGAACCGGAAGAGGCACCCCACCAGCACCATCCGCCAGCCGTAGAACGAGAGGTGGCCGCGGCAGGCCTGGATTACATTCCGGAGAGGCATGCCGCTAGGGCGCGCCTTCCGTCACGTCGCCGCCGATCATCTTGCCGATGAGGTCGGTGATGTCAGGCGGCGATTCGGTCTCTCGTATCTTGCCTCCGGATGGAACGAGGCGGTCGGACGCCCCGGGGGAGATGGCGATGAACTTGTCGCCGATGAGACCTCTGGAGCGGACCGAGGCGATGGCGTCTTCCTGGATGGCCACGCCGTCGTCAATGCGCAATGCCAACCGCGCGCGGTCGTCGACGAGGCTCAGGGAATCCACGCGTCCGACGCTCACGCCGGCGATCTCCACCGAGTCCCCCCGACGCAGCCCGGCCACGCTGGCGAAGTCGGCGTAGACCACGTAGCCCGAGTTGCCGAAAGCCTCGAGCTTGCCCAGCTTGATGGCGAGGTAGCCGAGGCAGAGGAGTCCCGCGACCACGAAGAGGCCGACGACGATATCCGTGACTCTGTGGTTCATGCCGTATCCGCCGCTGCGAAGCCGTCGCCTTCCGCGGCTCGTGGTTTCGGTGAGCTACGCGACATCGGAGCTCTCGCCCTTCAGGAATTGTCGTACGGCCGGATTCGGTGATTCGAGGAATTCCTCGGTGGGCCCGTGGTCGGCGATCACCCCGTCGGCCAACATAGCGACGCGGTGGGATATTGTAAAGACTTCGGGAATGTCGTGGCTCACGATGACGCCGGTGAAGCCGAGGCGGCGCTGCATGTCGGCGATGAGCCGGTGGATGCTCTTGCCCAGCAGCGGATCGAGGCCTGTGGTGGGCTCGTCGAACAGCACGATCTCCGGGTCCGTCACCAGCGCCCGGGCGAATCCGGCGCGCTTTTTCATGCCGCCGCTCACCTCGGCCGGGTACTTGTAGCCCATGTCCTTGAGACCCACCTGGTCCAGCCGCTCGAGCACCTTGCCGTTGATGGCCTCCTCGCCGAGGCGCGTCCGTTCCCGCAGCGGGAAAGCCACGTTGTCGAAGATCGTCATGGAGTCCAGCAGGGCGGCGCCCTGGAACAGAAAGCCGAACTTCTCCCGTATCTCGTTCAAGGGTTTCTGTCCGAGCCCAGTGATGTCCGTGCCGTCCACCAGGACCTGCCCGCTGTCGGGCAGCAGCAGCGCGATCATGGTCTTGAGCAACACGGTCTTGCCGCTGCCGCTGCCGCCGATGATGGTCGTGATGCCGCCGTCCTCGACGGTCAGGTTGGTGCCCTTGAGGACCTCCTGGTGGTCGAAGTTCTTGTGGACGTCGATGACTTCAATCATGGGAGGCTCCGGAGCGGATTGCGACGGGGCATTACAGCATCACCGAGGTGAGGAAGTAGTCCGACACCAGGATCAGAACGAACGAGAGCACCACCGCCTCGGTCGTGGCCTTGCCCACGCCCGTGGCCATGGGCAGCGCGTGGAAACCCTTGTAGCAGCACACCGAGGATATGATGAGTCCGAAGGTGGCGGACTTGATGAGCCCCTCCACCACGTCCCGGAGCTGCACGCTCTGCTCCATTCCCGAGACGTAGCTGCCCGAGCCTAGGTCCAGCAGGCCGACGCCCACGACGTAGGCGCCGTAGATGCCGATGACGTTGAACATGCAGGTGAGCAGCGGCATGGCGATGACGCCGGCGACGATGCGCGGCGACACCAGGTACTTCACCGGGTTGATGGCCATGGCGTGCATGGCGTCGATCTGCTCGGTGACCCTCATGGACGCCAGCTCCGCGGCCATGGCCGAGCCGGTGCGGCCGGTGACCATGAAGGCCGACAGCACCGGCCCCAGCTCCCGCAGCAGGCTCAGCGCGACCACCGCCCCGAGGAAGCTCTCGGCGTTGAACTTCCGCAGGCTGTAGTAGCCCTGAAGCCCCAGCACCATGCCGGTGAAGAGGCCGGCCAGGAGCACTACCAGCAGCGAATCCACTCCGATGGCGCGTATTTGTTGTATGATGAGGCGGATCTTGGCGGGGGGCCGGAGCGCCCAGGCCAGGGCCGAGCCCAGGAAGACCACGCCCGCGCCCATGCCGGCCACGATGCCGAGCGTCCGTCCGCCGATGTTTGCGAGGACTGTGGTCATCTGGGGAGGAGTCAATCCGTTCGAGGACTGGTTCGTCCGACGTGATCCCACAGTTGATCGACACTGTCCGAGAGATCGTCAATGCGGCCCATCAGCCTTCTCACGTAAACGAAGGCGACAACGGTTATCAGTATCGGCAGCGCGACGGCAACGACCCCGATCAGTATGGAAACGACTTGCAGGTAGAGGGCTATGTCCATCGTCTCAGTTGCGCAAAGGTCTTCAGGCAGTCTTCAGTATCCCGCTCATTCTTGTAGGATTCCCGAGTTTCGTCTGTTGGCTTTCCCATTTCAGGCCGGCTTCGCGGGTCGTCGCGCTCCCCACTTGCTTGATGTGTCCGTCTTCTCCGAAACGCCGCTTGTGTTCCTGCTCACGCTTCCCTAGATCGGTGGTGATGCCGCTGTATACGATTCGGCCGCCTCGTTTGAAGTGGTACTTGTAGGTGTCTCTGGCCATGTACGAGCCTCCTTGTATAAGGAATCGGCGGTAAACGCATACCCTTTAATCTTAGACGAGAAGCATCCGCCCGCCAAGCCAACAGGCTGGTCTCCCCGGCGGTCTGACACCATGAAGACATCCAGAAGCAGGCTCGAAACCATCGACAGGGTGTTCGCCGGACGCGTGGCCGTCATCCAGCGGCGCGGCGGCTTTCGGTTCGCCCTGGACTCGCTGCTGCTGGCGCGGTTCGTCGAGGCCCAGGCGCGGGAGCGCATCGTCGACTTGGGAGCCGGAAACGGTGTTATTGCTTTGTCCCTGGCTGTGCTGAACCGCGGGGTGGATCTGGTAGGCGTGGAGTTGCAGGCGGCAATGGTGGAGCGTGCGGAGCGGGGTGCCGCCCTGAACGGCGTCGAGGAGCGGGTGAGCGTGATCCGGGCAGACGTGCGCGTCGTCGAAGAGCATCTTCCGCCCCGGAGCTTCGATGCCGCGGTATGCAATCCTCCCTACCGGCCGCCCAGGAGCGGCCGGGTCAACCCCGACCACGAGCGGCTGCTCGCCCGGCACGAGGTGGAAGGAGGTCTTGCGGACTTTGTCCGCGCCGGCGCGTACCTGCTGCGCCACCGCGGCCGGATGTGCCTGGTGTACCCGTCGGAGCGAGCGGTGGAGCTGTTCGCGGTCCTGCGCCAGCACCGTCTCGAGCCCAGGCGCGTCCGGTTCGTGCATTCATTTGCCGAGACTCCCGCTACCCTGGTCCTCGCCGAGGGCGTCAAGGGCGCCCGGACGAGCCTGACGGTGCTGCCGCCGCTCGTCATCTACCGGCGCGAGGACGAATACACGGACGAGATGGCGGGGTTGCTGCGCTAGCCCCGTTTCCGCAGGTGATCCAGCAGCAGGTGCCGCAGGGAGTTTCGAAGCTCGGGGTCTTCGATGCGTCCCAGCTCCTGTTCCGGCAGCCGCGTCGTGTCCACCGCGGGGGCCGGGGAGTCGGAGTCTTCCGGCGGGGCTTCGGCGGGAAACTCACCCGTCACGAAGAAGATGTTGGTGACCACCTCGCGTCCGAGGCGTTGGTTGAGCTTCTCCACCATGATGTCCTTCATGTACTGGAGCTGCTGCATCCACGTGGGCGCCCGGACCCTGACGGACAGGGTGCCGTTGCGGATCTTCTCGGGCCGGGCGTTGCGCGCGACCGCCGGCCCCACGGTGTCGTCCCAGATCTCCCACAGGGCGTAGTCGTCCAGCCGCCGCCTTAGCGGCAGTCGGCGTACCGTGCGGTCGAGGATGTTGCCGAGTCGCTCCATTTCGTCGGTTGGCGGCCGGCGGGTCAGCCTTGGCCGCCGCCGTGTCCGGGAAGGTTCAGCATAACCCGCCGGCGGACGGACCATCAAGCGGCGCGGACGAGGGGGCAAAATCCCCTTGACAACACAATATGTTGTGGGTATTGTGGGAATTCTGCACTAAATACGGCTGACACCGCTACGGGATCTACCAAGAAACACGGACCGATAGCGAGAGCCCACAGGACACCAAGAGGGAGGAAGCATGTCCGCCATCACGACCACGAAGTCGCCCGCGCCGCACGTTGACGATGCCGGCAAAGACAAGGACCCCACACGAGGCATTCATGTCCGGAGGTACTTCACCAAGGCCGGGACCAATCCTTACGACGAGGTCGAGTGGGAGATCCGCTCGGCCACCATTCAGAACGAGGGCGGCAAGGTCGTGTTCGAGCAGAACAACGTGGAGGTTCCCAAGGCGTGGTCGCAGATGGCCACCAACGTGGTCACCTCGAAGTATTTTCGCGGCCCCCTGGGGACGCCCGAGCGGGAGCGGACCGTGCGGCAGCTCATCAGCCGCGTGGTGGACACGGTGACGGGGTGGGGCCGGGCGGACGGCTACTTCGCCTCGGAGGACGACGCGCGGGCCTTCTCGGACGAGCTCACCCACATCCTGGTGCACCAGAAGGCGTGCTTCAACAGCCCGGTGTGGTTCAACTGCGGCATCGAGGAGACGCCCCAGTGCTCGGCCTGCTTCATCCTCTCGGTGGACGACACCATGGAGTCGATCCTGGACTGGTACCGGAAGGAAGGCGTGATCTTCAAGGGCGGCTCGGGCTCGGGCGTCAACCTCTCCCGGATCCGTTCGTCAAAGGAACAGTTGGGCGGTGGCGGCACGGCCTCGGGCCCGGTCTCCTTCATGCGCGCGGCGGACGCCTCCGCCGGCGTCATCAAGTCCGGCGGCAAGACCCGGCGCGCCGCCAAGATGGTGATCCTCGACGCGGACCATCCCGACCTCGTGGAGTTCATCAACTGCAAGGTGGAGGAGGAGAGGAAGGCGTGGACCCTCATCGAGGCCGGATACGACGCCAGCCTGGACGGACCGGCCTACGGCAGCGTGTTCTTCCAGAACGCCAACAACTCGGTGCGGGCGACGGATGAGTTCATGCAGCGGGTGCTGGACGACGGCGAGTGGAGCACGCGTTTCGTCACCAACGGAGAGGTGTCCGAGACCTTCCGCGCCCGTGACATCCTCAGGATGATCGCCGAGGCGACCCACCTGTGCGGCGACCCGGGCATGCAGTTCGACACCACCATCAACAACTGGCACACGTGCTCCAACACCGGCCGCATCAGCGGCTCCAACCCGTGCTCGGAGTACATGCACCTGGACAACTCGGCCTGCAACCTGGCGTCGCTGAACCTGCTCAAGTTCCTGGGCGAGGACGGCGTGTTCGACACCGAGTCCTTCCGCCACACCGTGGACATCATGATCACCGCCCAGGACATCCTGGTGGACAACTCGTCCTATCCCACCGAGGAGATCACCCAGAATGCCCGCGACTTCCGCGAGCTGGGGCTCGGCTATGCCAACCTGGGCGCGCTGCTCATGTCCCTGGGGCTGCCCTACGACTCCGACGCCGGACGCTCCTACGCCGCGGCGGTGACCGCGCTGCTCACCGGCGAAGGATACCTCCAGTCGGCCCACATCGCGTCACGGCTGGGCTCCTTCGGCGGCTACGAGGTCAACCGGGCGCCCATGCTCAAGGTGCTGGACATGCACCGCGGCCACGCCCACAAGATCTCCACCGCGCACGTGCCGCTGGATTTTCTCACCACGGTGCGGGACGTGTGGGACACGGTATGCGAGGCGGGGGGTGAGCACGGGGTGCGGAACTCGCAGATCTCGGTGCTGGCGCCCACCGGCACCATCGCCTTCATGATGGACTGCGACACCACCGGGGTGGAACCCGACATCGCGCTGGTGAAGTACAAGAGGCTCGTGGGCGGCGGCATGCTCACCATCGTCAACAACACCGTGGCGCGCTCGCTCAAGCGGCTCGGCTACGACGCCCGGCAGACCCAGGAGATCGTCGAGTACATCGACGAGCAGGGTACCATCGAAGGGGCGCCGCACCTGCGGGAAGATGACCTGCCGGTGTTCGACTGCGCCTTCAAGCCCGCCAACGGCAGCCGCTCCATCCACTACATGGGGCACATCCGGATGATGGGCGCCACCCAGCCGTTCATCTCCGGCGCCATCTCCAAGACCATCAACATGCCCATGGACGCCTCGGTGGACGAGATCGCCAAGGCCTACGTGGAAGCCTGGAAGCTCGGCGTCAAGGCCGTGGCCATCTACCGGGACGGCTCCAAGCGCACCCAGCCCCTGAGCACCAGCGGCAAGAGCGACTCACCGGGCCAGTCCGTGGACTCGCGGCCGCTGCGCCACAAGCTGCCCGACGAGCGCCGCTCCATCACCCACAAGTTCGACATCGCCGGGCACGAGGGCTACATCACCGCGGGCATGTACGAGGACGGCCAGCCGGGCGAGATCTTCATCACCATGTCCAAGGAAGGCTCCACCATCTCCGGGCTTATGGACTCCTTCGCCACCGCCATCTCCATGGCGATGCAGTACGGCGTGCCGCTCCGGGTGTTGGTGGACAAGTTCAGCCACATGCGCTTCGAGCCCTCGGGCTTCACCCGCAACCCCGACATCCCCATGGCCAAGTCCATCATGGACTACCTCTTCCGCTGGCTCGCCACCAAGTTCCTCGACGGCAAGGCCCAGACCGAGGTAGGCGTCGTCAACCGCGACGCCGACGAACTCGCAGAGGTCCCCACCCCGGCACCCGCGCCGAAGCCCCTGGACAACTCGGGCGACGGCTACGCCATGTCCGCCGAAGGCTTCTACCAGCAGGACGCCCCGTCCTGCTCCGATTGCGGCGCCATCATGGTCCGCAGCGGCGCCTGCTACAAGTGCATGAACTGCGGGTCGGTGAGCGGGTGCTCGTAAGGGCGATCGGCGGGATGATGGGGAAATTGAGTTACTCGCCAGTTAGCGATTCTGGTTGTTTCGAATAGGGCGAAGCTTCACCGGATCAGGCCGCGGGTGATAGCCGCTCGACCTTGATTTCATCGGCACGCTTCATCGCTTGCGCTAGGTCGTAGGCAGCCTGGAGCCGCAGCCACGTGTCGGCGCCGCCCCCGAATGCCTTGTCGAGTCGGATCGCCATTTCAGGCGAGATGCCCGCGTGACAGTTCACGATGTCGGAAAGCTGCTTGCGACTGACGCCCAAGCGCTTGGCCGCTTCCGTGACGTTCAGCCCCAAGGGCCCCAGGCAATCGTGCCGCACCGAAAGCCCTGGATGCGGCGGGTTCTTCATCGGCATGCCTTATTCCTCCTAGTGGTAGTCGACCAGGTCCACGTCGCCGGCGTGGCCGCCTTCAAAGCGAAAGACTACACGCCAATTGACGGAAACCGTGACCGACCAGAACCCTGCAAGATCACCCTTGAGGGGGTGCAGCCGGAAGCCCGGCAGGTCCATGTTGCCGATCTCCGACGCCTCTTCGAGGCGCGCGAGTATGCGTCCGATCTTGTCTGCATGGCCCGATTGTACCTTCCGCCGGTCTCCCTTCTCGAACAGGAGTTTGAGGCCCTTGTGGCGGAAGCCTCGTATCATATGTCAAGTGTAACCACCCACCTATCATTTCTCAAGACTTCTTTACTTGGGAAGGATCGTGTCGGGGTCTCTGTCCAGAAGAGGACTGGAGAAGCAGGGTCACATGAATGGATCCGCTACTTGTCCCTGGGACCTGCTTCTAGCACCTGTAGGGGCCAATCCGTTATTTCATCTTCGGACTGGACGGTTTGGATGGTTTGGCCGTCGCGCCAGGGCTCTAGTTGGTCATGGTAGTGCGGGGATGCCGGATTCCCCGCCTGCCCCGGGACGATGACGAAACGTGACCGGATGGGGTCGCTCAGGGTCACCAGCATACGCATCGACGCGCCGACGGCCTGGTCGTAGGGACGGGAGTGGCGGTAGTAGGAGTTGCTGACGGTGACGCCGTCGCCGTCGACGGGGTAGGGGCCGAGTGAGAAGAAGGGGGCGAGCCACTTCTTGTTTCCGAGAGCGTGGGCCAGCGTGAGGGTGTGCAGGCGGCCCCAGGACCATTGGGTGGGGGCGGGACCTTGCTGCTTCGTCAACTCGGCTTGGGCTTCACGCAGGCTCGCCGCCAATACCTCCTTGCGGGGGAGGTCTCGGAACCATGTCGATCCGGCGTCCATCAGGATGTCGTCCAGGGGCGCCACCGCCTGGTTCAGGATTTCCGTGTAGCTCAGGAACAGTTCTTCGCCGAGGTCCCTTTCCCAGATGTTCCGCATGAGCCGGTGGTAGAGGACGTGGAAGAGGACGGCGCCGGCGGAGTCGGCGCGGCAGTCGCAGTCCCATTCTTCCAGCAGTTCCACGCCGGGGCGCAAGGACAGCTCTTCGCGGGCGATCTCGCGCAGCTCGGGGCGCAGGGCGTTCAACAGCCGTTCGGCCTGGACCGACCGGGTGTCGAGCTGGATACGGGCCATGGTTTCCATGTCCAGGCGCTGCTCGCGCGTGAGCAGATGGCGGATGCGCTCGATGCGGTACGGGGGCTCGAACAGGTCGGACAGGTAGTAGGGGTAGCCCGGGTCCGCGACGCGGTTGTTGGCGTTGGCGACGATGCCTTCGGGAGGGTTGTAGAGGCGCGGCATCTCGTCGAAGGGGATGGTTCCGGTCCAGTCGTGGGCGGCGTTCCAGCCCTCCAGGGGCAGCCATGACGGTTCCTGGCGTGGACGCAACGGGACCTTCCCGGTCAGGGCGTAGCCGATGTTGCCCCGGGTGTCGGCGTAGACGCAGTTGAGCGAGGGCGTGACATGATGCGCCATGCCCGACAGGAACTCGCTCCAGTCACGCGCCCGGTTGACGCCGTCCAATAGGCCCAGCTCGTTTCCCGGCGTGTGTGCCATCCATTGGAACGACAGCACCTCCCGGTGCGGCGAGTCGGGATCGTGGGGCTGCGGCGGAAGGATATCCGACAGCACCGGTCCATGCCTGGTGCTTCGGATTACGGTTTCTACCGGGCGGCCGCCACGGATTGCGATGGTTTCGGGGCGGCGCTCAAACTCGGCCCAGCCGTCGGGGGTGCGGTAGAGTTCCGGCTTGTCAGGATGGATCTGTTCCCGGTAGAGGTCGCCGTCATCGCAAAGGGCGGCGACGAAACCCCAGGCCATGTCCCGGTTGTGTCCGACATAGACCAAAGGAGATCCCGGAAGCGACACGCCTGACGCCTCGAAAGGTCGAGTCGCGCGGTTATCGGGCACGGTCCGCAGGTGGTTGAGATACCAGATACACGGCAGCGTCATCCGCAGGTGCATGTCGTTGCACAGGAGCGCATGACCCTCGGCCGAGTGGCCGGCGTCGACGGCCCAGCCGTTGCTACCCTGGCCCCTGGGAGTCAAGGGATTGTCGGCAAAGCTGCCGTTGACGAAGCGAAGCAGCGCGGCGCTGTGGTCGGCGAGGGCGCGGGTAGTGGTGGGCCCCCAGGCCGGGTAACGCGGCATCAGTGACCGCAGCTTGTCGGGGTCGTTCTCCAGGCGGCCGTGGAGTGCTAGAAAGGTGAGCCGTGTGACCAGGGCGGACGAGAGCATCAGCGAGAAGCCCTTGACGAGGACGAGGCAGTCCGCTGGTTCCCACGGGGCGGGCTGGTGGCGCAGCAGCCGGAACTCCACGGGCAGGCGGCGCCGGGGCCGGTCCATGTAGGTGTTGACACCGGCGCAGTAGGCCTCGACAGCTTGGGCGGAACGCTCCGACAGTAACGGCAAGGAACGCGTTGCCGTGTGCCTGAGACCGAGCAGGCGGATGAAGTAGTCGACGGCCCCCATGTTGGCGGATCGCAGGTGCCGCGTGAAATCGCCGCGCGGCAACGGCCTGTCGCCGAAGAGCTCGGCCAGGCGGCCGCTGAAGAAGCGCCGGTTGAGGTCCATCTGCCACAGCCGGTCCTGGGCGTGCAGGTACCCTTGGGCGAAGAACAGGTCGGCCTCGTTCTGGGCGGCGATATACGGTATGGCAAAGGGGTCCCAGCGGACCCGGACGTCCTTGTCGAGGCCCGGAAGGTAGACGGTGCCCCGACGCGTCGGAAGGTTCTTGCGCGCCGCAAAGCGCAGCAGCGGCGTTAGCAGGGATGCCAGCAGGTTCATGGAACGGAATCTCGAACGGAATGCCACATGGGCCACGGCCGTGTCCAGTGTCGGCTACCTGGGTTTCGTCCCGGTAGCGCCCGGCACGGCGGCCAGCGCTCTTGCGGTTCTGGTCTACGCGCTGGTCCCACCGCTCCAACAGCCCGCGGTGCTGGCACCGGTCATCGTCGCCGCGTTCGTCCTCGGCGGCGTCAGCACGGGTGTCGTGCTGCGGCGCGGCGGCGGCCCCAAGGACCCGTCCCACGTCGTATGCGACGAGGTGGTGGGCCAATGGATTGCGCTCTTGAGCCTGGGCTACGCGGGGCGCTGGGAGCTCATGCTGCTGGCGTTTCCGCTGTTTCGTCTCTTCGACGTGTGGAAGCCTCCGCCGGCGTCGTTTTTCGACCGCCGCCCGGGGCCCTGGAACGTCATGATGGACGACGTCGCGGCCGGCATCTACGCCAACCTGGCGAGCCATCTCTGTCTCTTCTTGATTCGAGGTTGACGGGGGTATCCACTCTTCGCGCGGCGGAGGCCGTCCTGCGTTACTGTCCCAGCCGCAACAGCCTCGCCGCGTTGTCACCGAGGATCTTCTGCTTGTCCGAGTCGGGTAGGCGCACGTCCCGCACCGCGTCTACTGAGCGCTCCAGGGGAATCGGCACCGGCGGGAAGTCGCTGCCGAAAAGCACGTGGTCGGCTCCTGCCGTCTCCACCGCGCAGGTGACCGCCGGGGCGTGGAGGCTCACGGTGTCGTAGTAGAGCTGCTCGATGTAGGTGCTCGGCGCCCGCGGCAGCACGTCCGGTTCCCAGGGGCCGAAGCTGTCGTCCTTGCGCAGCTCGTAGCCGAAGTCCAGCCGTCCGGGCAGCATGGGCAGGGCGCCGCCCACGTGGGAGCAGATCATGACGAGGTTGGGGAACCGCTCGAAACCGCCGGTGAGGATGAAGCGCGACAGCGAGAGGGTGGTGTCGAAGGGCCTCCCGACCATCTCGGGGAGCCGGAAGATCTCCATCTTCTCCGCGCCGATGGTGACCCGGGGCGGATGCACGAACAGCGGTACGTCGAGGTCGGTGACCAGCTCGAAGAACGGTACCGCGTTGGGGGAGTCCAGGTATTCTCCCTCGACGCTCGAGTTGATCATGATCCCCTTGAGGCCGTACTCGCGCACTGCCCGCTCGGTCTCCTTGAGGAACTTGTCGCCGCCGAAGGGCACCGCACATGCCAGCCCCAGCAGGTAGTCGGAATGCTGTGCCGTGGTCTCGGCCGCGAACGCGTTGAACTCCGTCACGATGTCGAACGGGTCCTTGCCGGCGGGTGTGCGGATCCAGTTGTTGCCGAAGATCGTCAGGTCCACCCCGGCCTGCTGCTGCTCGTCCCGCAGACGCGGGATATCGAAAATGGCCTGCGGCGACTTGGGATGGTACCAGTCCTGGGGCACGAGATGGGCATGGGCATCGATGATCATGGCACGGTAACTAATGTATCCATCGCGGAGTTGCAAGGTCGCGGGCCGGGTTCGTGGAGCCGGCGCGGCGCTTCTTGACCGCCGTGGGCCGTGGTGTTAACAAGGGCGCCCTTGCGTAGTGCCCGGAGTAGTGCCGGAGACCTAGAATGAAGCTCGACATCGAATTCAACTCGGGCGCCCAGCTTCCCATGGACGCCATTCCCGCGCTGGCCCGGGCGGCCGAGGGTAGCGGCTTCGACTGCGCCTGGGGAGGGGAAGCCAACAACAAGGATCCAACGGTGATGCTGGCGGCGGTGGCCGCGGTAACCGCCCGGCTGGAGCTCGGTACCGCCGTCTACCACATGCTGGGCCGGACTCCGGTTAGCATGGCGCTGCACGCGGCCGCTCTGGACGAGTTGTCGGGCGGCCGCTTCCTGTTCGGGCTCGGCATCTCCAATCCCACCATCGCCAACTGGCACGGTGTGGAGTTCGACCATCCGTTGTCGCGCATCCGGGAGTATCTCGAGATCGTCGGTGCGGCGCTACGCGGCGAGAAGCTGGATTACCAGGGCAGGTTCTACCATGCGCGCGCCTTCAAGCTGGCGTTCAAGCCCTCGGGTCGGGGCATCCCGGTCTACCTGGCGGCCTTCGGGCCGCAGATGAGCCGGCTGGCCGGCCGGTTGAGCGACGGCGTGCTCATCAACATGGCCAACCCGCGGGAGATCCGCCGCATCGTCGACAATGTCCGTGAGGGCGCACGCTCGGCCGGCAAGGACCCGGACGCGCTGGAGATCATCTGCAAGGTCCGCTGCTGCGTGGCGGGGGACAGGGCGGCGGCGCGCCGGGCGCTGGGGCGCATCCTGACCTACTACGCGCTGGCCGACTACTACCGGGATCTGCTGGCGCGCATGGGTTTCGGCGAGGAGGTGGCGGCGATCCGCGAGGCCTGGCGCGCTTCCAGCTTCCAAGCCGCGACCGGGCAGGTCACCGACCGGCTGCTGGACGGCCTGCCGCTTGTGGCCGGCGAATCCGTGGCGGAGGTCCTTGACCAGGTACAGGCTTACGGCGAGGCCGGCGCCACCCGCGTGATCCTGCCGTACGTCCCGTGCACGGACGATGTGGTGGGGGAGATCCGGGACTTCATCGAGGCCTTCGGACGCCGCTGACCGCGGCGGGTCAACAACCGCCGCGGGCGCATTGACTATCGGTCCTGGCGTGGTTGACTATACATGGGACCATGCTTACTGGAAGTGCAGCAGAGACGAAGGAAAGAGGAGAAACGTCATCGCATTCGAGCTGATAAATCCGAGCGGGCTGGAGAATCCCGTCGGGTACTCTCATTTGGCGAAAATCTCTTCCGGCCGGTTGGTGCTGGTGGCGGGACAGGCGCCCTTCAACGCCGACGGTGAGGTGGTCGGCAAGGGAAATTTCGCGGCGCAGTTCCGGCAGGTGTGGGAGAACCTGCGCACTGCCATCGAGGGCGCCGGGGGCCGGCCCCAGGACTACGCGACGCTGACCATGTACGTCACCGACGTCGACGCCTACCACCAGAACCGCAAGGAGATCGGCGCTTCCTACCGGGCTGTCTTCGGAAAGCACTTCCCCGCGATTACTCTGGTTCAGGTATCGGGACTCTATAACCCGGACTGTATGGTCGAAGTGTCCGGGCTGGCTTGTATCGATTGATGGCTGGCGGGGTAGCGGGATGGCGTGAAGCGGCACTCCGCTCCCGCCCCCGCCGCCTTTCCAACAATTCCACCGCCATGGGAGTCACAGGCAGATGTACCCCACAGAGATGACCGGCAACACCGATTCCCTGGATACCTTTGGCCCCCCCACCGAGAGGGAGATCATCGGTCTTTGGCATTCCTTCCGCTCGGCGGGACTGTCGGACAAGCAGGCGTGGGACGCGATCCTCGCGGGCATTGCCCTGGACGCGGCATTCTCGGACGGCCGCAGCCGCCCGCGCTTGGTACAGTGATCTCGCGGTGCCGAAATCGACAGCCGGCGTCGGTTTGCTGCTAGTTGCTGAAGAAACTTGATGTGAAGGGTCAGGTTTGCTCGGCCTGCGGATCGGCGCGGGCCAACAGGTCCAGCAGCGTCGCCTTGTGGCGGCGTTCGACCTCCACGACCTGCCGCAGCAGTTGGCTGTATTCCGGAGCTTCCAGCGCCAGATAGGAGGCGTCGTCCGTGAGTCTGGCCTCGACGCGTTTCTGATCCTCGAAGTCCTGGTGCATCCGTTCCCAGTGGTTCCTCCCGGACGGGATGCTGGCGTCGAACTTGGCGACGCGCGCGCCGAGCTGCTCGATGCCCTCGAACAGGAGCGCGACGCTCTTGTCCTTTTCCGCGGCCATGTCCCGCAACCGCTCGGCCACGAAGGGGTAGGGAGCCTTTTCCGCGTGAAGCTTGAGCTGGTTGGCGAGGCGCGCCAGCTCGCGGTAGTCGTCGGCCAGCACGGTGCGTGTCGTGCGTTCCTCTCGCTTCGCGCGGTTGCGCTCGAACCAGCTTGAAATGGTCTCCGTCAGTGCCATGGTCGTCTAGGATAGGGCCCGTCGCCCCGCATGTCAAGATAGCCGTGTGTTCTTGAAAAAACCCCGCAAAAACGGTACATTCAGTGTGGTCACATGGCAAAATTTCCCCCCATCGAAGTAGTTGAGGAGAGCGACGCTCCGGCCGAGGACGTGACCCCCGAAGCGGTTTTGCTGGACGAGGTTGAGGACGTCGAAGCGGTCGCGGACGACGCCGATCAGGCCGAGGAACCCTCCGGCGCGCTGGTTCCCTACGACGCGCTGCAAAGCTATCTGTCAGAAATCCGCCGTTACCCGCTGCTCACGCGTGAGGAGGAGCACGAGCTGGCGGTTCAATACAAGCAATACGGCGACATCGAGGCCGCCTACAAGCTGGTGCGGTCGAACCTGCGCCTGGTGGTGATGATCGCACGGGAATACGAGCGCGCCTTCCGGAACCTCCTGGACCTCATCCAGGAGGGCAATATCGGGCTCATGGAGAGTCTCAAGAACTTCGACCCCTACCGCGGCGTGCGGTTCCCTTCCTATGCCGTGTGGTGGATCCGCGCCTACATCATCCGCTACCTCATGAACAACTGGCGCATGGTCAAGCTGGGCACCACCCAGGCCCAGCGCCGGCTGTTCTTCAACCTCCAGAAGGAGAAGGAGAAGCTCGAAGCCGAGGGATTCGTGCCGGGCGCCAAGCTGATCGCCCAGCGCCTCGACGTGAAGGAATCCGAGGTCATCGAGATGGATCAACGGCTTTCGGGTCGGGATCTTTCCACCGACGCGCCCATGGGCGAGGGCGAGACCGCCACCTTGCTGAACACGCTCACCGACGATACTCCCACCCCGGAAGAGCGCCTGGCGGAGGACGAGTACCGGCAGGCCATCAAGGAGCGCCTCCGGACCTTCGGAGAGGGCCTCAAGGACAAGGAGCTCGTGGTCTTCCAGGAGCGGCTCATGGCGGAGCAGCCGCTGACGCTGCGCGAGATCGGCGAGCGCTACGGCATCAGCCGGGAGCGGGTCCGGCAGATCGAGAACCGCGTCAAGAAGCGGCTCAAGACCTTCCTTTCACAGGAGTTCGAGGTGCTCGAGGGCTTCAACGAGCGCGCTTGATGTGGTCGGCGGGATTCTGCTAAGAACCCCGTTATGAATTTCGAGAACAGTATCGAGATCGGCGTGCCGCGAGACACGGCCTGGGACTTCCTGTGGGACGTGGACCGCTTGATCGCCTGCGTTCCCGGTTGCGAGGAAGCCTCCACGGTCGAGGCCGGCAAGCTCTACAATGCCAGGATGGTGGCCCGGGTGGGCCCCTTCAAGGTCACTTTCCCCATCAAGATCGAGGTCCTGGAAAACGAGCCCAAGGATCGGATCAAGGCCCGCGCCTCGGGTAGCGACAACAAGATCGGCAGCCACCTCAAGGTCGACCTCGACGTTTCGTTGGAGGACCGGGGCGAGGCGACCGTGGTTTCCCTGGTGGCGTCCGTCGATGTCCTCGGCAAGCTCGCGACCCTGGGACACAGCATTATCAAGCGCAAGGCCGACAACGACATGGCGAAGTTCGCCGAGGCCGTCAAGAAGGAACTCGAGGGAGGAGCCTGATCCATGCTGCGTCCGTTCCGCCTGGAAGAGCCCGAGAGCGTCAAGGAGGCGTCCGAATCCCTCGCCCGCTACGGCGACTCGGCCAAGATTTATGCCGGCGGCACCGAGTTGCTGCTGGCCATGAAGGAAGGGCTCATCCACTTCGAGTGCCTCGTCAACGTCAAGAAGATCCCCGGCCTCGATCAGATCGCGCAGGACAACGGCAGCCTGAGGCTGGGGGCGTTGAGCACCCACCGCCAGCTCGAACGTTCCGAGACCCTGCAGGAGAAGCTGCCGGTTCTGGTGGAGATGGAGCGGAACGTGGCCAACCTGCGCGTCCGCGAGGTGGGGACCATCGGCGGCAACCTGACCTTCGCCGAGCCCCACGCGGATCCTGGGACCTTGCTGCTGGCCCTGGACGCCACCGTGGTGGCGCAGAAGGCCGGGGGCTCCCGGGACATTCCCATGACCGAGTTCTTCGTGGACGCGTACGAGGCGGCCGTCGAGGAGGATGAGGTCCTGACCGAGATCGTGGTGCCGCTGCCGGACGCCAACGCCGCCGTGCGCTACCGCAAGTTCGGATATCTGGAGCGTCCGAGCGCCGGAGTGGCGCTGCACGTCATGGCGGACGAGGCGCGGAAGTCGGTGCGGGACGTGCGCATCGCGGTGGGCTGCGTCGGCCCCAAGTCGATGCGGGTGGAAGAGGCGGAGGCCGTGGTGCGCGGGAAGAGCCTCGATGAGGCCGCGCAGCTCATGGCCGAGGCCGGCGACATCGCCGGACGCGCGGCGGATGCCATCAGCGATCTCCACGGCTCCGCCGAGTACAAGGAACACATCGTCAAGGTCCTGTTGACCCGGGCCTTCAACGACATTCGCGCCGAGTTGGCCGGCTAGCCGGCGGACCCGGGAGCAACCAGGAGCGGAGGCCAGCGGCCATGGCGGACAGAGAACGGCAGACCCTACCGTTATCGTTCAGCGTGAACGGGACTCGCTACGACATCGAGGTGGAGCCGCACGAGCTTCTACTGGACGTGATTCGCAAACGGCTGGGCCTCACCGGCGCCAAGCGGTCCTGTGACGTGCAGGTCTGCGGCGCCTGCACGGTCCTGCTGGATGGGCGCCCCGTGAGCTCGTGCACCTTGCCGGCCTTCGAGGCCCGGGACAAGGACGTGCTCACCATCGAGGGAATGGCCCGGGACGGCAAGCTGCACCCCATTCAGGAGGCGTTCATCGAGTACGGCGGCTTCCAGTGCGGCTTCTGCACGCCGGGGATGATTCTCACCGCCAAGACCCTGCTGGACGAGAACCCGGACCCCACCGAGGAAGAGGTCATCGAGTACATGAACGGCAACATCTGCCGTTGTACCGGCTACAAGAAGATCGTCGAGTCCATCATGGGGGTGGGGAAGGCCGGCGAGGCCTCCTGAGCGCGCGTCGATTCTCCCAAGTACTGCTGATCAGACTGAAAAGGGCAGGTGTCGAACGACACCTGCCCTTTTCGTTATCAGCCAGACTCCTGAGTCGGGGTATCAGGCCCGGATCTCCGTCCGCATGAACTTGATGTAGGCGATGCCGAAGCACACCGCCACCAGCGACACCAGCGTAAAGAACATCGGCAGGATCAACCGCAGGCTCTGCCCGAGATTCAGCGGCGTGATCAGCAGACCTTCCAGTTGGCCGAGTTGTTCCGGCAGGATCGGCACGAGGCTTCGCGCCACCGGGTTCAGCAGCAACCGCACCGACTCGGTGTAGAGCAGGCTGGGCGACATGCGCGCCAGGACGGTCTCGATGGTCGCGAGTCGGGTCACATCCTCCGCGGTTTGGGGGTTCTGGATAATCAGTCCCGCCACGAACCCGGCCAGCACGCCGACGAAGATTCCCAGGAAGAGCCAGATGGCGATGGACGCAAGCGCCGCGGTCACGGTCCTCCTGAGCAGCATGGATAACAGCATGGCCAGGGCCAGCCAGAAGCCCGTGTACGTGATGCCGATGATGGCGAAGAAGAGCATCCGCCACAGCTCTTCGGCGTTGGGCAGAAAGCCGATCAGGGTAATGCCGAGGCCGATCACCACCAGTACGATCGACACCCAAAGGATCGCCAGGGTGGTCAGGCCGGCCAGGAACTTGCCGTTGATCAGGCTGTCCCGGTAGATGGGCTGCGACAGCACCCGGCTCAGCGTCCCCCGCCCGTACTCGCCGCTGATGCTGTCGAATCCCAGGGTGATTCCCACCAGCGGACCGAAGAAGCCCAGGAAGGTGGCAAGGGAGAAAAAGAAGGATTCGATGGTGAGCAGCCGGAGGAAGACTTGTTCCGTCGGGTTGCTCTGCACCTCCGCCTGGATCGCCTGTCCGGACAGATAGACCGCCAGGACCCCGGGCAGCATGATGAGAGCGAGCAGGATCATGAACCGGAGGCTGCTGAAATGATCCTGGAGCTCTTTCCAAAAAACCACGGGCATGGTTATGCCTCCCTGAAATACTTTAGGTAGATCTCTTCAAGCGTGGGGTCCTCGGCGCGAAGCTGCAGGAGGTCGACTCCCCGCTCCCGGACCAGCGTCATCAGCTCCGGACGCACGTCCCGGGTGCAGCGGAGGGACCACCCGGACCCCTGTTGCTGACACTCGTCCACCCCAGGCAGCGCGCTGAGCGCCTCCTCCATCGGTTGGTCGCCGCCGACCTCGACGAAGAAGTTCCACTGGCGTTCCTGCCGGATGGCCTTGCCCAACTCGTCGGGACTCCCCTGCACGACCATGCGGCTTCGGACGATGATGCCGATGCGCTGGCATACCTGCTGCACTTGGTGCAGCAGGTGGGAGCACAGCAGCACGGTGAGCCCGCTCTCGTGCTGAAGCCGCGTGATGAGGTCGAGCAGGCGCGTCACACCCTCCGGGTCGATGCCGAGGGTGGGCTCGTCCAGGATGATGACCTCGGGTTCCTTCACGAGCACCTCGCCGATCCCGAGCCGCTGCTTCATGCCGCGGGAGAACTCCCGCACCGGCCGGTCGGCGTCGTCGGCGAGGCCCACCTGTTCGAGCACCCGGCCCAGCAGACCGTCGAGCCTTTCCTCGCCGATCCGGTTGAGCCGGGCGATGTAGGCCAGGTTCTCGCGCGCCGTCAGGTCCTCGTAGAAGCCGGGATTCTCCGGCAGGTAGCCCACGCGCCGCTTGACCTCAAGGGGCTGCGTGGTGGGGTTGAAGCCGCACACCGAGGCCGTCCCGTGGGTCGGCTCGGTCAGACCGAGCAGCATGAGGATGGTGGTGGTCTTGCCGGCGCCGTTGGGGCCGAGAAAGCCGAACACGTCGCCCCGAGCGATCTGGAGGTCCAGATCGCTCACCGCCATCTTGTCGCGGTAGCGCTTGGTCAAGCCTGCGGTTTCGATGATGTAGTCGCTCATCTCCGTCCCAACCGGATGAACACCGCCGCCAGCGCCAGCACCACCGCGGCGACGATAAAGGCTCCGATCCAGCCCCAGATGGTCGGCGTCGACACGGTGACCCTGAAGTCGATGGACTTGCTGGAGTCGGGGCTGTTGGTGGTCACGGCGAGCATGTAGTCGCCGGCCACGGCCCGGTCCGGCGCGGTGATCTCCATCTTCACCTCGCGCACCTCGCCCGGGTTCAGGGAGTCCACCTTGTCGGGATTGAAGTTGACCTCCCACCGGTCCGGCTTCGACGAGATGAACGCGAGATTGTTCAGCGGCGCCGTGCCGGCGTTACCGATCAGAAAATCGACCTGGGATTGCTCTCCCGCGGTGACGTCCGCGTTGAGCCGGCCCGTTGCCGTGCCCATGTTCAAGACCCGGGTGCCGGCCAGGGTGACCTTGAGGTCGGACTGGGCGGTGAAGTTGCCCGAGCGCGCCCTCACGACGATGGGAAAGTCGCCGGGGTCCCCGAGCTGCGGCGGCTGTATCTCCACGCTCAGGGTCTCGGACGAATCCTTCTTGAGCGCGATGGACGATATCTGGGTGTCTTCGAACTGGGGCTTGATCCGCACCACCCAGCCCGGCGGCGCCTGCGCGGCCAGGGCGGTGGTCAACGGGTTGTCGGTCTCGTTCTTGAGATCGATGCCGAACTTGAAGGTCTGGTCGCTGGTGCCGCTCAGCACCGGATACTGGCTCTCCATCTTGAGCCCGCCGGTGTCGACCTTCTTGGCGGAGACCCGGAAGGCGATCTTGACGTCTTCCGTCTTCTCGCCCTTGCTGTCCTTGGCGGTCACCCCCAACTCGTAGTCCCCCGGCTCCACGTTGTCCGGCAGCTTCACCTTCAACTCCAGGGTGGTGTTTTTTCCGCCCTGGACCATGATGCCGCCCACCGGGAAGCTCGGGTACCTTGAGTGAAACCCCGCGGTCCACCCTTCGGGCAGCGACGTCGTCTCCAGCGCCACCCGCACGGACGCCCTTCTCGGGTTGACGACCTCCGCGTCCATTTCGAATTCCTGACCCGGCCCCACGGTGATGTTGTTGTAGGCCATGACCAGTTCGAACGGTTCCTTTTGATCGTCCGGAATGTCCTGCTGCTTGGCCGCCGTTTCCGAGGTCTCGTGCGATGTCCCCGACAGCGGCCAAAAGGCCACCAGAGCGGCGAGCAATAGCCAGACAAGATGAGCCCTGCGAATCCTCATAAACCGACCTCCAGGTTTTGGTTTCCGTATAGTTAAGCACGAGTTAGGCGCATCGACAACGTTAGTCGCATCTCGCCGGTCCCCGTGGGTTGTTCCTGCCCCACGCCGGCCCTTGGAGCACGGCATCGGCGCTTTCTGTAGACTCCATAAGTGTCTGTTATTGCGTCATTTTTCAGTCGGAGGGCGGCGGCTAGAGTCTCCCGAGCTGCCGGAGCCCCTCGTAGAGCACGATGGAGACCGCGTTGGCGAGATTGAGGCTTCTCACGGCCGGGTTCACCATCGGGATGACGTAGCTGTCGGCTTCGTTGGCGTCGAGGAGGCCTTCCGGCAAGCCGCGGGTCTCGGGTCCGAAAACGAGGAAATCTCCCTCTCGGAACCGGACGGAAACATAGGACCTGGCGGCCTTCTTGGAGAAGAAGAGCAACCGTGCGCGGTCATGGCGGGCGGTGAACTCCTCCCAGGAACCGTGCACCTGGAGGTCCACATAGGGCCAGTCGTCGAGCCCGGCCCTCTTGAGGTGCTTGTCGTCGATCTCGAAGCCCAGCGGCTCGACCAAGTGCAGTGTAGTCCGGGTGGCCGCGCATAGGCGCGCCACCGAGCCCGTGTTGGGCGGGATCTCCGGTTCGTACAGCACGACGTTCATGGGCACTCGGCTAGGCTGCGGCTCAGCGCTTCCTTCGCGGTTCCGCGCTGTCGAGGAGGAGGGTCACCGGTCCGTCGTTCACCAGGGACACCTTCATGTACGCCTGGAAGGTCCCGGTGCGTACCGTGGGCCCGCCCGCGCCGCGGAGTTTGTCCACGAAGTCCAGGTAGAGCGTTTCCGCCTCGTCGGGGCCGGCGGCATCCGTGAACGAGGGGCGGCGTCCCTTGCGGGTGTCGGCGTGCAGGGTGAACTGGGATATCACGAGGATCTCGCCTCGGATGTCGGTGACGGAGCGGTCGAACTTGCCGTTTTCGTCGGGAAAGATGCGCAGGTTCAGGAGCTTGTCCGCCAGGTATGCGCCGTCCTCTTCGGTGTCTTCCTTGCCGACCCCCACAAACGCGCACAGTCCGGCTCCGATGGCCGATATCGTGTCGCCGCCGACGCTCACGCTGGCGTGGTCAACCCTCTGCAGGAGGATTCTCATAACGGGAAAGAGCGCCGGCGTTTCCTTGACTTCCAAACATCGTTCCGACAAACAAAAACGGTAGCGACTATTTCTAGCGGGCTCCATTGCTCACCGCAACGTCCGACCGGCGCCCCTACGGTCCAGATGCGTATCCATCCACCAGCCCGACGTGCGATCCCATGAGCACCATCGTGGTTACCGGAGCCTGCGGCTTCATCGGCTGGAAGGTGTGCGAGAAGCTCCTGGCCACCGGCGCGGCCGTCATCGCCGTTGACGATCTCAACGACGCCTATGACGTGCGCCTCAAGGAATGGCGCCTGGCGCAGCTCCGGGGAAGGCCGGGGTTTTCGTTCAGCCGCGTGGACATCGGCGACCGGGAAGCCGTCAAGTCCTTCGGACAGTCCGTGGAAGCAAGCGGCCCGGTCGATGCGGCGGTGAATCTCGCGGCCCGAGCCGGTGTACGGGGTTCGGTAACCGACCCGTGGGCCTATCTAGACACCAACGTAACCGGAAACCTGAACCTGCTCGAGCTTTGCAGGGAGCTCGAGATTGCGAGGTTCGTGCTCGCCTCCACCTCCAGCCTCTACGGTGAAGACACGCCGGCGCCTTTCAGCGAGGACGCCGATACCAGCAGGCCCCTCTCGCCCTATGCCGCCTCCAAAAAGGCCGCCGAGGCCATGGCCTACAGCTATCACTCCCTCCACGGTCTCGACGTCACGGTGCTCCGGTTCTTTACCGTCTACGGCCCGGCCGGCCGGCCCGACATGAGCCTTTTCCGGTTCGTGCAGTGGATTAGCGAGGGCAGGGAAGTGGCGGTCTTCGGCGACGGCACCCAGCAGCGGGACTTTACCTATGTCGACGACATCGCCAACGGGGTAGTGGCGGCGCTCACCGCGGTGCGGGGCTACGAGATCATCAACCTCGGTTCGGACAACCCCATCGTGCTGAACGACGCCGTCCGCCTGATCGAGGGACTCGTCGGCCGGGAGGCGTCGGTCCGGTACCGGGAGCGCCACCCGGCGGATGTCGAGGTTACCTGGGCCGACATCTCCAAGGCCCGGCGGCTCCTCGGCTGGCAGCCCGAGACCGACTTCGCCGCCGGCGTAGCCGAGCTGGTGGAGTGGTACCGCCGCAACCGCGACTGGGCCAGGGAGATCGCGACCTGAAGGGGAGCGACCCGTGGCGTCGCCCGCTCGCCGGGCTCGTGCGACGTGGTTTCCCGCCGCGTCGGAGTCGCCAATTCCTCGCCGTAATGCTAGAAACTCGGGGAAGGATCGTTTGCGCGGGATCCGCCCTCGCCGGGCGGGCCGACGCTCGCAAACCGTTTCCCACGCAAGCCGGAGAGGTGACCGAGTCTGGCTTAAGGTGCACGACTGGAAATCGTGTGTACCCCAAAAGGGTACCAGGGGTTCGAATCCCCTCCTCTCCGCCATCCAACTTGTCGATATCACGAACATTTGGGCCAGGATCTTGGCTTGAGGGCCGTCTCGGACGGCGGCGTTGCCGGGACAAGGAGAGCCGTGCAGTCCGATCATAAGAACGTCCTGGTTCTCGGAACCTGTCAAATGCTCTCCGGCACCGGGCGCGGCCTCTTCATGGTGACGTCCCCCGCCGTCGCGCTTCTGATTGCACCGCATCCGGCACTTGTCACCCTGCCCACCGGGCTGATCGTGGTCGGCGCCGCCCTGGCCGCCATGCCCACCTCGCTATTCACCCGCCGGTTCGGACGAAAGATCGGTTTTCTCTGCGGCACCGTCCTGGCCGCGGCCAGCGGGATATCCTGCACCTCCGCCGTCCTCTTCGGGAATTTCTGGCTGCTTCTGCTGGGCGGTTTTCTCTACGGGTTGTTTTCCAGCTTTTCGCAACTCTACCGGTTCGCGGTGGCGGACGCTGCCTCGAAGGAGTTCCGTCCCAAGGCCATCTCTTTTGTGCTCGCCGGCGGCGTGTTCGCCGGGTTCGTGGGCCCCAATCTGGCGAACTGGGGAAAGGGGCTTCTGGCAGGCCACCTCTTTGCCGGCGCATTTCTGTTCATGGTCGGAACCGGGTTGGTGGCGGCGATCGTGCTGATGTTCCTCAGCATCCCGAACCTGACCAAGGAGCAACTGGAAGGCGAGCAGCGACCGTTGCTCGCTATCGTGAAGCAGCCGGTGTTCGTCGTCGCCGCGGTCTCCGCGACGGTCGCTCAAAGCGTGATGAACTTCCTCATGACGGCGACGCCCGTGGCCATGATCGCCCACGGCGGCCATGCTTTCGGTGCCGTGGCCACCGTGATTTCTTCGCACTCGGTGTCGATGTTCGCGCCCGGCTTCGTTACCGGCTCGCTGGTCAAACGGTTCGGAGAGATACCGATCATCATGACCGGCCTGGGCCTTCAAGGCGCCTGTATCGGAGTCGCCTTGTTGAGCATCGACGTCTTCCATTTCTGGCTGGCGATGGTGCTCCTCGGGGTCGGCTGGAACTTTACCTACACGGCCGCCACCAGCCTGATGACGACCGCCTACAACCCGGCCGAACGCAACAAGACGCAGGGCATGATGAACCAGATCATCTACACGGTGGTCGCCATCGGGTCACTGTCATCCGGCGCGTTCATCCATTTCCTGGGCTGGAACTGGGTCAATATCGGCGCCATGCCGATGCTGCTCGTGGCCGTCCTGGTGACGCTCTGGCATGCCGCCGCTAAGTCGAAGGCTCCCACGCCTTGATCGAACCCAGGGAGGTCGCCATTTCCACCTCGGACACGTTCAACGGCCTCCGCACCACCGGTGAGCCGCTCCGCGAAGGTGACTCGGTCATCTTCTTCGACCGCAAGGACCGGGAGTACCTGAAGACGCTCCGCGCCGGCGAAACCATCTCTATCCGGGGCGGGACCATCGCGGTGGACGAACTCCTGGGCAAGCCGGACGGCGTCAGCGTCCGGTCCTCGCTCCGGGAGCGGTTCGTGGTGCTGCGGCCCACCCTGGAACGGCTGATACCCAACCTGCCGCGCAAGGCCCAGGTGATCTACCCCAAGGACCTGGGGCTCATCCTGATGTGGGGGGATGTCTATCCGGGGGCGACGGTGGTGGAGGCCGGGGTCGGCCCGGGGGCGCTCACGCTGGCGCTCCTGCGGGCGGTGGGACGCGAGGGACGGGTCATCTCCTTCGAGACGCGAGAGGAGCACGCCCGGGCGGCGGAACGGAACGTGGCGCGGTACTACGGGACCGCCCCCCAGTGGACCCTGACGGTGGGCGACGTCGCCGACGGCCTGCGGGACCTCAGCGTCGACCGGGTCTTTCTCGATCTCCCGGAGCCGTGGCGGCAGACTGATCTCGCGTGGCGGGCGCTCCGGCCCGGCGGGGTGTTTCTGGGCTACGTGCCGACGGTGCTCCAGGTCAAGGGATTCGTCGACTCGCTCAAGGAGCACGGCGGGTTCGCCTGCATCGATACGATGGAAACGCTGGTCCGCTACTGGCACGTCAAGGAGATGAGCGTCCGGCCGCAGCACCGGATGGTGGCCCACACGGGATTCGTGACCACGGCGCGGCGGGTCGAGCCCCTGGGGCAGCCTGTGCCGCCGGAAGAAGGGGTGTAGGGGCAGGTTTCAAACCCGCCCACGCACGGAGCCGGCGGTCACCGTTTCTTGCGGCAGTTCCCGCAGTAGCAGATGTGGGTCTCGGGGTCCTGGACCAGCCCCTCGTCCAGGTTGTGGCAGATTTTCTTACACTCGAGGCAGATGTAGTAGATGCCCTCGATGGTCTTGTTGATCTTTTCGCGGTTGAGGACGCGGCCCTTGAGCTTCTCGATGCGGATGCCCAGGAGGTCCTCGTACTGACGCTTGATCTTCAGGCGCCCGGCCGCGTCGCCCGGCAGGTCCTGCTCTTCGAGTTCTTCCGTAGTGAGCCCGTTGACCGCGCCCTTGGCCTGCGTGCCGCGAGCCGCCTTCCTCGCCCTGGCGGTTCCCTTGCTGTCCTTGACTGGAGTCATTCTTGAGTGCCAATGAGCAATAGCCGTTCGTCCTCGGGTTGTCAAACCGGAGGGTTTCCCTGTTAGCGCAAAGCGATAATGTCCCCTTTTCAACAA
>JAPPHF010000145.1 GCA_028821115.1 Deltaproteobacteria bacterium | reverse complement strand
AGGACTCTTTCAACACCTTCACGTTCGTCATCGAGTACAAGTTCTAGCGGTTTATCCCGAACCGAACAGCAAACAGGGCCGCTCCGTCATGGGGCGGCCCTGTTTTTTGTTTGAACGAAAGAGAGACCGGATTCGCTTGACGAACAGCGACGAGTGGACTAGATACTCGCAACGGCGGCACGGAAGCGGGTCTTGCGGGTTCGTTGCGTTTGGTTTTTTCGTGACGGTGACTGGTTCGAGACTTGGTCGGGTACGGTTGGTGAAACAAGGGTTCATGGGGGAGCAAATGGCGCGATTCGGGCACGTGACTTGGGGACTGCTCGGTGCGATTGTGGTTTCGAGTATTCTGGTGACGTCCCTTTCGGGCTGCTGGAGGCCCGCGGGCATCGGCGTCGGCGGCAACTACAACGACGCGTTGCTGGAGTTGGGTAAGACACAGCGGGGCGGGAACTTCAAGAAGGCCATTGTCCACCTCGAGTATGTGGTCCGCAGGAACCCGAAGTACAAGGACAGCCTCACGCAGCTAGGGCGTGCCTACTACTATGCGGGCCGGTACGGCTCGTCGTTCGAAGTGTTGAAACGTGCACTGGCCCTGAATCGCGAGGACGAGATCGGCTGGATCGTCTTGGGATTGACGCAGATGCAACAAGGCGACGACGAGGCCGGCCTGGAGAGCTTCAAGGGAGGCCTGACGTTGCTGGCCAAGGCGACGAAGGGGGGCTACCAGGAAGTCCCGGAGGAGTTCTGGGACGGCAGAGGGGTCGTGCGCCGCGCCCTTCGGCGAAGCATTACATTGGCCCGTAAGGGTGTTGTCGAGAAACGCCGGATCATTCAATCGGGTGAACTCTTGCTGCACCGCGTCGACCGTGAACTCTATGACGCAGAGGAGGACCAACGCCTCAGCGAGTATCTGGATTCCCGGCGGGATCGGAAGAAGGACAACTAGTTCTTGTGGCCGGAGCCGGTCCGCTCAACGACCACACGAAGAGCCGCGCCCTGTTCACGGAGTGCGGCCCCCTGTTCACGGAGCGCCTCGCCCTGTTGTTCCAGCGCGAGGACATTGGCATTGAGGACCTTCATGGTTTCCTCGTGGTTCGCCATCAATTGCGCGTGATTAGCCATGTATTCGGCATGATTGGCCAAGTGTTCCGCGTGGTGTCGTTCCTGAGCGGCGATGGTTTCCGCGTGTTGCCTGTCCCTGCGTTGCATCCCCCGGTGCATCAGCCATAGCCCGGATCCGATGAGCAGACACTGAGCCGCCCCGACGCCACCGCTAACCCATAGCGCGGCATACTGGTAGGAAAGTGACGCAGCCTGGTATACCAGCGCGGCGGTTTCAAACTCCGTCATTGGGCTACGCTTCCTCGTTGGTCCGATTGCGTCCGACACTCGCTCTGTGTACGCGGCGCATATACTTATTGTCGGCAACGAGTGGTGGTTCTTTAACGCACCGGAGAAAATTCTAGTTCGCGCGACGACGAAATGCAACGTCGATTACGGGCCGGCGGCCAACCGGTCGCAAGCCAGCTAGAGAAAATGGGGCCTGAGGCTACCGTCTCGCAACTTCATTTCCGTAGCTGCCAGCCGCTCCGGGGTCCCCATATCCTGCCAGTCCCCGTCGAAGGGAAAGCCGCAAAGGCGCTCGGAGTCGGCGAGCATTCGCGGGTAGGTGGTGCGGGTTATGCTGAAGGGCTCCCGGCCTTCCATGTATTGGAAGATCAGGGGCTCAACCACGTGAACCCCGGTGAACATGTACTGTTCCAGTGGGGACGGTGTGGCGCCGGGGGCTTCGTGTTGTAGCAGTTTCCGGATTGTTCCCTCGAGGTCGGTCCAGATGGCCCCGTATTCATCTGCCAGCGGGTCCTTTCTCAGAACCAGCGTCGCCGCGGGCGCATGATCGCAGTGAAACCGTAGCACTTCGTCGAGTCGGAGATCGATCAGCACGTCGCTGTTCACGATCACGAAGGTGTCCTGGTCCAGGAACCGCTTGGCTCCAAGCAGGCCTCCGCCGGTATCCAGCAGCACGGGTTCCCGGGAATAGACGATGTCCACGCCGAAACGCGAGCCGTCGCCCAGGTGTTCCTCGACCCGTTCGGCATGGTGATGGACGTTGACCACGATCTCGCGAATACCGTAGTGGCGCAGCAGCATCAGCGGGTAGTCGATCATGGGCCGTCCGTTGACCGGGACGAGGCACTTGGGCAGGGTGTCGGTGAGGGGCCGGAGCCGGGTGCCCAAGCCGGCGGCGAAGAGCATCGCCTTCACGAGATCTCCTCGAAGTGCGCCGCCAGAACCGGGACAAGGTGTTCCAACCCCGGCGCCCGCCGGAGATTTCTCCCGATGCGCCTCAATGTCGGGGCGATGTATCGCTTGTAGCCGGGCTTGCCCTTTACCAGGTCGAGGTAGCGGAAACGGCCTACCACCTTGAAGTCCCGCTGCAGGGCGGAGAGCAGGTAGGTCTCCCGGAATTCATCCCGGACCGGGCGGGCTTCTCCCCATTCGTCGAGCCGGTTGAGGTAGTAGTCGAGCAGCCGGTCCTCCACCGCCGGCGTGACGACCTGGTCGGTTTCCCGGTCGTTCAGCAGCGACGCCAGATCGTACTGAGCCGGCGCCAGCAACGCATCCTGGAAGTCGATGACCACCACGGCGTCGTCGTGCACCATCAAGTTCCAGCTATGGTAGTCTCGGTGATTGAACACCCGCGGCTGCCGCGAGAGGCGCCCGGCAATGCCGCCGAAGGCGCCGTCGAGGAGCCGCCGTTCCGTCGCCGGCAGGCTCCCCTCGTCGCCTGCTTCCAGGCCGTACTCGATGAAGTGAGCGAACTCCCACAGATACAGTCGCTCATCGAAGGTCTGCCGGAAGGCCATGCACTGGTCGTTTCGGGCGCGGTTGCCGCCGATCTGCAGCATCAACAGCTCGGCGATAGCCTTTTGGTACCACCGGATCACCTCGGCTTCGGGCGCCTCCCGCACGCGGTCCCAGAGGCACACGTCCCCAAGATCCTCCAGAAACATGAGGCCTCGTTCCACCCAGTGTCCGTGGAGCGCGGGTACCCGGACCCCCACCGCCTTGAGAAAACGGTGCACGTTCAGGAAGGGAAGCTCCTCAGGGGGCTTGTCGAAGACCGCCAGCTCCTCCGACGAGATCGGCAGGCCTGAGTCGCTCCAACTCATCACGATGACGGAACTTGGCCCTCCCGGCGCCGCGATGGTGGCCCGGAAATAGCGTCTCGACGACGCGTCGCCGGCTAGGGCATCCAGCCCTGCCAAACGCGCGCGCGCGCCGAACACCTCCGCCACCTTCTCCGCCACGGTCTCCCTGAACTTCTCCATGAGTTTTTGTGTAGCCAATAGCCCTGCCGAATTCCACAAAGCGCCCCCAATGCCTGGTAGATTCTCGCTTCCGCGGGAACGACCGTAGCGGGCTTCGCGCGCTTTCTCCCCTCATCGAAATGTGTTAGCCCCTCCCTTCATGTCGTTCCGAGTCGGCATGGCGCAGATCAACCCGAAGCTGGGGGACGTCGCGGCCAACATGGCCCTTTACGAGGCCGGGGTCCGGGACGCGGCGAGCCAGGATGTAGACCTTGTGATCTTCCCCGAGCTGAGCCTCACGGGTTACTTCCTGCGCGACATGGTGCCGGACGTGGCAGTGCGGCTGGCGAGCCCGGAGATGGAGCGGCTCAAGGCACTGAGCCGGGAGGTATCCCTGGTGGCCGGCCTCGTGCTGGAGAGCGAGGATCACCGGTTCTACAACGCCGCGGTGTATTTCGAGGGGGGCGAGGTCCGCCACATCCACCGTAAAGTCTATCTGCCCACCTACGGCATGTTCGACGAGCAGCGCTACTTCGCCCGGGGCGGCCGGCTGCGAGCCTTCGATACCCGGCACGGCCGGCTCGTCATTCTCATCTGCGAGGATCTCTGGCATCCGTCCACGGTTTACCTAGCGGCGCTGGACGGCGCCCTGACCATCCTCTGTCCGTCCTCGAGCCCACTGCGCGGCGTTACCGACGGCGCGGAACAGGACGACAACGCGCGCTACTGGGAGCTCATCACCCGGAGTTATGCCGAGACCTTCGGCATGTTCATTGTCCACTCCAACCGCGTCGGCTTTGAGGACGGCGTGGGGTTCTGGGGCGGCTCCGGCATCCTCGACCCCTTCGGCCACACGGTGTGCAAGGCCGGCTACTACGACGAGGCTTTCGTGGCCGGTGAGGTGTCCCACGAGGCGGCGCGGCGCAAGCGCACGCGGGCGCCGCTCATGCGCGACGAGGACGTGGACCTCACCATCCGCGAGCTCGAACGCATCCGCCGCGAGTAAAGCGACCGATGATCCCCACCAACGTCTCGCTGATGCGCCGGATTCTGGTGGCGTTCATCCGGAACGAGGTGCGCAAGGTAGGCCTCGAACGGGTGGTGGTGGGCCTTTCCGGCGGGGTGGACTCGAGTCTCAGCGCCATGCTCGCGGCCGAGGCCCTGGGCCCGGACCAGGTGCTCGGCATCATGATGCCCTACAGGACCTCCAGTGCCGAGAGCCTGGAGCATGCCCGGCTGGTGGTGGAGAAGAGCGGCATCCGCTCCGCCACGATCGAGATCACCGCCCAGATCGACGCCTACTTCGAAGTCTTCCCGGACGCCGACCCCAAGCGCCGGGGCAACAAGATGGCGCGGGAGCGCATGACCATCCTCTACGACCACTCCGCGCGTTGGGACGCCCTGGTGGCGGGCACGAGCAACAAGACCGAACTGCTGCTGGGCTACGGCACCCTGCACGGTGACATGGCGTCCGCCCTGAACCCCCTGGGCGACCTCTACAAGACCCAGGTATGGGCCCTGGGCGAGGCTGTCGGCGTTCCCGAGGTGGTCATCGACAAGAAACCCTCGGCGGACCTCTGGGAGGGCCAGACCGACGAAGCCGAGCTGGGCTTCAGCTACCGCGAGGTGGACGAGCTGCTCTACCTGATGGTGGACCAGCGTTACGGCCGGACGGAGCTCATCGCCGCCGGATTCACCGCCGACTTCGTCGACGACATCGCCCGTCGCATCATGACCTCCCAGTTCAAGCGCCGCCTCCCCGTCATCGCCAAGGTCTCCCACCGCACCATCGACCGCGATTTCCGCTACTCACGGGACTGGGGCAAGTAGACCGGTGGTGGCGCCGTCGCCGTGGAACGACAATTTCAGGAATGGCAATTAAAGTATTGATCGACAACGCCGAATCCAATAGTATGAGAAACGTCCGGAAGCCGTACACGAGGATGAGAGATGACGGGTGAGATCATTGCGATCATCGGTGTGGGGATCGCCCTCGTGGCATTCAACTGGCGAGTGATGGTGCGTGTTGAGAGTCGCTTGGACGGTAGAATCGACCGGTTGGATGAGCGGATGAACCGACTGGACGGCAGAATCGATCGGTTGGAACTCAGGTTCAACGGCATCGAGAAGGAAGTTCACGGACTAGGGCGAGAATTCTCCGAGTTTCGGGGAGAGATGCGGGGAAGCCGGCCATGACGGGTGAAGTCATCACGATCATCGGTGTCGGGATCGCCTTGGCGCTGGTCAACTGGCGCTTGATGACGCGGCTTGAGTCTCGGTTGGGCGGCAGATTTGACCGGTTGGGCGGCAGATTTGACCGGCTGGACGGCAGATTCGACCGGCTGGACGGAAGGATTGACACTTTGACGAACGAAGTTCGCAACTTGTCGCAGGAGGTGTCGGGACTCCGGAAGGAGATCCGAAATAGCCGGCAACAGCCGGAGACGTCCATCTAGCGACGGGAGGCGCCACCGCCGCCGGGTCACTGCCCCTTGGCAACCTCCAGCACCAGCTTGTAGATATCGCGTTTCGCCATGTGGTGGCTATCTGCCACGAGCTTGGCCACGTCATTGGCCTTGCGCCCCGCCTGCAAGAGCCTGCCGATTTCGTCTCGCAGCACTGTCTCGCTCACCTCGGGTGCATCCCCGCGCCCCTCCACCACAATGGCGAATTCACCGCGCAGTGTCCTTTCCTCGACCTCTCCCGTCAGTTGCGAGAGCGTTCCGCGCAGCAACTCCTCGTGTACCTTGGTCAGCTCCCGTCCGACCACCGCGGCGCGGTCTCCCAGGACCTCGTGCATGTCCGCAAGCGATTCCCGGACCCTGTGCGGAGCCTCGTAGAACACCATCGTGCGATCGTCGTCTTGAAGCTGTCGCAACGCCTCCCTTCGCCGGTTTCGTCTCCCCGGGAGGAAACCCTGGAACACGAATCGGTCCGTGGCCAGACCGCAGACGCTCAAGGCGGCGGTGGTCGCGGAAACCCCGGGAACCGGCGTCACCGGCACGCCCTTCTCGGTCGCTGCCCGAATCAGGTGATAACCCGGGTCGGAAATTGTGGGCGTACCCGCGTCGGATACGAGGGCGATGCTTTCGCCGGCCTCCAGCCGTCGTACCAGCACCGGCGCCTTGGTCCGTTCGTTGTGTTCGTGATAGCTGGTCAGCGGCGTGTGGATGTCGTACCGGTCCAGCAGCTTCCGGGTGTGGCGCGTATCTTCCGCGGCAATGACATCCACCTCGCGCAACACGCGCAACGCGCGCAAGGTGATATCCTCCAGGTTGCCGATTGGCGTCGCCACCACGTAGAGCATTTTCCTAACCGCCCAGCATCGCCCGCAACTCGTCCTCGTCCAGGATACGGACCCCCAGCTCCCGCGCCTTGTCGGCCTTGGAGCCGGGGTCGGCGCCCGCCACCACGTAGTCGGTCTTGCCGCTGACGCTGCCGGCTACCCGCCCGCCCAGGGCGGTGATGGATTTCTGCGCCTCGCTGCGCGACATGGTCTCCAGGCTGCCGGTGAGCACGAAGCTCAACCCGGTGAGGGCGCCCTCGGCCCGCGCCTCCGCTTCGGGCCGGAAGCCCGCCGCCAGAAGCTTGTCGATGACGCGCCGGTTGGCCTCGTCGGCGAAGAACCCGGCAATGCTCTTGGCCACCTCCGGGCCGATGTCCCGGACCTCGGTGAGAGCCTCCTCCTCCGCCGTCATGATGGCGTCGAGGCCGCCGAAATGGTCCGACAGCACCTTGGCGGTGGCTTCCCCCACGTGCCGGATGCCCAGGGCGGTCACGAAACGGGCAAGCGTCGTCTCCTTGCTGCGGGCCAGCTCCCGGATCAGGTTCCGCGCCGACTTGGCGCCCATGCGCTCCAGCGACGCCAGGGTGTCCTCTTCCAGGGCGTACAGGTCGGCGCTGTCCGCCACCAGTTCCTTCTCCACCAACTGGTCGATGAGCTTCTCGCCAAGCCCTTCGATGTCCAGGGCGTTCCGCGAGCCGAAGAACTTGAGACTCTCCTTGAGCTTGGCCGGACACGCCAACCCCACGCAGCGGTAAGCCGCCTCGCCTTCCTCCCGGTAGACCTGGGATTGGCACATGGGACAGCGGTCGGGCATCTCGAAGGGCCGCTCGCTGCCGTCGCGCTCCTCCGCCAGCACCCGCACCACGTACGGGATCACGTCGCCGGCGCGCTCGATGACGATGGTGTCGCCGATGCGGATGTCCTTGCGCTCGATCTCGTCCATGTTGTGCAGCGACGCGTTCCGGACCGTCACCCCCGCCAACTGCACCGGCTCCAGGCTCGCCACCGGCGTGAGCGTCCCGGTGCGGCCCACCTGGGGCTGGATGTCGGCGATCCGGGTGGTGGACTGGCGTGGCTTGAACTTGTAGGCCATGGCCCAGCGGGGCGAGCGCGCGATCTGCCCGAGCCGGCGCTGAAGCTCCAGGCTGTTGACCTTCACCACCACGCCGTCGATCTCGTAGGGCAGCTCGTCCCGCCGGCTTTCCATGTCCTCCTGGTAGGCGACGATCTCCTCCACGCCGGCACACACGCGGGTCAGCGGCACCGGCTTGAGCCCCCAGTCCCGCAGGGCTTCGAGGAACTCGGCATGGCTTGCGCAGTCCGCGGGCTCCACCGTTCCCATGCCGTGGAAGAAAAGGTCGAGAGGGCGGCCGGCGGTGATCTTCGAGTCCAGTTGCTTGAGGGCGCCGGCGGCGGCGTTGCGGGGATTGGCGAACACGTACTCGCCGGCTTCTTCCCGTTGCCGGTTGAGGCGTTGAAAGCCCTCCGTCGGATAGAAGACTTCGCCGCGCACTTCCAGCAGCCGCGGCACGGCGGTTCCTTCCCGGCGCAACGACAGGGAAACCGACCGGATGGTGCGGATGTTCTGCGTGATGTCCTCGCCGTTGGTGCCGTCGCCGCGGGTGGACCCCACCATGAGCTCGCCGTCCCGGTACACCAGCTCCACCCCGATCCCGTCGATCTTGGGTTCCACCACGTACTCCAGGGGTTCGTCCGTCTTCAGGAAGCGCTGCATCCGCTGCTCGAAGTCGGCCAGTTCGTCGGGGTTCGTGACGTTGTCCAGCGACAGCATGGGCAGGCTGTGCCGCACGGTGCCGAAACGTTCCACCGGCGGACCGCCCACCTTGGCGGTGGGCGAGTTGGGCAGCGCCAGCTCCGGATGTTCCTGCTCGAGCCGGCAAAGGCGGCGGAACAACTCGTCGTACTCGGAATCGGTGATGTCGGGGCGGTCGAGGACATGGTAGCGATAGCCGTGCTCCTCCACCTGCGCGGTCAACTGCCGGATCTGTTCCCTCAACGCCTCCAGTGAATCGGTCACCATCGGGCTCCTCTAGTCGTCATTTCGAATAATTCGCATACGCCAGGCGGGTATTCAAACCCGGCGCGCGGCGTCGGTCAGGCGCGAGTGGATCTCCATTCCAGCGAGTTCGCTTGTTGCTTCCCGCGCCGTCAGAATGCCTCGTTCGGTGACGATGCCGGTGACGCAGTCGAGGGGCGTCAGGTCGAAATAGCGGTTGACGACACGCAGTCCCGCGGCGGCCCGGGCGAGGATCTCCGTGGCGGGCCGCTCCTGTTGGAGGGCGCCGGGGGATGCGGCCGGCAGAAACTTCTCGCTCCCCGCGAGCACGTAAAAGGGAATGCCCCAGCTCCGGGCCGCGGTCGCGAGGCCCAGGGTGCCGGCCTTGTTGATGACGCCCTCGGCAGTGATCGCGTCCGCTCCGGCCGCCAGCACCGGGTCACGAGCGTGTCGCAGGAGCGAGAACGCGAGGCTGTCGGTGGTCAGGGTGGTGGCGATGCCGGCCCGGGCAAGATCTTGTGCCAGCACGGTCCCTTCACAGACCGGGCGCGATTCGGTGCAGTGGACCGTGATGGCGCGGCCTGCCTGCCCGCAGCACAGCAGGGCGGCGCGCACCGTGGAGCCCGCGGAATGGGTGAAGATCGCGGCGTCCTTGTCGATGACTTCGCTGAAGTGGCAAGCGATGGCCTGGTTGTGCTCCTCCATCCCTTCCAGGAAAGCGGCCGCCGTCCGCGTCAGCCGGGCGCATGCGTCTTCCCCGGGAGGGGTTTCGTCAAGGCACGGCAGCAATGAAGCGAAAAGGTTGTACAGCGGCGCCATGGCCGGGTGGGCGTCGATGAGCGCCGCCGCCAGTTCCCGCAGGCGGTCTTCGATGTCGCGTCGCGCGCGGCGGGCCCCTTCGGCATCGCCCGCCTCGGACGAGACGCCGGCAAGCCAGTCTTCCACCAGCGCCGCGGCGCGCCGGGTGATGGCCTGGGCACCCGAGACGTTGTCGCCGCGTATTTCTTCCACCGCCGCGGCAAGGTCCGCGGGGGTGTTCCTCGTTGACCGCTTACGGTGCCTGTGATAGCTATTTTTTGGCATTTCTGGTCTGGAAATTATCATGTGGCGTCTTGGTTGGGGAATCGTTTTCGTACTGTTTCTCACGGGTTGCGGTACCGTCGAGCCGGTCCCCGAGTCGCCGCCCGCTCACTTTGCCCAGGAAGAGACGGTTGAGGTCCCGCCGGCCGCCCGGTCGATGTACCACTATCTGAGGGCTCGTGTGGACCTTCTCTCCGGCGACTCCCGCGCGGCCCACGAGCAATACCAGGCAGCCGTCGAACACGATCCTTCCAGCGCCTTCCTGCGCGCACGCCTGGCCAAGTCGTATCTCGGCCTTGGCGAGATCGACCGCGCCCTGGGCGAGGCGGAGGCGGCGGTGCGGCTTGACGACGGCGACCGGGAAAGCCGCCGGTTGCTGGCCGGACTCTACAGCGGCGCGGGCAAGGTATCGGACGCCATCCGCGAGTACCGGACGCTGTTGGAGAGTGATCCGGACGATGCCCAGACACTGCTCTACCTGGGGGCGATCTATCTCGACCGGGAGCAATACCAGCCGGCGCGGGAGCACCTGGAGCGCTATGCGCGGCGCAATCCCGCGTCGCCGCTCGGCCACTACTACCTCGGCCGGACGCTCGCCGAGTCCCGCGAGCTGGCCGACGCGGAAAAGAGCTACGAGGCCGCCGTCAAGCTGCATCCGTCGTCCACGCCCGTGCTGACGGAGCTGGCGCTGGTCCGCGAGTTTCGCGGCCGTCGCAGTGCCGCGCTGGAGGCCTATGAAAAGGTGCTCCAGGCCGACCCGCGCAACGAGTGGGCCGGCCAACGCCTCGAGGCCCTCCGCTCGGGCGGGCGGGATCTGGCGGACGCCCACGCCGAGTTCAAACGCCTGCGCTCCCGGGAAGCGGCCCCCGGCGCGGCCCGGATGAAGGTGGCGCTGGTCCACTACGAGCTCGGCAGCCTTGAGGAAGCGGTGACGGAGTTCAACCTGGCCCTCGCGGAACGGCCCGAAGATCAGCGGGTCCGCTTCTTCCTGGGCCTGACTTACAGCCGGCTCGACGATTCCCATGGCGCCGTGACGCAGTTCCAGCGCATTCCGGCGGAGAGCGAGTACTTCGTCGATTCCCGGGTGCAGCTCGCCTCGCTCTTCGAGAAGCAGGAGAAGTATTCCGAGGCCGTGGCCGCCGTCCGCGCCGCTCTCGACAAGGGCGACCGGCGGCGCAAGGAGCTGTTCCGCTTTCTGGCCGAGATCTACCGTCAGGCCAAGGACTTTCCCAACGCCATAAAGGCCATGCACAAGGTCGTGGAGCTGGATCCGGAAAGCGACCGCGTGCACTTCGCGTTGGGGGCGCTGTACGACGAGAGCAAGGACAAGGACAAGACCATCGAATACATGCGGAAGGCCATCGAGCTGAACCCGGACTACGCGGCCGCGCTGAACTATCTGGGTTATACCTACGCGGAAATGGGCGTGGAGCTCGACCAGGCGGAACGGCTCATCATCCGCGCGCTGGAGATCGCGCCCAATGACGGTTTCTATATCGACAGCCTGGGCTGGGTGTACTACCAGAAGGGCGACTACCGGCGCGCCATCGAGGAGTTGGAGAGGGCGGTCCACCTGGTGGTGGACGACCCCGTCATCATCGAGCACTTGGGCGACGCGTATCTCAAGGACGGCAAACCGGTGAAAGCCTTGCGGAGCTATCGCGACGCGCTCAAGGTCGCCGACGAGGACGAGCAGGTGGAACGGATCCGGTCCAAGATCGCGGAGCTCGAACGAGGGATCTGAAGGCGTTGCGGCGGAAACGAATTAACGCGGTGGTTGCCTGGTTGGGCATTGCGGTTCTGTTGGCGGGATGCGCGGTTCAGAAGCCTGTCCCCACCCCCGCGCCCACGCCCCAGCCTGTACCGAACCCGCGTCTCCCCGTACTCCTCTCCGAACGAAGCGAGTCGTTCCGGTCGCTCCGGAGCCTGGCCCGGATCAGATACCAGGCGGGCGACAGGAAAGGCAGGTTCGACGCCGCGGTGCTGGTGCGCAGGCCCCACCGACTACGGCTGGAAGCGTTCTCCGTGGTCGGTGCGGCGCTGGTCCTCACGGTGGACGAGGGTATGGTTACTGGGTTCCTCCCCTCGGAAGCGCGATACTATCGTGCCCGGACTTCCCGCGCGAGCCTGTACCGCGCCACCCAGATACTGCTGGAGCTGGATGAGATGGTCGCCCTGATGTTGGGCCTTCCCCCGGTGGATCCCAAGGCCGCCTGGGACGTCGGAGCGCGTGAGTTGCGGCGCGTCCGCGCGGACGGCACCACCGACATCCTCACCTTCGACGCCGACGGGGCGGCGCCGATCCGCTGGCAACGCCTGAGCCCGTCGGGGAATCCCTGGTACGTCGCCACCTTCGAGGATTATTCCGATACGCCGGCCGGGCGCTTCCCCTTGAAGATCAGGTTGGAAACCCCGCCGCTCAAACGGTCCTACGAGATCCGCTACGACAGCCCGGAGCTCAACGTCACCCTGCCGGAGTCGCATTTCGTCCAGGAACTGCCCGAGGGCGTCGTCAGGGTGCCTCTTCCTTCCCCTACCGGTTGACCGGGGCGGTTTGAAAACGCCCCTACACGTCAAGGGCAGCCGACACCAGCTCCCGTGTGTATTCGTGACGAGGGGTTTCGAAGATGGCCGCGGCCGGCCCCTGCTCTACCACGACCCCGCGGTGCACCACCAGGACGTGGTGGCTCATGGCGCGCACCACCTTGAGGTCGTGGCTGATGAACAGGTAGGCGCAGCCGTGCTGCTGTTGGAGCCTCCGCAGCAACGTGACGATCTGCGCCTGCACCGACACGTCGAGCGCGGAGGTGGGTTCGTCCAGCACCACGAAGCGCGGTTTCAGCACCATGGCCCGGGCGATGGCGATGCGCTGGCGCTGCCCGCCGGAGAACTCGTGGGGATAGCGGTGGCGCGCTTCGGGTTCGAGCTCCACTTCCCGCAGGGCGTCCACGATCAGCCCTTCGCGCTCCTGCGGGGTGCGGCCGAGGCCGTGGACCACCAGGCCTTCCTCGATGATCTGGGCCACGGACAGCCGCGGGTTCAGCGATCCGTAGGGATCCTGGAAGACCACCTGCATGTCCCGGCGCAGCGGCCGCAGGGTCCGGGAACGCAGGCTCTGGATGTCGCGGCGGTCGTAACGGATCGGCCCGTTGCTGCCCACCAGCCGTAGCAGCGCCAGCCCCAGCGTGGTCTTGCCCGAGCCGCTCTCGCCCACCACCCCCACCGTGCGCCCTTCCCGGAGCTCCACCGAGATACCGTCCACCGCGCGTATGTAGTCCACCGTGCGCCGCAGGATGCCCGCTTTCACCGGATACCAGACCTTGAGGTCCTCGCACGCCACCAGAGGTTCGTCACCCGTGTCGCCCGGTGCGGGTCCTCCCTTCGGCGTCGCCGCCAGCAGATGTCGGGTGTACGGGTGTTGGGGCCGCTCCAGCACCTCGGCGGTTTCTCCGGCCTCGACGATCTTCCCCTGTTGCATGATGCACAGGCGGTCGGCCAGCCTGCGCACGATGCCCATGTCGTGGGTGATGAACAGGATCGCCATGCCCAGCCGCCGTTGCAGGCTGACCAGCAGCGCCAGCAGTTGCGCCTGGATGGTCACGTCCAGCGCGGTGGTGGGCTCGTCCGCGATGAGCAGATCCGGCTCGTTGGCCAGGGCCATGGCGATCATCACCCGCTGCCGCTGTCCGCCGGACAGTTCGTGAGGGTAGGAGCCGAGCCGGCGCTCGGGATCCTCGATGCCCACGAGCTGCAGCAGTTCCACCGTGCGCGCGGCGGCCGCCGGCCCGTCGAGGCCCTTGTGCAGCTTCAGGGTCTCGCCGATCTGGCGCTCGATGGTGTGGAGCGGGTTCAGCGACGTCATGGGCTCCTGGAAGATCATGGCGATGCGGTCGCCGCGGATGCCCTGGAGGGTCCGGGGGTCGGCGCCCAGCAGCTCGGTGCCCTGGAAGCGGATGCTGCCGCGCGGATGGCTGGCGGCGGGGTAGGGCAGCAGTTGCAGGATCGACAACGCGGTGGCCGATTTGCCCGAGCCGCTTTCTCCCACCAGGGCCACGGTCTCGCCCCGGCGGATGGTAAGGGAGACCCCGTCCACGGCCTCCACCGCTCCCGCCCCGGCGCCGAAGCGAACCGCCAGGTCTTCGATGGCGACCAGCGCCGTGCCGGATCCCGGTCCGGCGTCGGCTCCGGCGGCCCCCTCGTTGTCCGGCGAGGTCGCGGCCACGTCGTCTGCGGCGCCGGCTTCGGGCGCGAAGGTCTTGCGCGGGTCGAAGGCGTCGCGCACGGCCTCGCCGATGAACACGAGCAGGCTCAGCATGACCGCGATGATCAGGAAGGCCGAGAAACCGAGCCAGGGCGCCTGCAGGTTGTCCTTCCCCTGCTTGAGCAACTCGCCCAGGGAGGCGGACCCCGGCGGCAAGCCGAAACCGAGGAAGTCCAGGGCGGTGAGCGTCACCACCGCGCCGCTGGTGATGAACGGAAGGAAAGTCAGCGCCGCCACCATGGCGTTGGGCAGCACGTGGCGGGCGATGATGCGTGGATTGCCCACCCCCAGCGCCCGCGCCGCCCGCACGTAGTCGAGGTTGCGCGCGCGCAGGAACTCGGCCCGCACCACGCCCACCAGCGCCATCCAGCTAAAGAGCAGCATGAACGCCAGCAGCCACCAGAAGCTCGGGGTCACCACGCTGGCCAGGATGATCAGCAGGTAGAGGGTCGGCAGCCCCGACCACATCTCGATGAAGCGCTGGAAGAGGAGATCGAGCCAGCCGCCGAAGTAGCCCTGGACGGCGCCCGCGGCGACGCCGACCACCGAGCTCACCAGGGTGAGGATCAGGCCGAACAGCACCGAGATGCGGAATCCGTAGATCAGCCGGGCGGTGACGTCGCGCGCCTGGTCGTCGGTGCCGAGCCAGTTCCGGATGCTCGGCGGCGACGGCGCGGGCGTCGGCAGGTCGAAGGCGATGGTGTCGTAGCTGTAGCGGATGGGAGGCCACAGGATCCAGCCGCGCTCCTCGATGAGCGCCGCGACCTCGGGGTCGCTGTAGTCGGTATCCGACTCCAGGAAGCCGCCGAACTCCGTTTCCGGATAGTCCACCAACACCGGCACGTAGAACGCGCCGTCGTAGCGCACCAGCAGCGGCCGGTCGTTGGCGATGAACTCGGCGAAGAGGCTTACGAACAGCAGCGCGCTGAAGATCACGAGCGACCAGTACCCGCGCCGGTTGGCGCGAAAGTTGTCCAGGCGTCTTCGGTTGAGCGGCGTCATGCGCGCGAATTAACCAGACACCACACTGGGTCAGGTCTCCCGGCTCTCGAAGTCGATGCGCGGGTCCACCACCACGTAGGTGAGGTCCTCCACCAGCTTCATCGCCAGGCCCAGCAGGGTGAAGAAATAGAGCGTGCCGAACATCACCGGGTAGTCACGGTTGATGGCGGCCTCGAACCCCAGCAGCCCGACACCGTCCAGCGAGAAGATCACCTCGGTGAGCAGCGCGCCGGTGAACAGGATGCCGACGAAGGCGCCGGGAAAGCCGGCGATGACGATGAGCATGGCGTTCCGGAACACGTGGCGGTAGAGGACCCGGCGCTCGCTCAGCCCCTTGGCCCGCGCGGTCATGACGTACTGCTGGTTGATCTGGTCCAGGAACGAGTTCTTGGTGAGCATGGTGAGGCCGGCGAAGCCGCCGATGACCATGGACAGCACCGGCAGGGTGATGTGCCAGAAGTAATCGGTGATGCGTTGCCAGAAGCCGAGATCGCCCCAGTTGTCCGATACCAGGCCGCGCAACGGGAACCAGTCGAAATAGCGGCCGCCGGCGAACAGCACGATCAGCAGGATGGCGAACAGGAACCCCGGCACCGCGTTGCCGACGATCACCGCCCCGGAAGACCACACGTCGAAGCGCGAGCCGTCGCGCACCGCCTTGGCCACACCGAGGGGAATCGAGACCAGGTACACCAACAGCGTGGTCCAGAGTCCCAGGGAGATGGACACCGGCAGCTTGTCCATCACCAGTTGCACCACCGAGCGGTCGCGGAAGAAGCTGTCGCCGAAGTCGAAGCGCAGGAAGTTCCCCATCATGAGGAGGAAGCGCTCGTGGGCGGGCTTGTCGAAGCCGAACTGGCGCTCGATCTCCTTGATGAACTCGGGATCGATGCCGCGGGCGCCGCGGTAGGTGCCGACGGCGCCGCTGCCGGCGTCCCGCGACTGCTGCTTCGAAGCCTCCACCTCCCGCTGGTCGCCGCCGCCGCTGAACCGTTCGGTGGCCGACACGTCGGTCTGCTGGAGCTTCGCCAGGAGTTGCTCCACCGGCCCTCCCGGCGCGGAGTGGATGATCACGAAGTTCAGCACCATGATGCCGAACAGCGTCGGAACGATCAGCAACAGCCGGCGTATGATGTAGGCGAACATGGATCGTCGGGCCTTATGCTCCGTTCGCCCTGAGCCCTTCGGCAAGGCTCAGGATAGGCGTAGCGGAGCGAGGTCGAAGGGCGCTTACGGCCGTCAACCGCCCTTGCGCTTCGCCTCCAGCTTCTCGGCCTTCTTCGCATCGATCCACCAGGCGCTGAACTGCACTCCCTGCGTGGGGGTGACCTCGGGACGGCCGAAGCGGTCCCAGTGCACCAGGCGGTCGTAGGGGATATGCCACTGGGGTATCACCCAGTGGCCCCACTGGAGCACGCGGTCCAGCGCGCGCACGTGGTTCACCAGACTCTTGCGGTCGGGGGCTTGGACCACGCCCTCGATCAGCTTGTCCACCACCGGGTCCTTGATGCCCATGAGGTTCCGGCTTCCGCGCCTGTCGGCGAAGTCCGAACCCCAGAAGTCGCGCTGCTCGTTCCCCGGCGACAGGGACTGGCCCCAGCTCCCGATGACCACGTCGAAGTCGAAGTCGTCCAGCCGGCGCCGGTACTGCGCGGTGTCCACGGTCCGCACGGTGGCGGAGATGCCGAGCCGCGCCAGGTTCTTCTTGAAGGGCAGGACGATGCGCTCGAACAGCGGGCTCACCAGCAGGATCTCGAACTCCATGGTCCGCCCGCCGGCCTTGTGGGTGAGCTTGCGGCTGGTCTTGTCGATGCCCCAGCCCGCCGCTCGCAAGAGCTTGGACCCCTCCCGGAGGTTGGCGCGTATGCGGCCCGAGCCGTCGGTGGCAGGCGGATTGTATTCCTTGGTGAAGACCGCCTCCGGCAACCGGCCGCGATACGGCTCCAGGATCGCCACTTCCGCGGGGCTCGGCAGCCCGGTGGCGGCCAACTCCGAGTTGTCGAAGTAGCTGCGGTTGCGTCGATACTGTCCGTAGAACAGGGTGCGGTTGGACCATTCGAAGTCGAACGCGTAGGCCAGCGCCTGCCGTACCTTCCGGTCCTGGAACAGCGGCCGGCGGGTGTTCAACGCGAACGCCTGCATGCCGGTGGAGCGGTCGTGGGGGATCTCCTCCTTCTTGACCAGGCCCTGCTTCAGGGCCGGGAAATCGTAGGCCGTGGCCCAGTTCTTGGAGCTGTTCTCGTAGCGGAAGTCGTATTCCCCGGCCTTGAACGCTTCCACTGACACCGTGCCGTCGCGGTAGTAGTCGTAGCGCATGCGGTCGAAGTTGTCGCGGCCGACGTTCACCGGGAGATCCTTCCCCCAGTAGTCGTCCACCCGCTCGTACTCCACGAAGCGGCCGGGCTCGAAGGCGCCGATCCGGTACGCGCCGCTGCCCAGGGGCGGCTCCAGGGTCGTCCTGGCGAAGTCCCGCGTTTCCCAGTAGTGCTTCGGCAGCACTACCAGTTGCCCGAGGATCAGCGGCAGCTCGCGGTTGGTGCCGCCCCCGAAGGTGAACCGCACGGTGCGCTCGTCGAGCTTGTCCACCTTCTTCACGTCTCCGTAGTACCCCCGGTAGAAGGGGACGGCCTTGGTCAGCAGGGTTTCGAAGGTCCAGATGAGGTCGTCGGCGGTCACCGGCTTGCCGTCGTGCCAGCGCGCTTCGGGCCGCAGCCGGAACTGCACCCACGAGCGGTCCTCGGGCACGGTGATGCTCTCGGCCAGCAGGCCGTATTCGCTGAAGGGCTCGTCCGCGGACGCGGCCATCAGGGTCTCATAGATGCCGCCGATGCCCGCCGCCGGGCTGCCCTTGACGATGAAGGGGTTGAAGCTGTCATAGGTGCCGATGGCCGCGAGCCGCACGGCGCCGCCCTTGGGCGCGTTCGGGTTCACGTAGTCGAAGTGCTTGAAGTCGGGCGCGTACTTGAGATCGCCGTGCATGGCGATGCCGTGGCTCGTGCGGCCCTGGTCGCTCGAAGCGGCGAAACCTGCCGTGGCGGCCAGCGCCAGGGCCGACAGCACCAATCCCCAAATCCGACTCGATCGCATGGAGCCTCCCTCCGCCCGGCGGAAAGTCATCGTACTCGAAACAAGTATGATGGCCGTCGGACCCCAATGCAACAATGTTGCCGAACAAGTCCCCTATCCGGCTCGGAATGTGGGGGAGCGCCCGAGACGCGGGGCTAAAGAAGCTCGACGTTGGCGCGGGGCACGATGACGAGGTCGCCGTTGGCGAGACGGGCTTCCAGGACGCGGGCGCGGGCGCCGGTGGCGATGGGCCGGGGTTCCGCGGGCAGCGCGACGACCTCGGCGGCGGCGCCGAAATGGGGGTCCCGGACGATGCGGACGGCCGCGCCGACTCGCAGCCCGGCCGCCGGGTCCCGGTCCGCCGAGCCGGAGCCTGCGTCCTCCCGGGCGACGATGATCTCCGGGCGTACGGCGCCCGCGCGCACTTGGGTGGCGCCATTGATGGAGGCGGCGCGCCCTTCGAGGCTCCGGAGCAGGGAGTGGGTGCGCTCGGCCAACGGCAGCCAGCCGAAGCCCTCGGTGACGATGACGGTCATGGGGACTTCCTCGTGGCCGGTGACGGCCATGCCGAGGTCGTACCCGAGGTAGCCGGTCAGCGCGTAGTCGTCGATGGACCCCACGATCAGCCCCGCCGCTCCGGCGTCCGCGGCCTGCAGCAGGGCTTCCAGGGTCGGCCGGGTGCCGCCCACGAGCACCTGCCCCTCGGCGTCGGAAGGGATTTTTGCCGGGCCCAGAAGGGTATTGGGAGCGCCCTCGATCATCCGGATGGTACCGTACCGCTCACCGCCGACCCCGAAGATACCATGGATGAAGGCTCCACGGCTCTCGACGGTGACGGATTTGCCGGGGTCCGTGTCCACCACCGTGCCCTGCACGTAGGCCCGCAGCTCGATGGCATGGGGCTCCAACCGCACTCCTACGTGCCCGGTGCGCCGGGATACGAACTCCACGGTTCCGTCCACGGGAGCCTGGTAGCGCGACCGGAACAGCCCGAAGAGGCCCACGTGCTCGCACAACAGGTCGCCCGCGGCGACGGCGTCGCCTTCGTCCGCCTTGAGGCCCTTGACGGCCTCGAAGGGCTCGATTCCCAGAGTCTCCGGGATCCGCAGGATCTGCAGGTCGCCCGGCAGTTCGGCCCGCGCCACGACAACGTCCGGGGTCACGGCATCGCCGCGCTCGCACAGGATCCGGCCGGGCACCGGAAGCTCGCGCGTCTTGCGCACCACCGTGCCGGCCAGCACCTGAAGCGCGGGTGTCAACGCCTGGGTCATGATACCGCCAGCCCCAGTTCCGCCATCACGGCGTCGCGTTCCACGATCTGCTCCTCCGTGGAGGCCGGAGTCCGCAGTGGGCGGTTGCGGCCGTCCAGGACCACGCCGCAAAGCCCGGCGGTGAGCTCGCGTTCCAGGGTCGCGCCGGCGCCCGCGCCTACGTCGATGCTCCTGCCCGCGGGCTCGACGGTGAGGCGTACGGCGGCGCCGGGTTCCAGCTCGATGTGGCCGACCCTGCCGGCGGTAATGGTTCCCGCGGACCTGCCGTCCACGGAAACGTGCGCCAGCACCGACTCGGCCGGACGCTTGCGCGGGAATACGGGGACCACGGCATGGGCTACGCTCACGAGACAGTCGTGCAGGAAGATCTCCCGGGCGGCGTCGGGATGGACCGAGGCGAGGACTCCCAGGTGCGGCATCATGAAGATGGAGTCCACGGCGATCTGCGTGAAGCCTTGCAGCTCGAAGCCCTCCAGAATCATGAGCGCGGCGCCCATGCGGTCCGGGGCGTGGCTCAGGACGCCGCCGGAGCCGATGACCAGGTCGAGGCGCATCATGTCCACCAGGTCCGCGCGGCTCGCGGTCTGCGAAAAGATGTCGGCGATGCCGCGCTGCTGCTGCACGCCGCTGAGCCCCACCGCCAGGGAGCGGTGATGGAAGAGCGCCAGGCGCAGTGCCTCCCGGCATACCGCCTGTTCCAGCCACAAGTCCTCCAGCGTTTGCGGGATCGAGGTCGGCCGGATCATCTTGTTGCGCAGCCGGTCGCGGAGCGCCGGCGGCTCTATCTCGTACGGCAGCCAGCGCCGGATGGACTCGACTCCCGCCTCGATGAGGACGTTGGCCACCGAGTAGCTCATGCCCAGGTTGGCGCTCACCGTGCGGTTGAACACGGGCTCGCCCCGGCGGTTCTCGAAGACGCTGAAGACGTCGGTGGTGGCGCCGCCGATGTCGACGCACAGCACCGCCTGGCCGGCGGCCTCGGCGTAGCCGCGCACCATGTCGCCCACGGCCGCGGGCGTGGGCATCACCGGCACCGGCGTCCACCGCAGCAGCTTGTCATAGCCCGGCGAGTGGCTCATGACGTGGGCGAGGAAGAACTCGTGGATGGCTTCCCGCGCGGGCGAGAGATTCTCCGCTTCGAGGGTCGGGCGGACGTTGTCCACCACCGCCACCTGGGCGGTCTTTTCGAGTATGCGCCGGACGGCTTCGGTGGCGTCGCTGTTGCCGGCGTATATCACCGGCAGGCGCAGCGAATCGCCGAACCGGGGCCGGGGCGAGGCCGCCACCAGGGTCTCGGCCATCTCCACGACGTGCTCCTGGGAGCCGCCGTCGACGCCGCCGGTCAGCAGCACGATGTCCGGTCGCAGGTGGCGCAGCCGCTGGATGCGCTCGTGGTCCTCGCGGCCGTCGTCCGCGGAGATGGCGTCCATCACGATGGCGCCGGCGCTCAGGGCCGCCCGCTCCGCGGATTCCGCGCTCATTTGCCGCACCACGCCCGCCACCGTCATCTGCAACCCGCCGCCGGCGGAGCTGGTGGAGAGATAGAGGTCGATGCCGCGCGCGGCGTCGTCGCCGGACTCGACAAACGGGGCCGCGCCGTCCAGAGCCGCATCCGGCGCCAGGATTGCATGGCCACTCACCTCCTCGACCTCGGCGAAGGCGTTCAGCGCTCCCACCGTCACGTCCGCCACCGGCTGCTCCACGGTGGTGGGAGCCTCGCCCCGATACGTCTGGCGCCAGCCCTCGGCGGTCTTCTGAAACAGCAGCGCCTTGGTGGTCGTGGAGCCGCAGTCGGTGACCAGGACGGTCCGGAGTGTTGCGGGATCGGTCTTCATGAGACTAGTGTCGCCACCGTGCCGTACCAGTCGATGAGGAGGAACTGGACGCGCTCCACCAGCAGCGCGGTGCGCGCCATCACCGTGGAGCCGAAGAAGGCGCCGAAGCACACCATCAGGAGCCAGCGGCCGGAGAGGGAAAAGCCGTTGGCCGCCCTGTTCCCCTGCCGGAAAGAGAAGAAGAAGTAGTACATGACCGCCAGCAGCGTGAAGATGAAGAACGCGTTCTCCAGGCTGGGTCCCCAAGCCAGGGCGCCGTCCGTGAACACCGCCAGGGGACGGAAGCTGCTCGCCACCTGGGGCATGATCTGGTTGAAGAACCCCTTGAAGGCGAGTCCGCCGCTCATGCCCAGGGAGAAGCCGATCACCAGCTTGGCCAGCCACCCGTACCGTTGCGAGTAAATGAAGTAGTAGAGGAGGCCGAAGAGCATGGGCAGCAGGTAGAGCAGAAGGCGCGGGTCGTACTCGTGGGAGAGGGTGCCGTCGGGATAGGTGACGATGTCCAGGCCGAGCATGGGCACCAGCACCTTCGGCCACAGGAAGTTCTTGATGCCCAGCACGAGGCCGAAGCCCGCGGCGATGCCGATGAAGAGGTGCTCGAACAGGCGGAAGAACGGGTTCTCCCTGATCAGGAAGCTGAAGATCGCCAGCGTCCCGATGCCTCCCAGGAGCACGGTGGCCGCGTGCCAGGTGTCCGGGCTCGTCATGGCTCGACGTCTTGTCCGGTCCCGTGTTGCCGGCGGCGCGGAGGACGCAGCAGACCGGCCAGGTTGCCCAGCACGATGAAGGCGATGACCACGAGCTGGGCCACTCCCAGGCCGGTGTTGAGCATCAGCGATTCGTCCACCGGCCGTTCGGGATAGCGTTGCCGCAGCATCTCGGAGTACCATGCGGCTCCCGCCAGCCCGCCCAGCAAACCCTGGATCTGCCCCGAATCGAGATAGATGAACGCCTCCGGGATGGTGATGGAAGTGCAGCCGTGGCCGAACGCCGGCGTGTAGTCCTTGCTGGTGAAGTACTGGACGTAGTTGTCGAAGACCCCCACCAGTCCCGTGAACTCGGCGAGGAAGGCGATCTGCCGCAGGGTGCGCAGCCCGCTGAAGGCGGGCAACTCGGATATGCGGTTGCCGCGGGCGTCCCTCTCGAACAGCTCGGCCAGGTTCTCGGACTTGGGGATGGCCTGGATGAGGACGCCGGCCCCCGGCCGGTAGCCGAGGTTGATCCAGTCGCGGCCGTATTCCCAGGTCTCGCCCGGATGCTCGCGCTCGAGCTGCCGCGCGACTTCCTCGGGAACCGATTTGAGAAACGGCTCGGCCAGGTAGTAGAGCGAGAACAGGATCACCGGGATGCGCTTGCGCATCAGATGCTCCACCACCGCGCGCGCCTGGGGTTGGTTCTCGCCCTTGGTGCTGGGGCCGAAATCCATCGCCACGAAGGCATACCGCCCGGGGGCGGCCTCAATGCCTTCCACCACCTCGAAGAACCGTTCGGCGTCGTTCATGCGGGCGGGCTGCACCGTGTACTGGGTGACGATGGGCACGCTCAGGGCGAGAAAGACCAGCAGGTAGATCCAGCGGCGGTCCAGGTTCACGCTACTACCCCTCCCCGTCGAAGGATTCCGATTCGATGGAGAACCACATGCGGAACGCCATCACCAGCCCCGCCACCCCGGCGCCGATGGTGATGGCGCGGAACGCCGCGGAGTTGGGGACCTCCAGGAGCCACAACCTGACCTCCGGCAGGCCCGACCAGATCCACACGCCGAAGGGAATCTGTCCGAGCATGACGAGCACGGCCGCGATCATCATCAGCGAGGACTCGGCCGAGCGCACCCTGAAGGCGCGGTAGGCCGCGGCCGCGATGTAGAAACCGAGCAGCGAGAACATGGCCGACCCCAGCGATACGAACAGCCCCTCGAAGAGCAACCGGTAGACATGCTTCGGCGTGGAGTGCTCGTATTCGAGGTTGCGGAGGTTGCGCCAGGAGTCGGCGACTCCCCTCAGCGCCCTTGCCGCGGCGGTGTTGGGGGTCAGGTCCGTTCCCGGCGCGGTTACCGTCTCGAGGGCGGCCCGGACGGCGCTGGCGCCGGCGCTCGCCTCCGCCAGGTATCTCCGGGCCAGTCCGTGGTCGATGCTTCCGGCGCCGAAGCGGTCGAGATCGAAACCCTGGATCTCGCCCTCGACGCGCGCCAGCACGCGCTCCGCCGCATCCCGCAGCGCACGGTTGCGTTCCGCCACGGGCAGCACCCCTTCCACCCGCTTCTCGCGGTCCGACCGGATGCGCTCGGCGAAGTCCGCCAGCCGGGTGATCTCCGCCACCTCCTCGGCCACCCGGCGGGTGCCGGACCAGTCGTTGTAGGTGACCACGATCATGATCGCCAGGCCGGTGAGGAGCGCGGCGCTGTAGACCCATTCCCTGCGCCGGAAGACGATCCTCGAGCCGTGCTGCATCAGCAGGTTGATGAGCCCCAGCCCCGCGGCCATGGCCCCGACGGTGATGAAGCCGTTGGATATCTGGTCGTGATAGGCGTCGATCTTCACCCCAAACAAGGTGCCCGGGAGCACGAACTCCAGGAAGAAGTAGATCCCGCCGAGGAAGGTGACGATCTTGATGAGCCCCGTCCGGACGTTCACAGCCCCAGACTCCAGCCGAGGTGCAGCAGCGCGTCCAGGTTGGTGAGGTCGAGCTCCGGCCAGAGCGAATTCGCCGTGGCGATGCCCACCCCGGCCACGATCATCAGCAACAGGAAGAGCTTGGCGCGGTCCTGACCATAGAGGCTGCCGAGCTGGATCGGCTCACGGGTGAGATAGGCCGAGGCCGCGAACAGCTCCTCGCCGATGAGGGTGTAGTCGCAGGATGCGATGAAGAACGCCACCTGCTCGGGACTCACCGAGGCGCCCACCTGCATGGCCCCCGCCTGCTGGCCCGCCTCCGCCAGGATCAGCGACTCGGCGGCGAAATGGCCGAAGAGAAAGGCCCCGGCCACCCGCTCCCGCTGCACCAGGCCGATGTAGCCCGCGGCGAAGGCGAACTGCTCCTCGGACAGGAAGCGGACGTCGCGCGGGTCGAACTGGGCTGACCGCCCCTCGGCGCGGTAGGCGTCCCGCAGCACGTCCTCGGCGATGGCCATGACCTCGGGGTTGTTCTGCGGCAGCAGCAGGCGCGACTTGTACCGCGCCGCCTTCCGCGCCACATAGTAGAGCACCCCGAGGCAGGCGTACAGCACCGGGCTCACGTTGGTGATGCCGGTGCAGAAGGAGAGGGGCCGCCCCAACTCCGCCGATCGGCCGGCGGCCTCGTCGATGGCGTCCACTCCGGCCAGGCGCCGCACGTACAGATCCCGCCGCCGGGCCGCGCGGATGTAGTAGAGCACCGGGCCGATCATCAGCGCCATGATCACCAGCACGCCGGGGGTGGCGTTCTCGAAGCCGGGCATCAGCGTTCCCCGTCTTCCGCGAGTTCCTCGATGCGCCGGATCAAGCGCTCGACGTTGTCTCGCGACTGCAGGAATGCCGGCAGCTCCCGCGCTCTTGCTCCGAACAGCGGCAGCATCATCGGCAAGCTCATCACGGCCGCCGTATGGAACAGCGAAGTCAGCGGCTTGTGGGCTTCGAGGAAAAGAATGGCCGGCACCGTCATGCGGCGGGCGTGCACGGCGGCGGCCAACTGCTCGATGAGCGCGTCCGTATTCCGGGTATGGTCAGGCGCTTCCACGGCTAGTGTCCTGTCCGGTTAGTTCGCATAATAATCTGCGGGTCTTTTTCGCCGTCGGCTGCGTTGCTCTTCCTCGCGTGGTGCCCGCCCTGGGGCGACCTACGGTCGCCCCCACTCGTCATCGCGCCTTGCCGACGACGAAAAATCCTCCGCATATTATTACGCGAATTGACTGGACAGGACACTAGATGCCGTAGAACTTCTTCGGGTTGTCCGCCAGGATCTTCTCGATGACCTCGGCCGGCACGTCCTCGCGCGCCCGCATCACGTCCACCATGCGCGGCTCGTTGGCGGGGTCGGTGTGGCCGTAGTCCGAGCCGATGAGGAGGTTGTCCGCGCCGGTGTAGTTGAGCAGGTAGGGAAGGTCCTCGTCCGCTTCACAGGCCACGTAGATGCGGTAGTCGCGGAAGAGGTCCACGTTGGACTCGTGCTTCCACCTGGGACGCTGGATGCCCTTCCGGCCGCTCATGTTCACGGCCCGGGACTCGCGCCGCAGCAGGTGGATCAGGTAGGGGATCCAGCTTGCCTTGGCCTCGATGAAACCGAACCGCAGGCCGGGATATCGCGCCGGCAGGTGGTTGGCCACGATGTCCCGGAACGCGAACAGGGGCACCACCACCTGATTGGCGAAGACCGAGCTGATGGACAGATCGAACATGTTGAGAAGCGTGCGCGAGCCTGATCCGGTGTGGATGCAGATGGGAAGGTCCAGCTTCTCGGCCTCTGCGTAGAGGGGAAAGAAGTAGGGGTCGGCGACGCTGCGGTCGCCTTCGAGCCCCCTCAGCGCGACTCCCACCGCGCCGTTGGACTTGGCCTTCCGCATCTCCTCCAGGGAGGCGTCCATGGAGTGCAGCGGCGGCACTAACACCCAGCGGAGCCTTCCTGCGGACTTGGACCATACGTCCGCCATCCAGCCGTTGTAGGCGCGGCACAGCGCGGTCTCCAGCTCCGGGTCGTCGGTGAGGTAGATCAGGAACAGGGTCGGGTAGATGACCTGCACGTCCACGTCCAGCCGGTCCATGTCCGCCAGCCGCGCCGGCACGTCGGTGATCTCCCGGCAGGCGATGAGCACGTCCTGCCGCCGGCCCTGGGCCTTGGAGCGGGACGGGGTCACCAGCCGGAAACCGCCCCGGCCGGCGGGCTTGGGAAAGAGGTTGCCGTCGATCAGCCACAGGACGTTGATGTCCGCGTAAAGCGTATCGTCCGGCACCTCGGTCATCACCGGCCGGCGGGGATACATGGAAGGCTCCATGAGCTCCCACATCCCTTCCGACTCGGATATGTGCGTGTCAGCGTCGATCACACCCGGCATGTCGTCCTCGTTCGGTTGTCGCCGCCCGCAAGGAGCCGGGCGCCTTCCGCGCTACTTCTTGAGCGCCTTGCGGATGCCGTCGGCCTCCTTCTGCACATGGCCGATCAGGTTGTTGGCTGACTTCACCGCGGCCGCCGAGTCGCCCGGGTCGATGGGGGTGCCGCTCTTCTTGGCCCAGTCCGTGAACAGCGGGTCGTTCATGGCCTTGACCACGATTTCCTCCAGCTTCTTCGCCGTCGCGGGAGGGACGCCCGGGGGCAGGGCCACCAGCCGCAGGACGCTGCTCAGGTACCCGTTGCCCAACTCCGCGGAAGTCGGCGTTTCCGGACAGGCCCAGGAACGTTTCGGCGCCAAGTGGACGACGCAGCGGAGATTGCCTTCTTTCGCCAGCGGCCCCACCGTGGAGTGCTCGCTCGGGTTCAGCCATGTCACGAAGTCGCCCCGCATCAGGCCGGGCACGCTGTCTCCGGTACCGCGGTAACCCGTGACCACGTCGAAGCGCAGGCCCAGGTTCTTGGCCGCCAGGTAGGACGGCAGCCACCGCCCGGTTCCGATGCCCTCGACCCCCCAGGGCAGCCGGTCGAGCTTCTTGAGGTCGTCCAGGGTCTTGTGCGGCGATTTGCCGGACACGAACAGCGTATAGGCGTCGTTCCCCATGCGGGCGATCCACTGGAACTTGTTCAGTTCGTAGCCGGGGTTTTTCGAGGAGGTGATGGTGGGCGGGATCAGGCCCAGGAGGTCCAGGAGCCCTACCGTGTGGCCGTCCGGCTTGGACCGGTACAGGTAGATGGCGCCGCGCCGCCCGCCCGCGCCGGTGACGTTCTTGACGATGACGCGAATGCCCTTGGGCAGGTACTTGTCGAGGCTTCGGGCCAGCGCCCGGCTCATGGCGTCATAGCCCCCTCCGGGCGGAAACTGCACCACCCAGTTGATCGTCTTGCTGGGAAAGTCGGCCTGCGCGGGTACCGCGGCCAGTGCAAACGCTGCCGCGACAAGCAACACGCCGGTGAGGCGAACGATCGATTTCATGGATCCCCCCTTCCGTTGTTCTCAGGCTTCCGCCTTGACGTTCAACTCCATTACGCCGATCTTTTCGATCTCTCCCCTGAGCTTGTCGCCGTCCAGCAGCGTGTGCACGCCCGCCGGCGTGCCGGTGGTGATGAGGTCGCCGGGCCTCAGAGTCACCACGCTCGACAGGAAGCGGATGTGGTCCCGGACGCCGCAGATCATGTCGCTGGTGTGGGCCGTCATGACCTGCTCGCCGTTGTGCCAGGCCGTGAGGGAGAGGTCCTGGGGCTCCGGGACCTCGTCCTTGGTAACGATCCAGGGCCCCACCGGGCTGAACGTGTCGAAGCCCTTGCGGATGTTTCGGGTGTTCTGCTTGCCCCGCCCCCAGGGGTCCCGCTGGCTGATGTCCCAGCAGATGGTGTAGCCGAAGACGTAGTCCAGGGCCTCCTCCTCGGTGACCTTGCGCGCGGTCTTGCCGATGACCACGCACAGCTCGCACTCGAAATCCACGTCGTGGGAGACCTTGGGGATGATCACCGTGCCGCCGGGACCGATGATGGACGACACCGGCTTCAGGAAGTCCTGCGACATGTGGTCGTCCTTGTCGGGCAGCTCCTGGCGACCGCCGCCCATGCGCGTCTCCATCTCCTTCCGGTGGTCCATGTAGTTGGCCGCCGCCGCCCACAGCGAGGTGGGGTTGTCGATGGGCGCCCGCAGGGTCACCTGGTCCAACGGTGTGGAATCGCCCGACCGGATGCATTCGTCGACGCAGGCCGGAGCGTCCGGGTTTCCGGTCATCGCTTCGATGACCTGGACCATGGTGTAGCCTTCCTTGAGGATCCCGG
>JAPPHF010000136.1 GCA_028821115.1 Deltaproteobacteria bacterium | reverse complement strand
GCTCGGCCTCACCACGCTCGACTCGGTCGAGGTGGTGGAGGGGCTTTCGCCCGGCGACGAGGTCGTCCTCGCCCGATGACGGCGGGCGGGACAGGACCTTGCAGGCACCGGCCGGACTCTCCGGGATCCGCATGCTGAGGCTGGCCGATATCCGCCGGTCCTACCGGATCGGGCCGGTCACGACCGAGATCCTGCGGGGCGTCGATCTGGAAGTCCATGCCAGCGACCTCATGTCGATCATGGGGCCTTCGGGCAGCGGCAAGACGACGCTCATGAACATCATCGGCCTGCTGGACCGCCCGACCTCGGGCGCCTGCGTCATCGACGGGCACGATGTCTCCAGGCTCCGCGACGACGAGCTGTCCGCGCTCCGGAACCGGCATATCGGCTTCGTGTTCCAGTCCTTCCACCTGCTGCCGCAGCTGACCGCGCTGGAGAATGTCTGCCTGCCGCTGGTCTATCGGGGCGCCGGGCGCCCGGAGATGCGCCGCCGCGCGGAGGAGGTCCTGGAGCGCGTCGGCATGGCGGAGCGGACGGGCCACCGGCCGGACCAGCTGTCCGGCGGCCAGAAGCAGAGGGTCGCCATCGCCCGGGCGCTGGTGGGCGAGCCCGCGCTGCTGCTGGCCGACGAGCCCACCGGCGCGCTCGACACCGACACGGCCGGCGAGGTGATGGCGCTGCTCCGGCGGCTGAACGAGGAGCGCGGCGTCACCATCCTGATCATCACCCACGACCCCTCGGTCGCGGTCCAGTGCGCGCGGCAGACCCGCATTCGCGACGGCCGGCTCTTCGAGCCCGAGGCCCGGCCCGCCCCGGAGGCCGCGGCGGCCGCGGCGGCCGCGGTGGCGTGACGCGGGCGTCCGGGGCGATGTCGAGACGCTTCCAGGTCCTGGCGGCCAATGCCCGCGAAGCGGCCGAAAGCCTGCGCAGGGCGCGGCTGCGCACGGTGCTGGGCCTGGTCGGCGTCATGATCGGCATTTCCTCGGTCATTGCGATGATTTCGCTCGGCGAGATCGCCAAAGAGCAGGCCCGCAAGCAATTCGAGGCGCTCGGCACCGACATCCTGGTGGTCCGTCAGACCGCCGCCGGCCGCGCCGCGGGGATCGCCCTGGCGGACGCCCTGCAATTGGAGGCGGCCGTCCCGTCGATCGCCGAGGCGGCGCCCCGCATAATGGGACACGGCGCCTTCCGCTTCGCCGGCAGGCGGGTCGGGCAGGGGCCGGTCCAGGGCGTCACCCGGTCTTTCGCAAGCGTGAACAAGCTCACGCTCCAGGAAGGCCGGTTCGTGTCCGACCTGGATACCGGCAGATACTGGTGCGTCATCGGCGCCGAGATCGCGGAGAAAATGCGCGAGGCGGGAGCGGACCGCCTTCCGGGGCAGGTCGTCGAGGTCGATGAGGTCCTGTTCACCGTTGTCGGCGTGCTGGACCGCAGGACGGAGAACCATGCGCTGCCGATCCAGGTGAATGCAGACGAGTCCGTCTTCGTGCCGATAACCACCTCGCAACGGCTCGTCCCCGATTCCGGCATCGAGGTCATCGTCGCCCGCTCGCGCGCCGGCGTCCCTTACGAGACGCCGGTGGAGGATATCCGATCCTGGTTCCGCAAACAGGCGCCCGATGTCGGCCTCGACATCATCACCGCCAAGCAGCTGATCGCCCAGATGGAAGCCCAGATGGGCATCTTCACCCTGCTTCTGGGCGCGGTGGGCAGCATTTCCCTGATCGTCGGCGGGATCGGGATCATGAACATCATGCTCGTGTCCGTGGCCGAGCGGCGCGCGGAAATCGCCATCCGCCGGGCCCTGGGCGCGCGGCAGCGGGACATAAGGAGCCAGTTCCTGATCGAATCCGTCATCCTGACCGTAACCGGAGGCTTGCTCGGCATCCTGCTCGGTCTGGCGGCGACCTGGACGATCTGCCGCTTCACCGGCTGGGAGTTCCTGATCTCCGGCCTCTCCGTGGCGAGCGGCCTCGGCACGGCGGCCGCGGTCGGCCTGTTCTTCGGCTTCCAGCCCGCCCACCAGGCCTCCAGGCTAGACCCCATAGCCGGGCTCCAGGGCAAGTAGGCGGCCGCGGAGCGGCCGAAGCCTCCCGAAAGCGCCGCCCACCGGCGGAGGAAAAGCCACGCTCGCGCGCCTGCCTATGTTCCGGGGACGTACAGGTTCAGCCTCGGAATCCTGCGTTCTCCGCGATCCGGGAGCCGAACGGGACGGTATCGCGCAACCGCTCACCAACCGCAGGGCCCGGAAAAAACGCCACAGCGCATTTGCTGTTGAGGCGTGTGCGCTGTCGGGAACGGGTTGATTTACAAGGCGATCAGCAAGGCGCGAGATTTTTGATACCCCGTCGGTGTCGTTGATATCCGGGGTTTCAGTTTCGCCGCGGCGGTCGTTTTGGCGATTTTCACCCCACGTCGATGGTCGCGGCGTCCTGGCAGCGAGGTTTGCCTTTGGCGGCCTTGCGCCCCCTGATCGTGCGGATGAGATAGAAGGTGTCGCCATCGGGCCCTGGGGCCCTTGTTCCAACACTGGCCTGGTTGGGAGAACAGCGATGGCGACGGCGGAGAAGCTACCCTTTTCGTGGCGTGATGTCGAAGCCCTGCCGGACCTTGAGCGTCTGCGTCTGGTTCTGGAGGTGCTTTCCGACGAGGAGATCGTTGCGGCGCTTGAGGCCGGTCGGGGCCGGGGCACTGGAACTTCTCGCGCTTTCTGGGGCGGGTTGTGGAGCTTGAGGAC
>JAPPHF010000184.1 GCA_028821115.1 Deltaproteobacteria bacterium | reverse complement strand
TCGAGATGGTGCGAGGCTACTGCGTCCTGTGCACTGCCCACTGCGCCACCATCGCCACGGTGGAGGACGGCCGGGTCACGCGGCTCGATGCCGACCACGACCATCCCAACGGCGGCGCCATCTGCGTCAAAGGCAAGGCGGCCCCAGAGTTGGTCTACAACGGCGAGCGGCTGAATTACCCGTTGCGCCGCACGAACTCCAAGGGCGCGCAAGATCCGGGTTGGGAGCGGGTCGGTTGGGACGAGGCGCTGGACGACATCGCCGCGCGCCTGCTCGACATCCGCGAGCGCTACGGCGCCGAGGCCGTCGTCATGGCGCGGGGGACCGCCAGCGGCACCTCGACCGACGACGTCAACGGGTGGTCGTCGCGCCTCCTGAACCTCATCGGCAGCCCCAACTCGCTGTCCACCACCCACGTCTGCAACTGGCACCGCGACACGGCGTTCAGCTACACGTTCGGCGTGCCTCAGCCGTCGCCGGACGTGATTAACAGCGGCGCCTTTCTTCTTTGGGGCCACAACCCGAGCTCCACGCAGCTCCTGCTGGCCCAGGACACTGTCACCGCGCGCAAGCGCGGCATGAAGATCGTGGTGGTGGACCCGCGGAAGGTCGGCCTGGGCAGTCAGGCCGACGTCCTGCTGCAGGTGCGCCCGGGCGCCGACGGAGCTCTGGCGCTGGCCATGGTCCATGTCATGATCGAGGAGGGACGGTACGACGAGGAATTCGTCCGCGACTGGACCAACGGCCCGTTCCTCTTGCGCACGGATACCGGAGAGCCGCTGACCGAGGCGGACCTGGAGGCTGGCGGCAGTTCCGGCCGCTACGTGGTCTGGGACGAGGCTTCGAATCAGGCCGTGGTCTACGATCCGGCGACGAGGGCCTACCTGGTAGGCGGAGTCCGCCCGGCGCTGGACGGGATCGTCAGCGTATCCCTGAAAGACGGCGATGCGGTCTCGTGCGCGCCGGCCTTCGCCGCCTTGGCGCGGCTGGCCGCGTCCTACGCTCCGGAACGGTCCGAGGGCGTCACCCGTGTCCCCGCGGACAACGTACGCGAGGCGGCCCGTGTCCTCAGCGGTAACCGGCCCGTGAGCATGTTCATGTGGAACGGCGTCGGCCAGCACACCAACGCGACCCAGACGAGCCGGGCCATCTCCACGCTGTACGCGTTGCTGGGCGACATCGATGCGCTGGGCGGCAACCTGATGCTGCCCATGGCGCCGCTTCGCGCGGTGGACGGCAAGGAGTTCATTTCCTCCGAGGCGCTTTCCAAGTGCATCGGCCGCGAGGAAAAACCCTTGGGCCCGCCGTCGACCGTGGGCGCTTGCGCCGCCCACGACGTCTACACCGCCATCCTAGAGGAGCGGCCGTACCCGGTCCGCGCCCTGATCAACCTGGGCTCCAACACAGTGATGTCCAACGGCGACCCGGCGCGGGGCCGCGAGGCCCTCTGCGCGCTGGAACTCGGAGTCGCCACCGAGCTGTTCATGACCCCCACGGCTGAGCTCTGCGACTACGTGTTGCCCGCGACCAGCTTCCTGGAGATGGACCATCTCGTCGGCGGGTTCCGGCACCGCGTGGATGCCCGTTCCCACGTCCAGTACCGGCGGCGGGCGGTGGAACCGCTGGAGGAGCGGCGCCCGGACACGTGGGTGATGTTCGAGCTGGCCAAGCGCATGGGCTTCGGCGACGATTTCTGGGACGGCGACGTGGAGGCGGCCCGTGCGTACCAGTTGGAGCCCACGGGCGTGACCCTGGAAGAGGTCAAGGCCCACCCGGGTGGTGTGACCCTGGAGAACCCGCGACGCTACCGGAAATACGCCGATACCGACGGAGAGGGGCGGCCGAAAGGATTCAACAATCCGTCCGGCAAGGTGGAAATCTACTCACACCGGCTGGCGGAGCACGGTTTCCCGCCGTTGCCGGAGTACGTGGAGCCGGCCCTCAGCCCCTTGAGCCAGCCGGGTCTCGCTTCGGAGTATCCCCTGGTCCTCACCAACGCCAAGGTCACGACGTTCATCCATAGCCAACACCGGGCCCTGCCCAGCCTCCGCAAGGCGGCGCCGGAGCCCAGCGCCGAACTCCATCCGGATACCGCCGGGGAGCACGGCGTCGAGCACAAACAGTGGATGATCGTGGAGAGCCCCAAGGGCGAGGTCAAGGTGCGGGCGAACCTTACGCGCCGGATCATCCCCGGAGTGGTCTGTGTTCAGCACGGCTGGTGGCAGGCGTGCCGGGATCTCGAGCTGCCGGGCCACGATCCCTTCAGCGGGCTCGGCGCCAATCCCAACGGGCTCGTGGACGCCGAGCACCGCGACCCCATCAGCGGCTCGCTGCCGCACCGGTCGTTTCTGTGCCGCGTTCGCCCGGCGGATGGTTAGGAGACTTTCCAAGAATTCCCGTGAGTTGTCCTTCGACTTCGCTCCGCTACGCTCAGGACGAACGGGTGTGATAGCCTTTCTCCGTTCGTCCTGAGCGTAGCGACGCGAAGCGTCGCGGAGTCGAAGGACAACGCACTTTCGCAGACGGGCTCGTAGAAACAGGAGAATCAATGGTCCTAGTACTCAAGAATGAACAACTCGAAGATCTCGTCCCCATGGCGGACGAGATCGACGCCATCGAGCAGGCCTATCGGGAGATGGGCGAGGGCAGCGCGGTGAACTCGCCGCGCGCCCGCATCCGGGTCCAGGCGCCGGGAAAGAAGCCCGGCTTCCAGTACTACTTCAACAACATCATGGGGCTCGTACCGGGAATGAAGTCCATGGGGCTCCGGATCGACTCGACCTTCTCGGACGAAGAGGAGGTGGCCGGCACCAAGAGACGCATCTACCCCGGCGACTATGTCGGTCTCGTCTTCCTTTTCGACATGGAGGACTGCTCGCTACTGTCCATCATGGACGACCACTTCATCTCCATCTTCCGCGTCGGCGCCACCAGCGGGGTGGCGGCCAAGCACCTGGCTCGAGCCGACGCCCGGGTGATGGGCCTAGTGGGCTCCGGAGAGCAGGCCAAGACCCAGCTCCTGGCGGCTTGCGCCGTGCGCCAGCTCGACAAGGTCAAGGTGTTCAGTCCCACCCGCGCCAACCGCGAGCGCTTCGCCGAGGAGATGACCGAGAAGGCGGGCGTGGAGATCGTGCCGGTCCATTCCGCGGAAGAGGCCGTGCGGGGCAGCGACATCGTCACCGCAGCCACCAACACCGTCGACCCCGTCATCAACGGCGAGTGGCTCGAAAAGGGCGCCTTCGTCAACAGCATCGTGGGCGGGGACAGCTACCTGTCGCGCCACGAGCTCGACGACGCCGTCATCGAGCGCGCCGGCCTGATCGTGGTGGGTTTTCGCAGGCAGGTCTTTCTCGACAGGCAGGCCGAGCTGTTCCCCCGCATCGAGCGCGGCCTCATCAGGGAGGAGGACCTGCACGAGCTGGGCGAGCTCCTCACCGGCCAGTGCCGCGGCCGCGAAAACGACGACGAGATCATCGTCTTCAAGAACAACACCGGCATGGGCATCCAGTTCGCCGCCACCGCCCGCATCCTCTACGAGGCCGCCCGCAAGAAGGGCATCGGAACGGAGCTTCCTTCCGAGCTGTTCATCACCGACCGCAAGGGCAAGACCTACTCGCCGTAGAGTAGAAAACTTCCAACCGCTGTTCGGACGCCGAACTGTACCGTCCGTTAACTCTGGCAGATTACTTATTCTGCCGAAGTTTCCTCGACCATGTGCGTGCCATTTGTTGCGCTTCTGCTACCTGCTCGGGCGCCATTTTCGCTTCCAATCTATCACGCGCAGCCATCCATGGCTGCCTGTCACCACTGGCAGCCACGTCGAGCCACATGTATGCGAGCACGAGGTCCCGGGCAACTCCGTGTCCTTGAATGTACATGAGACTCAGTTGGAATTGCGCCAGGGCGAAATCCGTTTCAGCGGCCTTACGGTACCATTTTGCGGCCTCAACATAGTCCACGGGTACACCTTGGCCTTTCGAATGCATCAAACCGAGGTTGTACTGCGCGCCGGCGTGCCGGTGCTCGGCTGCCAACCGGAACCAATGAACCGCCTTCGTGTAGTTTTGGGCCACTCCATGTGCCTTGTGATGCATCGTTCCCAAGTTGTATTGTGCGCGCGGGTCTCCCTGTTCGGCGGCCGAGCGGTACCAGCTCAACGCTGTGGCGTAGTCCCGGGGTACTCCGTTCCCGGAGTGGTATATTGCCCCCAGTTGGGTCTGCGCCAACGCAAATCCCTGTTCGGCGGCTGAGCGGAACCAGCGCAAAGCTTCGGCGTGGTCCGTTTGTGGCCGATTTCGTCGAAAATATAGGGTCCCGAGGTTGTATTGTGCCGCCAGGTTTCCCTGTTCGGCGGCTGAGCGGAACCAGCGCAACGCTGCTTCGATGTCCTTGGGAACGCCTTGGCCTAAAGCGTACATGGTCCCGAGATTGTACTGTGCCTGCGGGTGCCCTTGATCTGCGGCAAGTCGGTACCAATATCTCGCTTGGTGGGCATCGCGTGGTACACCGCGGCCCTTGAAGTACATGGCGCCAAGATGGTGCTGGGCTTCCGCGAGCCCCTGCTCGGCGGCTGCACGAAGCCAGGCAGCTGCTTCAACATGGTTCCTGGACACTCCATGCCCGATGTCGTACATGACACCAAGTTGGTGTTGTGCCTTGGCTTGCTGCTGACCGGCGGCTGTCCGGCACGCGTCAACTCGTGCGCTCCAGTCCCTATGGGTGTCGAGACATACGTCGAGCGGTGTGCCGTTGTTTAGCATTGTTTGACCAGCGGACGAGTTGATGGTCAAGACAATCCAGATTAGAGATAGCGCCAGAGTGATAGATGGCGAATGTTTCATGCAATTATGTTTGGTCATGGTGTCTCCAAACCTCCGTTTCTCGGAGAATGCGGTCGAGACTGAAGAGTTCGCACCGCTCCGTGGGAGCGATGCAACTCTTCAGTTTGTTGCGATGTAACTGCCTCAGTTACGTAGGGAGTCACGAATGGAGTCGACGGCGTTCTGTATGACCCGATCGGCCTCCTCAAGCTGTCGATTGGCTTCGCTTGCGAACTCGGTGCCCCTGTCAATGACGGTGTTGACCGCGTCAGCAATCGTCGATGGACAATCCGAATCGCCTAGGGCACTTCCAACCGCTGACGTTATGGCCGGAATGCTAACGGGCGGTGACATCATGTCTCCGAGACCACGCGTTCCTGTGGTGATGAAATCCTCGTCCTTGCCGGGGTCGTAGTGTTCGCCTGTCAGTTCGGCTATTGGGTCGAACCCCAATGATGACGATGCCGCCGTAGAGATACAACCTGAAATGACAGGTGAAGTCGCGGTACTTGCTGGAGTTGGCGTGTCCTCAAGCGCGTACTCCGGTCCGGAGAAGTCCTCGGCACCGCCACCGTCGTCGCTGTCGTTTGGATCGTCGTCTCCGTTGGCGCCGGTGTCGGCGCAGGAACAAGAACAACTGCAACTGCACCCACACCCACATCCGCCGCCGCACCCACACCCGCACCCATCAACCTCCAGGTCGAAGTCCTGGTGATCCGGATCGAGGATCCATGGTATCGCGACGGTTCCGGTCTTCTCCGCAGAGTCCAAAATCTGCATCGTTCGCTCCTCCTTGTGTAAGTCTTGCAAGCGGATCTAACCGCCAACACAGATACAATCGTCGTGCTGGCGCCAGACTTTAGGAGGTGATCACGATTTTCCGGCGAATTTGTGTGTATCCGTTTCATGGGACGGCGTCGGCGATGCCAGGCTTCACCGGGCTCCTGATGAGCAGGGTTAGTCCGGCACACACGATCTGTACGGCGATGAAGAGGATCAGGGACAGGTCGTAGCTGCCGGTGTAGTCGTAGAGGTAGCCGAAGAAGGGCGCGCCGGCGGCGGCGAAGAGCAGCAGGATCGGCACGCTGAGGCCCCGCACGGTGCCGAGGGACAGCCGGCCGAAGTAGTTGGCCCACATTACCTCCTGAAGGACCTGGGCACCGCCGAGGCCGAAGCCGTAGAGGAAGAAGGCCGCGTAGAGCCCCGTCAGCCCGCCGGTCTGCATGGCCGTGACGAGTCCCGCCGCCTGAATCACGAAACTCAATGCCGTCGTCTTGCGCACGCTCATCCGCTCGCTGATGAATCCCAGCAGCAGGCCGGAACCGAGCTGGGTTCCGGCGAGGACCATGACGACGACCCCCGCCTGAGGGTCCGAGTAGCCCATGTCGGAGATGTAGGAGAACACGTGCAGGTTGAAGCCGGCGATGCCGAGGTCCACCGTGCTGAAGATGAGGGTGATGAGCCAGAAAGTCGTGGTGCGCACCGCTTCCCCGCGGGTCCACGTGACGTCGGCCGGCACCGCCGCGCTCCGGGACGGATCGGCTTTGGAGGCGGGTTCAGCTCCGTACGGCCCCGGCGCGCCGTCCGGGTGGAGCCCCATGTCCTCCGGGCTCCGGCGCATGAACACCGCCGCCGGGATCAGTATCAGCACTACCACTAGGCCGCCGGCCAGCATCCACACGCGGCGCCAGCCGATGGCGGTGAGGAGGTAGGCCGCTACCACCGAGATGGTGGTCTTGGAGATGCCTTGGCCCAGGTGGGCGATGGCCACCGCCCGTCCGCGCCGTTTCACGAACCAGCGCGAGACGGTGACGTTGACCACGAAGTAGCACACCAGAGCGTGCCCGATGGACACGGGCCCTACCCTCAGCGCGGTGAATTCCCAGAAGCTGCGCGCGTATCCCAGCAGGAGGAAACCGACGATGGAGATGAGCGCCCCGATGACCATGAGGCGGCGGGCGCCGTAACGGTCCAGCAGGGACCCCACCCAGGGCGATACGGCGGCGTAGGCCACCAGCTCAAGCGACCGCATTAGCGAAAACGTGCCCCTGGAAACCCCGAGGTCGGCGGTGATGGACTTGAGCAACACCCCGAGGGTGCTGGACAGATAGAAGGGGCAGGCGAGCTGCACCACGAAGCCGGTGGCGACGATGTACCAGCCGTAGAACAGCCTGGGTCTTGCGGGGTTCTGCATCCCTTCGATTCGCCCGGCGACTACGGCGCCGTTTCAGGGTCTGCCGGGTGCCGTGGCCTCCGTATCGTCAGCGTCAGCGCGGACGAAATCAGCAGCATGGTCATGAACATGTAGAAGGAGATTGTGTACGAGCCGGCGTAGTCGTTCACGAAACCGAAGAACGGCGGACCGCAGACGCCGCAGAGCAGCACGATCTGCAGCGAGGCGCCGCGCACCGTGCCGAGCGAGATCCGGCCGAAGTAGTTCGCCCACATGACCTCTTCCAGCACCTGGACGCCCCCGAGCCCCAGGCCGTAGAAGAAGAAGCCCACGTAAATGGTCCAGAGTTCGTGGGCATTCGCCGCCACGTACAGACCGGCCGCTTCCATCAGGAACAGGAACGAGATGATCTTGCGCACGCTCAGGCGCTCGCCGACGAACCCCCACAGGAGGCCCGATACCGTCTGCGTCCCGGCGATGACGGTCATGACGAACGCGGCCTGGACCAGGGTGAATCCCAGGTCTGACACGTAGGCAACCACGTGAAGGTTGAGGCCGGTGACGCCTATGTCCACCATGCCGAAGACCAGCACGATGAGCCAGAAGGTGGAGGTGCGGCGGACATCCCTTCGGGTCCAGCGGATGTCCGGCTCGCGGGACTCCTGGTTACCCGCGCCGCTCCCTTGGGCCCGGACCGGAGCGTCCTCCGGCGCCTCGTCCCCGGCGGCGCCGTCGGGATGAAGCCCCATGTCTTCCGGACTCCGCCGCATGAAGATGGCTACCGGGATGACCGCGAGCACCACCACGAGCACGCCGAACAGTGTCCAGACCTGGCGCCACCCGATGAACGTCAGCAGCCAGGCCACCACCAGGGAAATGGTCACCTTGGCGATGCCGTGCCCCAGATGGGAAAGGGCCAAAGCCCGCCCGCGCATCCGGACGAACCACCGGGCCACCGTGACGTTCACCACGAAGTAGCAGACCAGCGCATGGCCGACGGCCATCACGGTAGCGCGCACGGAAGCGAACTGCAGGAAGGATTGCACGTGCCCCAGCAGCAGAAAGCCGGCGGCCGAGAGGATGGCGCCGGTGACCATCATGCGGCGCGGTCCGTATTCGTCCAGCTTGGCCCCTACCCAGGGAGCCATGAGGGCGTACAGGAGATGCTCGCCCGACCGCAGCAGCGAGAAGATGCCCCTGGACACGCGGAGATCGGAGGTGATGGGTTTCAGAAGGACGCTGAGCGTGCTGGAAAGGAAAAAGGCGCAGGAGATGTTGGCCAGGAAGGCCGCGCCGACGATGTACCAGCCATAGAAAACCCGCGGCGTCCTGGGACGGTGGGTGGTATCAGGGGTCACGGCGGTCCAGGAACCCGGGGTGGATTTGGCTCATGTTCTTCTTCTCTGCGAACGGGTGCGGTGAGCGCGGGCTCGGTTCCTTCAGGAAGAACAATAAAACTAGGCAATGACCCCGTCGGAGTCAATCTTTGGCCGGCCGGGGCCACAGCCGCCGGTCGAAGCGGCGCATCCAGTCGAGGCCCGTGATCCACACCGCCAGCACCGAGACCAGCAGCAGCGAGTTGGCCACCGTGAAAGACACGTAGTAGTCGCCGGTGAGATCGTGCAGCGCGCCGCCCATCCAGGCCCCGAGACCTCCGCCGACGCCCACGCTCATCACGGAGAACCCGAAGATGGTCCCGAAGCCTCGGCCGGCGAAGATGTCGGCGGTGATGGCCGACAGGATGACGGCGCGTGAGCCGAAGGCGATGCCGAAGCCGCCGACGTAGACGTAGAGCAGCCAGGGTTGCGAGGTGTCCGCGGCCAGGGTGAGGGCCAGGACACCGACGGCTGCGCAGGCGATGTTGAGGGTGTAGGCGGCGGTCTTGGTGAGGGCGTCGGCGAGGTAGCCGAAGGCCACGCGTCCGCCGGCGCTGACGAACGCCATGACGCCGAAGATTCCGGCGGCCCAGATGTGGCTGTAGCCGATATCCACGACGTGGGCGACCTGGTGGGTGACGATCAACATGGTCCCTATGGAGCCCAGCATCCGCGAGACGAAAAGGCTCCAGAATTGCAGGCTTCTCAAGGCCAGGGAAGTCGACCACTCGCCGGCCGCGGCGGCGCCGGTAGTGGCGCCCGACGGTTCCCGCGAACTGGCCGGGCTGGGGCGGTAGGTGCTCAGCACCAGGGGGACGATCAGGATGAGGATCGCCGCCGCCAGCGCCTGGAACACCCGTGGCCAGCCCCACAGGGAGATCAGCCACTGGCTCAACGGCGAAAGGACCAGCGTGCCCACGCCCACCGCCCCGTAGACGATGCCCAGGACGAGCCCCCGGCGGGAGGGGAACCACTCCGAGACCACGACGACGTGGGGGATCACGCCGGCGGCGGCGAACCCCAGCGACACCACCACCCCGAAACAGAGATAGAGCTCCCACGCCGTGCGGACCTGGCTGCACAGGATAAGGCCGACGGCCAGGACGACGCTGCCCGCCACGACCACGCGCCGCGGCCCCAGGCGGTCGGTGAGCCGTCCGACGAAGGGCGATACGAGGGCGTCGGTTACCAGGTTCGCGGTCTGAAGTCCGGCGGTGACCCCCCGGCTCCAGTGGAAGGTGTCCAGGAGGGCTACGAAGAAGACGCCGAAGGACGTGTGGAGGCCGCGAATGAAGCCGAAGGTCAGAGAGGCGGCTCCGGCGATGACCCACGGCTGGTTGGTTTGGCCCTTCATGGCGGTCCCGCGGCTTTTAGCAAATCTCCCCGTGCGCCACGGGGTCTGCCTTGCGTGGCGGACGGACGGCCAGGACCAGCACCGCCGACAGCAGCAGCGCCGCGATGAAAACACCGAACGACAGGACATAGCTGCCCGTGTAGTCGTGGAAGAAGCCGAAGAAGGGCGGCCCCACCGTCGTGCCTGTGCGGGTGATCATGATTCCCAGATTACGCACCCGGCCCAGGGAGACGCGGCCGAAGTAGTTGGCCCAGAGCAGCTCTCGAATCACTAGGATCCCGCCCAGGCCGAATCCGTAGATGAGAAATCCCAGGGAGACCGGCGCGAGGCCGGTGACCGCGAGGGCCAGCGCCAGGCCGCATGCCTGAAGCAGGAACTGGGCGGCGGCGGCCTTGCGCACGTCGAGACGTTCGCCTACCACGCCCCAGACAATGTTTCCGACCGTCTGCGTCAGCGCCATCATCCCCATGACCGTGGAGGCGGTCTCGGGTGAGTATCCGATGTCCGTAATGTAGGGATGGATGTGCAGGTTCAGCCCGATGATTCCGAACGTGACGGTCCCGTAGGTGACGACCAGCAGCCAGAAGGTGCTGGTCCGGACGGCCTCCCCCCGGGTCCATTGGACATCGGCGGCGTGCGCCCCGAGGGCCTCCGGTCGCGGACTCTCGCCGCCGGCGGGTTGTGGGGGCGCCAGCGCGCCATCCGGCTGAAGCCCCATGTCTTCCGGGCTGCGTCGAACCAGCAAAAAGGCCGGAAGCACCACCATGGCCAGGGTCAGCACGCCGAACACCATCCAGGTGTTGCGCCATCCAACGAGCACGAAGAGCCACACGGCCACCAGCGGGATGCCGGCCTTGGCGATGCCGTTGCCCATGTTGGCGATGGAGATGGCGCGGCCCCGCTTGTGGATGAACCAGCGCGAGATCATCACGTTGATCACCATGTAGCCCATGAGGGTATCGCCCACGGTGACGGGGAGCCAGCGGACGACCATGAACTGCCAGAACTCGTGCGCCTGGCTCAGAAGGATGTAACCGGTCCCCGCTACCAGAGCTCCGGTGACGATGAGCCAACGGGCGCCGTAGCGGTCGATGAGGGGACCCACCAGCGCCGCCACCACCGAGGACAGCATGACCTCGCCGCTGCGGATGAACGAGAAGACGCCGCGGGAGACGGCGAACTCCGCGGTGAGCCGTTTCATGAACACGCTGAGGGTGCTGGACAGCGCAAAGGACGAGGTCAGGTAGCAGATGAAGCCGACGCCGACGATGTACCAGCCATAGAAGAGCTTTCGGGACACGATAACGAGAAGGTTTACTGGTGCGTGGCGGGAAGCGCAACCGCGATGACGATAACGGTGGTGGGCGCTATTCATCGTAAAATGAGAATGATTCTTCGAGAAAAGCGATGAATATTTTTTCATGTCCCGGAAAAACGGCTTGACAGGATAGGGCGAGATCCTTACATTTTTCATTAGAAAAAAGGGAATAGAGCGTTGGATAGGGAACCGGTCGCGGTCTAATAGAACGGACGGTACCAACGATGAGGGAAGAAACGAAAGTCACGGAGGTTGCCGCCGGGCGCCGGGAGTCCGGCAACGCGGCGGAAGAGCGCGGAACGGCCGATGCCTTCGATGCTGTGACGCTGTTTGACGCCGACGGCGTGGACGTCGACCAGTATGCGGACACGGTCCAGCGGAAGACGCCCCTCGAGCCCGAGAAGCACTTGCTGCTTGCCATCCTCGAGGATGGCCTCGCCTGTTACCGAAAGAACCTGTTCGCCCGGACTGCCAAGAAGCAGACAGCCTACCGGGACGCGGAGGAATGGATCTTCGCCACGGACGACGAGCGTTTCCTCAGCTTCGAGTCCGTTTGCGGCGTTCTGGGCATCGAGCCCAGCTACCTGCGTCGGGGCCTTGTGGAATGGAAGGAACGCAAGGCCAGGGCGCGCGCCAACGCCCCGGCCGAGGCCGCGTAGGGAGCGGGTCCCAGGCCCGCGCCCGCATCGCGCCGTGCGCGGGCGGATTTGAAGCCCGTTCTTACGAGCGGCCCGATTTCTTGAACTCGGTGCGAAGCTCGGAAGCGAGCCGCCCCAGGCGGTAGGTCTTCCAGTCGATGAACTTGGCGTAGCTCGCCAGCCTCGGGTGCGCCGCGCCGATCCGGCGCCACATCTCCTGTGTGATGGTGCGGTAGTCGGGATGGCCTTGCGGCATGGTCCGCAGCTCCCCGATGTGCACCGCTTCCCGCAGATTCATCTTCATGTACCATCGGGTCCGGTAAGCGAAGGGGACCACGTACTGGGCCTCCCGGGGATAGTCCGCCCGGATCCGTTCGTGGACCTCGGCCGCGCGTTCCATGCAGCGCCGGAAGTCTTCGCCGAACCCTGCTTCGTTGATCTCCGGCGGTGTGTCGTAGCCGTGGGCGGTGGTGAAGTCCTGCCGTTCCTGGCTGAGCAGGCGATGCCTTTGCAGATCGCGGTAGGCGCCGAGGTTACCGATGATGTCGAAGGTGTAATAGACCTGCTCCAGCGCGCGCCCGGGCTTCTCGCGCCGGTGCCGCCGGCCCTTCATGTAGGTGTCCAGCACTTCCTGCCTGCGTTCGTCCGGCAGCCGCGCCGCCATCTCCCTCAACTGCGACAGCGGGTGAGTCGTGTGAGGGTAGAGGACGGCGGCGATGATCCGTTCTTCCGCCTGCTCGTCGTAGTCCACCAGCGTCACCGCTGGCCCCTCCCGCACCGGCTCGGTCACCAGCTCCGCGGCCAGCGCGCGGGTCCGGTCGAAGGTCTCGGAGAGGTATGGGCTTGGTTGCGCCCGCTTCACGAACGACGGGATCAGCGTGTCGAGCTCCTGGTGGATGGCGGTACCGAGGCCGCGAAGCTCGGCGAGGTCGCTGGAGTAGCACTTCGACAGCAGGTACTCGAATGCCTGTCCCACTCCGAACAGCCCGACGTTGGTGCGGGTGGCCGCCGGCAGGTAGCCGCGCAGGAGATCGCAGGCATGGGCGCGCACGGTGGACCGGTAGGCGGTCTCCGCCCACTTGGCGAGCTTCCCGTCGCGCCGGGCCTCCGCGTAGGTGACGGTGTCGCCGGTGCGCGGGTGACGCAGCTCCGTGTCCTCCAGCGGAACGGCCTTGCGGACATGCTCGATCATCGGCTCCATCTGCCGCGAATAGGTTTCGAACAGGAACTCCATGACCTCGATATAGTCCCGGCCGTGTCTCGATTCGGCCAGGGTCGGCTCGACGAAGTAGAGGTGGCGGCCGTCCCGGTCCTTGCGGTCGAAGCGCACGTAGCGGGTGGACTTTTCCAGTGGCGCGATGCCGATGCGCGGGTCCTCGAGGTACTTGGCGGCTACGTTGGAGATCCCTTCGCAGGCCACGTGGGCGCCGCCGAGCTGCGCCACCGAGTCGTCGCCGTAACCGACGAGCACGCGGTCATAGAAGGCGCGCGCGCGGCGCACCGCCGGATCGTCACCGCTGGCGGGTCCCGTGCTGTCCAGCACCACGGCGAGGTCGGCGTCGCCGAGGAACTCGTCCAGGAACGTCCGCCGGAGGTCCCTGGCCGAGCGGCTGTAGCGGGAGAAGAGCGCGCCGGCCACCTCCTGGGGCAGCCTCAGCCCGAAGACCGGCCGGTCCACGTTGGTGAAGAATGGCGCGAGCCTCTCGCGTTCCGCCGGAGTGAAGTTTTCCATGGAGATTCCCCCGGAGAATATCCGTTGTCCGGCCAAAAACCAACCAATCCTCGGAAAACCGGCCGAAATCGGCCTCTCGCGCGTTGTGTGCGGCCGGGATCATCTGGCAAACTTCAGGTAGCGCACCATACTGCGGAAGGTCACGAATTCACGGAGTTCCTTTTCCATGAGCGACGCCCATCTCGACGATCTCTGCATCAATACGATCCGTACCCTGTCCATCGACGGGGTCCAGCAGGCCAACTCGGGGCACCCGGGGACGCCTATGGCCATGGCGCCGGTGGCCTACTGCCTGTGGCAGCGCTTTCTGCGCTTCGATCCCGACGACCCCATTTGGCCCAACCGGGACCGCTTCGTGCTGTCGGCGGGTCACGCGTCCATGCTGCTCTACTCGATGCTCCACCTGACCGGGGTCAAGGCCGTCAGCAAGGACTACGAGGCCCTGGGCTCTCTCTCCGTTCCGCTGGAGGCGCTGAAGCAGTTCCGCCAACTGGACAGCCGTTGCCCCGGCCACCCGGAGTACCGCTGGACCTCGGGCGTGGAAACCACCACCGGACCCTTGGGTCAGGGGGTGGCCACCAGTGTGGGAATGGCCATCGCAGGGCGCTGGATGGCCAGCCGTTACAACCGCCCCGGGTTCGAGGACCTCATCGACTTCGACGTCTATGCGCTGTGCGGCGACGGTTGCATGATGGAGGGCGTGTCCAACGAGGCGGCCTCGCTGGCCGCCCACCTGAAGCTGTCCAGCCTGTGCTGGATCTACGACAACAACCGCATCACCATCGAGGGCCACACCGCGCTGGCGTTCTCCGACGACGTCGCCACCCGGTTCCTCGGCCACGGCTGGAACGTGGTGCGGGTGGGCGACGCCAACGACCTGGAGATGCTGGAGCGGGCGTTCCACACGTTTCGGGACACCACGGACCGGCCCACCCTGGTGATCGTGGACAGCCACATCGGCTACGGCTCGCCCAACAAGCAGGACACCAGCGGCGCCCACGGCGAGCCTCTGGGAGTGGAGGAAGTCAAGCTCACCAAGCAGCGCTACGGCTGGCCCGAGGACGCGGAGTTCCACGTCCCCGACGGCGTGCGGGAGCATTTCCGCGCGGGAACGGGAGACCGGGGCAAGTCCCTGCGCGACGCCTGGTTCGCCCGCCTCGACGACTATCGGGCGCGCTATCCGGAGCTTGCGGACGAGCTCTACCGGATGCAGCACCGGCAGCTTCCCGAGGGTTGGGATCGGGACCTGCCGGAGTTCCCCGCCGACCCCAAGGGAGTGTCGGGGCGCGACGCGTCGGGCAAGGTGCTGAACGCGCTGGCGCAGAACGTCCCGTGGCTCATGGGCGGCGCGGCCGATCTGGCGCCGTCCACCAAGACCCGCCTGACCTTCGAAGGCGCCGGCGACTTCTCGGCCGAGAACCCTGCCGGACGCAACCTGCACTTCGGCGTCCGGGAACACGCCATGGCGTCGGTCATGAACGGCATGGCCCTGGTGAAGGTGCGCGCCTACGGCTCGGGGTTCCTGATCTTCAGCGACTACGCCCGCGGCGCCATCCGCCTGAGCGCGCTCATGGAGCTGCCGGCGATCCACATCTTCACCCATGACTCCATCGGCGTGGGGGAGGACGGGCCGACGCACCAGCCGGTGGAGCATCTCGCCTCGCTCCGGGCGGTGCCGGGGCTGATGGTGTTGCGGCCGGCGGACGCCAACGAGGTGAAGGCCGCCTGGAAGGTCATCATGGAGCTGCACCACGAGCCGGCGGTGCTGGTGGTGACGCGCCAGGCACTGCCGACCCTGGACCGCACCCGGTACGCGTCGGCCGACGGTGTGGCCCGGGGCGCCTACGTGCTGGCCGATGCGCCGGACGGAGCGCCCGAGGTGCTGCTGCTCGCTACCGGCAGCGAGGTGTCGCTGTGCGTCGAGGCTTATGAGACCCTGGCGGGGGAGGGAATCAAGGCCCGGGTGGTGAGCATGCCTTGCTGGGAGCTGTTCGACGATCAGGACGAGGACTACCGTAACAGCGTGATCCCGCCCGAGGTGACCGCCCGGGTGTCGGTGGAGCAGGCCTCGGTGTTCGGCTGGACCAAGTACACCGGCATCGGCGGACACCAGATCGGCATGCGGTCCTTCGGCGCCTCGGCGCCTCTCAAGGACCTCCAGAAGAAGTTCGGCTTTACCGCGGGCGACGTGGTCGCCGCGGCCAGGGAACAGATCGCCCGGAGGAAAACATGAACCCTTTGAAAGACCTGGACGAACATGGGCAGTCGGTCTGGCTGGACTTCATACAGCGGAAGCTGCTGACCGGCGGCGAGCTGCAACGTCTGGTGGAAGAGGACGGCCTCAAGGGCGTCACCTCCAACCCGGCCATCTTCGAGAAGGCCATCGCCGACAGCGACGACTACGACGACGTGATCGCGCGCATGGGCGGCGAGGGATCGGCGGACCCCAAGGAGGTTTACGAAACCATCGCCACCCGCGACATCCAGGACGCCGCGGACGTGCTGCGGCCGGTCTACGAAGAGACCGGGCGGCGTGACGGGTACGTCAGCCTGGAGGTGTCGCCTTACTTGGCCCACGACACCGAGGGCACGGTGGCGGAGGCGCGGCGGCTCTGGGCCAACGTGTCCCGGGACAATCTGATGATCAAGGTGCCCGGTACGCCGGAGGGAGTGCCGGCCATCGAGCAATTGATCGGCGAGGGCATCAGCGTCAACGTGACGCTGCTGTTCGCTCGGGAAGCCTACGAGCAGGTGGCCCAAGCCTATATCCGGGGCCTGGCCAAGGCCGCCGCCGACGGGTTGGACGTGGGCCGCATCGCCAGCGTCGCGAGCTTCTTCATCTCGCGCATCGACACGCTCGTGGACGGCGGCCTGGAGAAGAAGCTCGAGGCCGCGGACGACGCCGGGAAGGAACGTCTTCGGGCGCTCATGGGAAAGGTCGCCATCGCCAACGCCAAGCTCACCTACAAGCGCTACAAGGAAATCATGCAAGGGGAGGGCTGGCAGGCGCTGGCGGGGAAGGGAGCCCGCCCCCAGCGGCTCCTGTGGGCCAGCACCAGCACCAAGAACCCGGACTACCGCGACGTGATGTACGTCGACGAGCTCGTCGGCCGGGATACGGTGAACACCATCCCGCCCGCGACCCTGGACGCATTCCGCGACCACGGAGAGGTCCGGAAAAGTCTCGAGGAGGATGTCGAGGGCGCCGCCGAGACCATGCAGGCGCTGGAGCGGGCCGGCGTGTCCATGAAGGACGTGACGGACAAGCTGCTCGAGGACGGTGTGCGGCTCTTCTCCGAGGCCTTCGACAAGCTGCTGGCGGCCGTGGAGGAGGAGTGCCGGAAGGCGGGAGAGCATGGGCAATAGCGTTAGTGTCGCGTCCCATGATTTCCTGCCATAAGTTGCGCAGGATTTTTCGTTGTCGGCAAGGCGCGATGACGAGCAGTGGCGGGTACCACGCGAGGAAGAGCAACGCCGCCGACGGCGAAAAAGACAAGCAAATTACGGCAGGAAATCATGGGACGCGATACTAAGATCCTCCCCTCCATCCTCTCCGCCGACTTCTGCATTCTCGGGCAGCAGATCGCCGAGGTGGACGAGGCCGGCGCGGACGCCATCCACGTAGATGTCATGGACGGCCGTTTCGTGCCCAACATCACCATCGGCCCGTTGATGGTGGAGGCGGCGCGGCGCAGCACCGGGCTGCCGCTGGACGTCCACCTCATGATCGTGGAGCCCGAGCGCTATCTGGAGGACTTCGCGAAGGCGGGCGCGGACACCCTCCTGGTCCACCAGGAGGCCTGTCCGCACCTTCATCGAACGGTACAGCAGATCAAGTCGCTGGGCAGCAAGGCCGGAGTGGTGCTCAATCCCGCCACGCCGCTTGCGACTCTCGACGAGATCCTGCCGGAGCTGGACCAGATCCTCATCATGAGCGTGAATCCGGGGTTCGGCGGCCAGAGCTTCATCGAGAGCAGCGTAGAGAAGGTGCGCCGCCTCAAGCGCATGCTCGACGAGCGCGGCCTGGGGATCCCCATCGAGATCGACGGCGGCGTGGGTCCGGAGAACGCCGAGCGGGTCGTGGCGGCCGGCGCTACCCTGCTGGTGGCCGGCTCGTCGGTCTACAAGGCGCCGGGGGGCGCCGCCGCCGGGGTGCGGCGGTTGCGGGACAGCATCCCTTCCAGGCCTTAAGGGGGAGGTCCCGTCGACGCTGGCGCCCTCCGGGTTCACGGGTTGGGCAGAACCACGTCCATTCGTGTCGTCGTCCCCGGGCTCACCACCACCCGCCGCGATACCTCACCCAATCTCTCGTGCCAGAAGCGCAACCGGTAGTTCCCCGGGGGGACTCCGTCGATGGCGTAGCGGCCGCGGGAGCCGGTCACCGCGAAGAACCGGTTCGGCGTCACCACGATGTAGGCGCTCATCCAGGCGCGGTGCAGTTCGCAGATGATCTTCATGAGGCCGGGCTGCCTGAGGGTCCTGGTCACCCGGCGCCAGCGGGGGATGCCGTCGTTGAACAAGGTCATAGGTCCGATTCGGGCGTGAGCGTCGTGGAGAATGACGTCGCTGTTCAGAAGCAACAGGCGGCTGCCCACCGGGGCGGCCTGAACGTGGGGCGCGAACCGGCAGCCGATGTTGTCGAGCTGGATGTCCAGAGGTTGCCCGGTCCGCCCTTCGAGACCCGGGCCGCTCAGGGTCACGACCACGTTCCGCAGGCCGCCGTCCGCGGCCGCGACAAGGCTCTGGTCGGGAACCATGGAGCCGCAAAAGGCCTGTTCCTTGTGAACCCTCAACACGCCGGGCGGCGGCGGTTTCCCCGGGAAGCGGGCGGTTCCGGCGATGTTTCCGGTCGTGGTGGAACGGGAAGCCCGGTCGGAGACATGACTCGCGGGTTGTCCCAAGGCATGGGCCGTGACGGACCAGAGGACCGCCAGGATCAGGCCCGTTGTCAGTGTCCGGCGAGGTTTCAATCCGCCCCCGGATAGGCCGTGAGACTCTTTGGAAAACAAAATCGGGAAGACCCGTGCGGGCCTTCCCGATTGCGTTGAAAGTTCGCTGTCGTTCTCATGCCGCCCCGGGCAGGTCTTGAGGACCCGTCCCGGAGGGCGCGAGCGTCGGCTGTTGCTAGTGGGCCGACTCCTGAACGTTCAGGTTCACCAGCTCGGTAGCGGCCTCGTTCTCGGCCAGCATGCCCCAGCTCTTGATCCAGGCTGCGGTGCGCTCCAGCTCCTCGGCGGGGATCGGCGCCGGATCCAACACCACGATGCGGCTCGCGCGCAGCTCGTCTGCCCTGATGGCGGCGATCTCCGGATCGTCGCTGTGGTAGTCGATGAAGTACTGCATGTACTTCTGCTTGTCGGCGTTGACGCGGCGCACGGCCTCGCGCACGGCGCGGTTGAACATGGCGTAGGTCTCGGCGTCGACGTTCTCGGACGCCACCTCGGTGCCGTGGAGCGAAGCGGAGACGACGATGCGGCAACCCTTTTTCTCCGCCAGTGTCAGATACGGCTCGGTCAGCGGCGTGGACTCGATCTCGCCCTTCATCACCGACTCCAGGCGGTAACGGGAACCGCGCGGTGCCTGACAGAGATTGATCTGGTCACGGGTGAGGAAGCCCTCGAGCATGTGCAGGGTCAGGTAGTGGGTACCGAAATAGAACGGCACGCCCACGAGCTTGTTCGCGAGCTGCTGGGCCGTGTAGACCTCCGAATCGGGCCTCACCACCAGTCCGGCGTAGGCGATGATGGAGCGCCGCCCGATCTGGCGCCCGGCGTCGACGGTCGAGTCCTGGACGCGACAGTAGTTGCCCCACTCGCAGGCGTTGTACATGTCGGCCTTGCCCTGCTCGAAGAGCATCCCATGGCTGGCGTGCGGGTCCGCGTCCTTGGGGTCCTTGACCTCGGTGTGGGTGTTCTTGTCGCCCGGACCGCGGTCGGCGAACTCGATTTCCAGGCCTTCCTTCTCGAACAGGCCCTCGTTGTATGCGACCAACTCGCACAAACCCTGAAACGGCGCGGTGCTTTCAAGAACCAGCTTCTTCATCTTGGTCTCCTTGTGCAAAAGTATTGCGTATTTGCGGTGTTGCGGCGCAATGCCGCCGTGAACAGGTGTTTCTCTACCACAACTTGCCGCCGGATGGCAACAGTGTTGACGCCGGGACGGGGAGCTTTCCCAGCGGCCCCGGAACTTGTCCGGGCGCCGGGCTTCGTGCCACACTGCCACCGTGCCGCAATCCTCCGCCACGCAGCCGGATGCACACGCCCCGGGAGGGAGGTCCCTCAAGGACGTGAAGCAGTCCAGTGTGTCCTTCGGCGCGCTCCGGCAACCTCATTTTCGCGCCTACTTCTCGTACACCATGCTGGCCATGATGGCCGACAACATCGAGCACGTGATCAGCTACTGGGTGATCTACGACCTGTTCCGGTGGGAGGAGCTGCAGGGGTTCGCGGTCATCAGCCACTGGTCGCCGTTCCTGCTGCTGTCGTGGTACGTCGGCCTGCTCTCGGACCGTTTCGACTGCCGCCGGGTCATCCAATGGGCGATGATCCTTTATTTCGTTCTCACCATCGCATGGGCGTACTTCATCATCACCGGCACGCTCACTGTCTGGCACGCGTGCGCGCTGTTGGTGGTGCATGGAGTCGCCGGCGTCCTGTGGAGCCCCGGAAGCCAGCTCATTCTCCACGACATGGTGGGTCCGGAGCACCTCCAGAGCGCCGTCCGCCTGAGCGCCACCAGCCGGCAACTGGGAATCCTCGCCGGACCGGCGGTGGGTGGATTCATGATGCGCGGGCTGGGAGCGGCGTGGGGTCTGGTGATCAACGCGCTGTTCTACATTCCCCTGACCCTGTGGCTGTCGCGGGTCCCTTATACCGGACACCGCGCCCACGAGGTGCAGGCGCGCCGTGTCACCTGGGCACGGGCGCTGGAGGCGCTGAGGGAGGCCCGCAGCAACCGCGTCATCGTGTCGATGGTCTGCCTGGTGGGGGTTTCCTCGCTGGTGGTCGGCAATGCCTTCCAGGCCCAGATGCCAGGGTTCGCCATCAACCTCGGAGTGGGCGAAGCGGGGTACAGCGTGCTGCTCGCCGCCAACGGGGCCGGCGCCTTCGTGAGCGGCATCCTGCTGGAAAGCCGGGGGTTCCTCCAGGCGCGGGCGCGCACCGCCATCGTCCTGGCGCTGCTCTGGTGCGCTGCTCTGGGCTGCTTCGCCTTCACTTCCTACTACTATCTCGCGGTGGCCCTGCTGTTCGCCGCCGGTTTCCTCAACCTCGCCTACCTGACCATGTCGCAAACCCTGGTGCAGCTCGTCTCGCCGGCTCACCTGCGCGGCCAGTTGATTGGCCTGTTCATCATGTCCGGGCTGGGGCTGCGCACCTTCAGCGGCATTACCGTGGGCATCGCGGGCGGCGTCATCGGTATCCAGTGGTCGCTGGGCCTGAGTTGCGCGTTCCTGCTGGCGATCATGGTGTTGCTGCTGGCGGTCACCGCCCGGGTCCGGAGCGACGAGGGCGACCTCTGAGCCGGGTCTCTATCAAGCGGAGAGAAGGGATGGCACGGACTTCAAGGAAAACGCTTTACCTGGCCAATCCTTACGGTTTCTCGTCGCAACTGCGGGCAGGCCCGCTGGCGGCCCTCACAACGGCGCTGGAAGCGCTGGGAGTGGAGGTGTGGGAGCCGTTCGCGCGCAACAACCAGGTAGACAAGGCCGAGGCCGGCTGGGCATACCGCATCGGACAGGCGGACCTGAGCGACGTACGCGCCGCGGACGGTCTTTTCGCGGTGGTCAACGGCTGCCCGCCGGACGAGGGCGTCATGGTCGAGCTGGGCATGGCCATTGCCTGGGAGAAACCGGTTTTTCTTTTCCGGGACGACTTTCGCCGTTGTACCGACAGCGAGGCGTATCCCTTGAACCTGATGGTGTTCAGCGGCCTTCCAAGGGTCGGATGGCAGGCCTACCTGTATCAGTCGGTCGAGGAGATCGGCGACCCGGGCAGGCCCCTGTTCCGGTGGGCGCGGGACCGTGCGCGGCAGTAGCGGTCCGCCCCGCGGGTTGTTGACACGGCGTCGCTTGTTCGACTATCATTCGGCGTGTAACTTGCGGGAAGTGCGAGGAGTAACAAGACCGGGATGGGACCTCCGAAGGTCCGCCGGACCGACCTGAGATGTTCGTGCCCGGGGCGCGGAGGCGGCGGTTTGGTAGTAACTCTCCACCGGTCGGTCAACAGCATGCCGAATTCCGGTATGATTCACATCAGTCGTTTGGGATGGCTCCGATGAAGGCGGCCCTTCCGCGGCTCTCGCTCGACCTCGAGCCCGAGCTCTCATCGGCGCTCAAGGAACTGGCGGCGGCAGTGGCGCGCTTTGGCGAGGCCAACGGGCTCTCGGATTCGCAGGTCCACAATCTCAGCCTGGCCCTGGACGAGTTGGCGACCAACACGATCTCGTACGGTTTCGCGGACGTCGACCGCCAGGAGCTCCGGGTGGAGTTGCGCATCGAGGATGACGAAATCGTCGCTCAGCTACACGACACCGGCATCCCCTTCAATCCGTTCGAGGAAGCGGCCGTACCGGATATCCATGCCACGATCGACGACCGCCCCATCGGTGGTCTCGGCGTTTTCCTGACCAAGACCCTGTTCCCGAATCCGGACTACGAGCGTACCGACGGGTTCAATCGCATTACCCTGCGCGCACCTGTGAAAGGAGACAGTTGATGGCAAACGGAAGCGTTTTGGATCTCAGCACGGAGACGGACGGCGACACCACTGTGGTCATCCCCTCAGGCCGTATCGACGGCAGCACGGCCAGCCCGTTCCAGGAGGCCCTCCTCAAGTTGATAGAGGAAGGCAAGGGGTCCTTGGTGGTGGACTTCGAGAATATCGAATACATCAGCAGCGCCGGGCTCCGGGTCCTGCTGCTGGCGGCCAAGCAACTCCAGGCCGGCGGCAGAAAGATCGTCCTCTGTGCCATGCGAGACCACATTGCCGAAGTGTTCAAGATCAGCGGTTTCAGCGAAATCCTGGCGATTCACCCCACCCGCCAGGACGCGATCAACGCCGGTTGAGATGGAAGAAAGCGAAGAAACAACGTCCGAGGCCGCACCGTCCTTCGAAGGTGAGCCCATCAAGATCCTGGTGGTAGACGACGAGGTGGATCTCGAGGCCTTGGTGCGCCAGAAGTTTCGCCGGCGCATCCGCCGGAACGAGCTGGTGTTCGACTTTGCGCACAACGGTCAGGAAGCCATCGACAAGCTCGACGAGGACGACGATATCTCGATGGTCATTTCGGATATCAACATGCCGGTGATGGACGGCCTCGCGCTGCTCAAGCAACTGAACGAGACCAAGCCCAACATCCGCTCCGTCATTGTGTCCGCCTACGGCGACATGAACAACATCCGCACCGCGATGAACCGCGGTGCGTTCGACTTCGTCACCAAACCCATCGATTTCACCGATCTCGAGATCACCATCGACAAGACCCTGAAGCACCTGGCGCTGGTGCGCGAAGCGTTGTCCAACCGGGACCAACTGGTAGCCCTCAGTCACGAGCTGGACGTGGCCAGGGACATGCAGTTGTCGGTGCTTCCCCGGAGTTTTCCTTCCACGGATCACTACAAGACTCACGGCCTCATGATCCCGGCCAAGGAGGTGGGCGGCGACTTTTACGATTTTTTCACCCTGGACGAAGACAGAATCGGCGTGGCCATCGGCGACGTCTCGGGAAAGGGAATTCCCGCCGCGCTCTTCATGATGGCTTGCCGTACACTCCTGCGGAGCCGGGCGTTGGAGGGCGGAACGCCTGACGAGTGCCTGCGCTACGTCAACGACCTTCTGTCCGAGGACAACGAGAACTGCATGTTCGTAACCCTCTTCTATGGCGTCCTCGATACCCGCAGCGGCGCCTTTCAGTACTGCAACGGCGGACACAATCCGCCGCGGGTCGTCCACAAGGGCGGCGAGGTCGTCCCGTTGCCGACCACGCACGACATGGCGCTGGGCGTCCTTCCCGGCCATTCCTTCAACAGCGACACCCTTCAGCTTCAGGCGGACGACGCGCTCTTCCTGTACACCGACGGCGTCACCGAGGCCGAAGGCCCGGGTTCCGAGGAGTTCGGCGAAGGACGCCTCGACTCGTTGCTCGCTGAGATCGACCAGGCCGACTGCAAGGATGTGACCTCGGCCGTACTCGAGCAAGTGCGGGAGTTCGCAGGCGAGAATCCGCAGTCGGACGACATCACCTGCGTGGTTCTGCGCTATCACGGGATCTAGTGTCCCGCACCCTCCAGTCGCACGGCAAGATGCGCATGGCATTACGCTGCCGGCCGGACGCGATGACGAAATGCAGTGGCAGATTTGAGGCCCGCCCTGGCGCGCGCCTGGCGGTCGCATTGCTCGCGGCGCTGACGGCGTTCACCGTTGCCGCAGAGTCCGCCGCGCAGAGGCGGGCGCCGGGTTCGGTGATACCGGGCGTCAGTCCCGCGGCCGTGATGTTCGGCCAGTCCAGCGCCCTGAGTGGACCCGCCAAGGCCTTGGGCGAAGGGATGCGGCTGGGCATCATCGCCGCGTTCACGGAGGTGAATCGCGCCGGCGGCATCCACGGCCGGGAGTTGCGCCTGACCACCCTCGACGACCGTTATGAACCCGAGGCGGCCGTCGCCAACACCGTCCAGCTCATCCACCAGCAGCAGGTCTTCGCGCTGATCGGCGCGGTCGGCACGCCCACCTCGAAGGCGGCGGAGCCCATCGCCACGGAAGCGGGCGTCCCCTACGTAGGCGCCTTCACAGGCGCGGAGTTCCTGCGCGACGCCCGCAAGCGCCCCACCGTCATCAACGTACGCGCCTCCTATTACCAGGAGACCGAAGAGATGGTCGAGCGACTCACCCGTGATCTCGGGGTGACTCGGATCGGCATTCTCTACCAGGACGACTCCTACGGGCGCGCCGGGCTGTCGGGCACGCTCCTGGCGCTTCACCGCCGCGGCATGACGCTGGCCGCGGAGGCCACCTATCCGCGAAACACCCGTGCGGTCAAGACCGCGGTGCTGGACCTGAAACACGGCGACCCCGAGGCCGTCATCATCGTCGGTGCCTACCAGCCCGTGGCCACGTTCATCAAGTGGTGCCGCTATCTGGGCTTCAATCCCATCTTCGTGAACATCTCCTTCGTCGGCAGCTCGGCGCTGGCAAGGGCCTTGGGCCCGTCGGGTAAGGGGGTCATCGTGACCCAAGTGGTGCCCTTCCCCCACAGCCAGCGAATTCCCGTCGTTGCCCGATACCATGAGGCGCTTCGCGTCGTCGCCGCCACGACCAGGCCGGGGTTTGTCTCCTTCGAGGGGTATCTGACGGGACGGGTGGCCGTGGAGGCGTTGCGTCGGGCGGGACCCGGCCCCACGCGCGCGGGGTTCCTGACCGCGCTTCAGAAGGCTGGCGCCATGGATCTGGGCGGGTTCATGTTGCGCTACGGTGAGTTCGACAACCAGGGCTCCGATCGCGTGTATCTGACGGTGATCGACGACTCCGAGCGGTTTCGTTCGATCCAACGCCTGGAGCGGCCTTGAGTCTCGCAAACGTTCTCAAGCGGGTCGAGAGCTGGCGGATTGGCCTCGGCTTCAAGATGTACACCGCTTTCGGCGCGGGCGTGCTGCTGATGCTGGCGGCCAGTGTGGTGGCCCTGGTGTCGTTCCGGGTCGTCAGCGATTCACAGCGCCACATCACCGAGCAGAGCGTCCCCAGCCTGGTGGCGGCCATTCGCGCCGCGCAGCAGAGTTCGGCGCTGGTCAACGCGGCTCCTCGACTGGTGTCGGCCGCGTCCGAAGGCGACCTCGGAGACGTCAAGGCGGCCATCGCCAAGGACAAGGAACTGCTCGACCAACTGATCGAGGAACTCCAGCGGGGCGAGTCGCTGGAAGACCGAGAACAGGCGCGCACGCTTCGTTCCCTGGCCGACGACCTCACCACGACGCTGGAAGAGATCGAGCAATCGTCCTCCCAACGGCGGGAACTCCAGCGCCACCTGGATGCCAGGGAAGCCGAGATCCCGGTGATGACCCGGCAGATCGACCGTATCCTGGTCCCCGAAATCGACGACCAGCAGTTCTTCCTCGCCACCGGCCTGCGGGAGGTCGGCGACCGGCCCGCGCCTGTGGCGGAGCGCACGTCCTACGCGGAACTCGTGCGGTACCGGGACCTGCTGACCCTGCACACCCAGGCCAACCTCGCTGCGAGGCTGCTCGCCGAGGCCGCGGTGCAGAGCGACCGGACGCTGATTCAACCTCTCCGGGAACGCTACAACGCCGCGATCGGCGCCTTCGAGCGCGCCTTCCGGGCTTCCGAGTCCCACAACGCTCCCACCCGGATGCTCGACTTCGAGTTTACACGGCTCAAGTCCTTGGGAGAGGGTCCCGAGGGCATCTTCGGGCTTCAGGAACGTATCCTGAGAGAAGCGGCGTCGGAGGCCCGGTACATCGAGGAGAACCGGACCGCCGCGGCCAGGCTGCTCGCCACCATGGACCAGGTGGTGGCGGTGGCGGACCGTCAGGCGGAGGCGGCCAGCGCGTCCTCCGCGTCAGCCGTGAACACCGGCATGGTCGTGCTGATGGTGCTGAACGTGTTCAACATCATCGGCGCCGTGGCGCTCGGTTGGATCTTCGTGGGCCGCTACCTGATCCGGCGCCTGACCGGACTCGCCGCGTCCATGCGATCCATGGCCGAGGGCAACCTCGAAGTCCCGGTGGAGGTCCGCGGCAACGACGAGGTGACTGACATGGCGGAGGCGCTGGAAGTGTTCCGGCGCCACGCCCTGGAAGTGCAACGCCTCAATCTGGTGGAGAAGCTCGCGGACGAGCTGACGGAAAAGAACACCGAGCTGGAACAGACGCTCGAAGACCTGAAGACGGCGCAAAACCAGGTGGTCATGCAGGAGAAGCTGGCGTCCCTGGGACAGCTCACCGCCGGCATCGCCCACGAGATCAAGAACCCTCTCAACTTCGTGAACAATTTCTCCGAGGTGTCCAGCGAGTTGATCGAGGAGGTGCGGGAGGTCCTCGGCGAAATCCGCGACCAGGTTCCCGAGAATGCGCACGACGAGATCGACGCGATCCTCGGCGACCTGACCTCAAACCTCGACAAGATCCACCAGCACGGCAAACGCGCCGACGGCATCGTCCACAGCATGCTGGAGCACTCGCGTGGCCAGTCCGGCGAACGTCGCGCGGTGGATCTCAACGCGCTGCTCAAGCAGTACGCCGACCTCGCCTATCACGCCATGCGCGCCAAGGACCAGCAGTTCAACGTGACGTGGGAAGAGGACCTCGATAGCGGGATGGGGGAGATCGAGGTCGTGCCCCAGGACTTGAGCCGAGTCTTCCTCAACCTCATCACCAACGCCTGCCAAGCGACCTTCGAACGGGCCAGGAATTCCGACGGCGGCTATCAGCCGTGTATCCGGTTGTCGAGCAAGCGCGAAGACGATCGAGCCGAGTTCCGCATCAGGGACAACGGCCCCGGTATTCCGCAGGACATGATCAAGAAGATCTTCGAGCCCTTCGTCACCACCAAGCCTACCGGGGAAGGCACCGGACTCGGCCTGTCCCTCTCCCAGGACATCGTGTCCCAGCACGGGGGCCACTTGGGCGTGAAGTCGGAGCCGGGCGTGTTCACGGAGTTCTCGGTCACGATCCCGACTGAAGGAGCGGAAGCCGCCACGGCCTGACCTTCATGGACCTCCAGGCCGCCCGGTCGTCGGTCGATTGCCCGCCGGGAGACATCACGGCCATTCCCGGCGGGCGTCCGCGTCTCAGCCGCTGCCACGAACTTCGGCGGCGTCGTCGGGATCGGGCATGACCACGAACTCGGGATAGGCTTCGATGCCGAGCTCGCCGGCGTCCTGGCCGAGCTCTTCCACCGACAGTGAAACCCGCACTCCCATGAGCTGCCTCAGCACCATCCAGACCACCCACGAAACCGCGAACACGTACACGCCGATGGCCACCACTCCCAGGAGTTGAACGCCGAAGTTGCCCCCGGCCACGATGCAGGTGGCGAGTGTTCCCCAGATACCCGCGAACAGGTGCACCGGGATCGCGCCTACCACGTCGTCCACCTTGAGTATTTCAAGCAGCCGCAACCCCGCGACGCAGATGCCGCCGCCGATGGCGCCGATGATCACCGCCCAGTAGTGGCTCGCGAAGTCGGGCCCGGCGGTAATGGCCACCAGTCCCGCCAGGGCGCCGTTGAGGCCCGCCATCAGGTCGACCCGTCCGAGCAGGGGCCGCTCGATGACCAGAGCGACCAGGAACCCGGCGCCGCCGGCCAGGTTGGTGTTGACCAGGATGTGGCTGATGGCCACCGCGTCCGTGGCGCCGCCCAGGGCCAGTTGCGATCCGCCGTTGAAGCCGAACCACCCGAACCAGAGGATGAAGACGCCCAGGGTGACGATGGGGATGTTGGACGGCGGCGTCGCCTTGACGCTGCCGTCGGTCCGGAACTTCCCGCGCCGGGCTCCCACCACGATGGCGCCCGCCAGGGCCGCCCAGCCGCCGGTGGAATGGACGATGGTGGAGCCGGCGAAGTCCTTGAAGCCCATGGCGCCCAGCCACCCGCCGCCCCAGGTCCAGGCGCCGACGATGGGGTAGATGATGCCCGTCAGAAGGATGATGAAGACGAAGAAGGTCCAGAGCCTCACGCGCTCGGCCAAAGTGCCGGAGACGATGGACGCGGTGGTGGCCACGAACACCATCTGGAAGAACCAGT
>JAPPHF010000143.1:1381-2752 GCA_028821115.1 Deltaproteobacteria bacterium | reverse complement strand
GGATGTATGAACCCCAGTTCGGGCTGGCCAACGAAGTATTGCGGGCATTCGACCTGCCGACCTCGAAGTGGCTACGCGGACCAGAGACCGCCATGCTGGCCATCATCATCATGAGCATCTGGAAGAACATGGGGCTGAACATGGTCATCTACCTGGCCGGCCTGCAGGGCATCCCTCCCCACCTCTACGAGGCGGCCGAGATCGACGGGGCGGGAAGGATTTCCCAGCTGTTCCGGATCACGATCCCGCTGCTGGCCCCGACCACCTACTTCGTGGTCATCGTCTACTTCATCGGGGCACTGCAGATGTTCGTGCAGGTGTTCATCATGGCCTGCCCGAACCCCTCAACCGGCTGTGGCGGGCCGATAGATTCGACCGTAACCATCGTGCTGCTCATATACGAGGAAGCTTTCACCAACCTGCGCATGGGTTTTGCGGCGGCGCTGTCCTTCCTACTGTTCTTGGTCATCGGGGTCATCACTCTCATCAATTCGAAACTTCTCGGGTACGAGATTTCTTACTAGAAACCCGGCCGAAAAGCCCCTGAACAAAGGGCGAATCGACAATCGAACATTAAAATATCAATAGGTCCCCTTGCGGGCCGTCTCACAGATACAAACATAACAATTTCGGGGTGATGAGGGGATGCTCGGATCACACGCCCAGCAGGGTCTTCTGCAGGCCGACAACCTCTACCTCGACTTCGTCGGCGAGGACAGCTTCTACGGCCTGCTGGCGCAGATGCGCGGCGAGCTGTTCCGGGACGAGGACTTTAGCGATCTCTACTGCCTCGACAACGGCCGCCCCGGAGTGGCGCCCTCCATCCTGGCCACCGCCCTGCTGCTGCAGGCCCACGATAGGGTCTCCGACAACGAGGCCAAGCGCCGGGCCGACATGGACCTGGGCTGGAAGGTGGCCCTGGGGACCGCGATCGACGAGCGCCCGTTCGCCAAGTCCACCCTGCAGCTGTTCCGCTCGCAGCTGATCGTGCATGGCAGGGTGCGGGCGGTATTTAAGCGCTCGCTGGAGCTTGCCCGCCAGTCCGGGCACCTCAAGGGCCGGCGCATGAAGCTGGCGGTCGACACCACCGCCATCCTGGGCAAGGGCGCGGTAAGGGACGCCTACAACCTGATCGGCGACGGCTGCCGGATGCTGATCGGGGCCCTGGCCGAACTGGACGGCCGCGAACCGGCCGACTGGGCCGCGGCCGAAGGCTACCCCCTCCACGCCGGTAAAAGCCTCAAGGGACGGGCGGCGATCGACTGGTCGGACCGCAAGGCCCGCCGCCGGCTGCTGGGAAGCATCGTCAGCGACGCCGACTCGCTGCTCGGGCGGGCCCGCAAGGCGAAAGCCGCCCAGGACCCCGGCCAA
>JAPPHF010000143.1:0-1371 GCA_028821115.1 Deltaproteobacteria bacterium | reverse complement strand
AGCTGGACCCGGGCGATGCGCGCTCGCGCGACCTGGCCGATAACGCCGCGCTGCTGTCTAAGATCCTGCTCCAGGACGTGGAGCGCAGTCCCGCCCCGGACTCAGACGGCGACGGCCCGGCGCTGAAGCGGGGCGGCGGCCGCGATAGGACCCTGTCGGTGCACGACCCCGAGATGCGGCACGGCCGCAAGAGCTCGCGGCAGCGCTTTGCCGGCCACAAGGCTTCCCTGGCGGTCGATACCGCAAGCGGCCTGATAACCGCGGTCGGGGTGATCGCCGGCAACGCCCCCGACGCCGACGGCGCCCTGGACCTGGTCCGGGAATCCGAGTGCAACGCCGGATCAAGTGCCGAAACCGTCATCGGCGACTGCGCCTACGGCGCCGGGGACACCCGGCAGCGCTTCGCCGACGGCGGGCAGGACCTGCTGGCCCGGCTGCCGGGCCGGCCGCGCAGCGACTACTTCCAAAAACAGGACTTCCGGATCGATCTGGACTCCGGGACCTGCACCTGCCCGGCCGGGCATAAGACCTCCGACTACCGCCCTTCGCGCCCGCGCCGGGCCTGGAAGTCGAAGCGGGCCGGCGTCTTCCACTTCGCCCGGGAGCAGTGCTCGCCCTGCCCGCTCAGGGGATCCTGCGTACGCTCCCGGGCCAGGCCCAACCGCCGGATCAGCATCCATCCCCAGGAAGCCCTGCTGCAGCGGGACCGGCTGCGCCAGCGGGGCGAGGAGGGCCGTCGGCTGATGCGCCTGCGGACCGTCGTCGAGCACCGCCTGGCCCGGCTCTGCCAACTGGGGATAAGGCAGTCGCGGTTCTTCGGCCGCTCCAGGACCCTGTACCAGCTGCTGATGGCCGCGACCGTGGCCAACCTGACCCTGACGGCCGGCAGGACGGGAGAGTTTGGCCCCCGGGGTCCGGATATGGGGCCGGACGGGGACGGAAACGGGCGATCCCGATCCCGAAACCGCTCGTTGGCGCCGCTGGCGGGCCGGATCGCCGGATCATTGACTATGAACCGCCGAAAAACGCCGCAATCGGCTGCCGAAACGGTCCTCGAGCGAATCCGCGGACTGGCGGCGGACCTGTTGCGGACGGCAAATCCCGGGCGTTTGACCTGGGGTTTTAGGCCGGGTCTCTAGGGGGCTTTCAGAAAAAGCAGTTGTGGGCCAGCTCGTCGGCCACGCTTGAGTGGGCGCCGTGCCCGTGAAAGAGCTTTGTCTCCCCGGGCAGGGAGAGGATCTTGGCCCGGACCGCGCCCAGGTGGCCGCGGTAGTACGAGGCCCCCATTCGGGTTCCGCCGACCGAGCCGGCAAAGATCGTATCGCCGGTAAAGACGGCTCCCGGCACGTGCAGTCCGCAGCAGCCGGAGGT
>JAPPHF010000129.1 GCA_028821115.1 Deltaproteobacteria bacterium | reverse complement strand
CCCCGCGGGCGCGCGGCTCCGCTCTGGACCAACGGTTATGGCCCCCAATAACCGTTGGTCCTGTGGTTTGCTAAGCTATGTCTATGGACGCCATCATTCCGGCTTCACCAGCCGTCCCTCTCCCACCAGCCGCTCGATGATCTTGCGGGCCTCGGCGCGGGTCTCCACCGTGTCCTGCAGCTTGCGGTCGCGCCAACCGTCATTGGGCCAGCGCTTTGCCTTGGCGTACACCGGAGCGTACATGTCGCTGCGCAGCTCGATGAGGAAGTTCCACACGTGGCCCGAGTCGGCCATGCGCGTGCGTTCCCAGCGCAGGTTGTCGATGTCCACCATGCCGGTGACCACCGCCTCGCCGGGTGCCGTGGCCGCCGACTGCACGTGGCCCATGTAGTCGATGAGCTGGGTCATGCCGCGGTAGCCGCCGGTGGGGCGGTTGGAGCCCACGAAGGCGCCGCAGTTGACCGAGAGGAAGTAGCACAGGTTCTCGTAGGCGCGGGCGCGCCGGAGCACGTCCCAAGCTTCTCCCTCGGGCGCGTAGGGCTCGGCGGTGGGATGGATCAGCAGCTCGGCGCCGCGCAGCGCCAGGCAGCGGGCCATCTCCGGGAACACCACGTCGGTGCAGGTGAGGCACGCCAGGCGGCCGATCTCGGTGTCCGCCACCGGGAACATGGCGTCCTCCCCGTAACGCTCCGTGTACTCGGTGTAGACGTCGCCGGGCCCCGTGTAGGCGGTGTTGAGATTGTTGGGGCCGTTGTTCTTCCGGTACTTGAGGATGATCTCGCCGTCCGGGTCGATGATGAAGCTCGTGTTGAAGAGGCGGCCGGGCCAGTCGTCGTCGCGTTCGTAGAGGTTGCCGACGATGTGGCAGCCGCGCTCCCGGGCCTTTCGCCCGATCTGCTCGGTGACGTCGCCCGGAATGGTCTCTGCCAGCGCGAGCCACTCGTCCACCGAGCGCGGCCGGTACTGACCGATGATGCCGTACTCCGAGAACACCGCCAGCTTCACGTCGCCCAGGCGCAACGCGGTCCAGTCCAGCAGCTCGAAGATGCGCCCCAAGTTCTCGTCGATGATCGCGTTGCGCTCCCTGGGCTCGACGATGACGCGTGTCTGTTGCTGAATCAACGCCACTCGATACGGCTTCATGAAACCTCCTTGCCTCGGCTCTCCAGGAACCACTCCGCCATCTCCTCGCGCTTGGGATACCACACCCCGTCGAAGGTCTTCACGTAGTCCACGAACTCGCGCAGGGCGCGGATGGCGTAGGCCTGGCCCATGACGTGGGGGTGCATGCCGACGTTCATGATGCGGCCGCTGGTGGCGCCTTCCAGGTAGAGCTGGTCGAACTGTTCCCTGAACAGCTCCAGTGCCTGGGAGGTGGTCCGGCCGCCGCGCAAGAAGACCGCGAAGTCGTTGACGTCGTTGGAGTAGGGGATGCACACCAGCGGACCGTGGCGGGTGTTGAGCAGGTAGGGCTGGTCGTCGTTGAGATAGTCAGACTGGAACAGCAGTCCCAGCTCCTTCAGGATGTGGGGCGTCTCGTGGGTGCTCCGGAGCGACGACGACAGCCACCCCCGGGCCGGCCGTCCCACCGCCCCGGCGTAGGCGTCCAGGGTGCGGCGGATCACCTCGCGCTCCTGGTCCGGCTGGTTCGCGTAGTAGGTGAGCACGTCGTTCTGGGCGTAGTTGTGGGCCAGGATCTCCCAGCCGCGCTCGTTGGCGGCGTCGATGATGCGCCGGCGCTCGATGCCGGTGAGCGCGTTCATGGTGCAGGTGGCCGGCACGCCGGCGCGGTCGAACACGTCGATGATGCGCCACACGCCCACGCGCTGGCCATACTCCCGCCAGGTCCAGTTGGCGTAGTCGGGGACGTTGCCGGGCAGCACGTGCGGTATGGTGGCCGGCCCGCCGGGATAGAGGGGCTCGGCGCTGTCGCGGGTCATCTCCCAGTACTCGATGTTGATGGTGAAGATCAGCGCCACCCGTGCGCCTTCCGGCCAGTGCAGCGGCGGGCGGTCGGGAAGGGCGACGTAGTCGTACAGCATGGGAGACTCCTTACACCCATTGCCCAAGGCCGGCAACGCGGGCATAATGAATCAGGAGGCATGAATCACATGAAGCAGTTCAGGTGGCGGGCGTTCGCGTTGGCGATCCTCGTGGGTCTGGCGGTCCTGTGGGCGTTCGGCAATGCCCCGGCCTCCCTGGTGGGCAAGCAGGCGCCGGAGTGGACCAACGATACCTGGATCAATACGGAGGGGGCGACGCTCAGGCTGAAGGACCTCAGGGGGAAGGTGGTCCTTATCGAGTTCTGGACCTACGGCTGATACAACTGTGTCAACACACTCCCATCGTTGGTGGGATGGCACAAGGAATACGGCCCCCGGGGCCTCGTCGTGGTGGGCATCCACTCGCCGGAGTTCTCCCACGAACACTCGCTGGAAAACGTCAAGAACGCCTGCAAGGAGCTGGGCATCGAGTTCCCGGTGGCCCAGGACAACGACTTCGCCACCTGGAAGCGCTACGGCACGCGCTACTGGCCGACGCTGCACATCATCGACAAGAAGGGCGTGATCCAGTACACGCGTTTCGGCGAGGGCGGCTACGACGAGATGGAGGAAGTCATCCAGCGGCTGCTAGAGGAGTAGCCGCTGGGAGTCTGTCCGAGTAAGCAGAATGGCGTCCTTCGACTTCGCCTGTCCTGAGCTTGTCGAAGGGCTCAGGACGAACGGGGTTGGAGTTTGAGCATAACCTATAACCGTTCGTCC
>JAPPHF010000086.1 GCA_028821115.1 Deltaproteobacteria bacterium | reverse complement strand
TTCCTGGTGGACCTGGCGCAGCCGTTTCTCGATCCGCGCATGACGCGGCAGTGAAGGGCGCAGCAAGAGACATGAGCACACCCGCAGCCTATGCCGGCGAAGCGCCGGCCCCGACCGTCGAACCGCGCCGCCGGATCCAGCGCACCTACTGGCAGGCGGCGCGCCGGCGCCTGCTGCACGACCCGGTGTCCATGGGCTGCCTGGGCATCCTGTTCCTGATCATCGCGGCGGCGATTCTCGCGCCCTGGATTGCGCCCCACGACCCCTATACCTCCAGCATCGTCAACCGGCTGAAGCCGGTCCTGAGCCCGGAGTTCGTCCTGGGCACGGACGAACTCGGCCGAGACATGCTCACCCGGCTGATCTACGGCGGCCGGATTTCCCTTCTCATGGGCTTGCTGCCCATCTTCATCGCGACTCTCGCGGGCAGCATCCTCGGCATCGTCGCCGGCTACTTCGGCGGCAAGACCAACATGGTGATCATGCGCGTGGCGGATGTCTTCTTCGCGTTTCCCTCGGTGCTGCTGGCGGTGGGGCTCGCCGGCGCCCTCGGGGCGGGGGTGGTCAACGTCCTGATATCGCTTTCGCTGGTGTTCATCCCGCCCATCACACGGGTGGCCGAAGCCGCCACCACGCAGATCCGCGCCCAGGACTTCGTCGAGGCCGCCCGCGCTACCGGCGCTTCCGCGCCACGGATCATCGTCGGCCACGTGCTGACCAACGTCTCCAGCCCCATCCTGACCTATTCGTCGAGCCTCATCGGGCTCTCCATCGTCCTCGCCTCGGGTTTGTCCTTCCTCGGCCTCGGCATATCGCCGCCGTTGGCGGACTGGGGGCTGATGCTGAACACGCTGCGCCAGTCCATCTTCCTGGCGCCGGTTAACGCGGTGCTGCCGGGCGCGATGATCCTCGTCGCCTCGGTGTGCTTCAACCTCCTGAGCGACGGCCTCCGCACCGCTATGGACGTGAAGCCGTGAACGCGACGCCGGCGAGCGCCGAGCCGCCCGAGCGCGAGGCGGCGGATCCGGCAGGTGACGGCCGTCCGATCCTCAGCGTCAGCGGCCTCCGGAAGTACTTCCGGTTGAGAGGCGGCTCGGGGGGCGTCGGGCCGGCGTATGTGCAGGCGGTGGACGACATCAGCTTCACCGTGGCCACGGGCGAGACCCTGGGCGTAGTGGGAGAGTCCGGCTGCGGCAAATCCACCACCGCCCGGCTGCTCATGCGCCTGATCGAGCCGGATGACGGGGAGATCCTGCTGGACGGGCGCGACGTCGGCGGCCGGGACGGCATGTCCCTGCGCACGCTCCGGCACAACGTGCAGATGGTCTTCCAGGACAGCTACTCCTCGCTTAACCCGCGGCATACCATGGCCGAAGAGGTGCGCTTCGGGCTTACCGCCCAGGGCGTCAAGCGGGCGGAGGCGCGCCGTCGCGCCGGCGAGGTCCTGGAGTTCGTGGGCCTCGAACCTGCCATCTTCGCGGACCGCTATCCCCACGAGCTGTCCGGGGGCCAGCGGCAGCGCGTCAACGTGGCGCGGGCGCTGGCGCTGAATCCTCGGCTGCTGCTCCTCGACGAGGCGGTGTCGTCCCTGGACAAGTCGGTGGAGGCGCAGGTGCTGAACCTCCTCATTGAGATCAAGGAGCGTCTGGGCCTGACCTACGTCTTCATCTCCCACGATCTCAACGTGGTGCGTTTCATCAGCGACCGGGTGCTGGTGATGTACCTCGGCAAGGTGGTGGAGATCGGACCGGTGGACAGGGTGTACGGCAGCCCCGGTCATCCGTACACGCGGGCGCTCATCGCCTCGCGGCTTAGCATGGACCCTCGCCGGCGCATCGAGGCGCCCCCGGTGGCGGGGGATCTCCCGAGTCCCATCAATCCGCCTTCCGGATGCCGCTTTCGTACCCGCTGTCCGCTGGCGGAGCCCGTGTGCGCGTCCGTCGACCCGGTGCTCGATTGTTTCGGCGCGGAACCGGCACATATGGCCGCTTGCCACGCGCTGGTGCCGGGCAGCGGCCACAGCCAGGCGCCGGGCCGGGACGCCGGAACCGCGCTCGAAACCGGAGGAAGCCCGCCGTGAGCGCCGCCGACTTCACACCCGCCGACGGGCATCCCGGCACGTTCCTGTCGGTGCGGGATCTCTCGGTGGAGTTCCTCAGCGAGGGCATGCCGCTCCGCGCCATCAACGGCGTCGATTTCGACCTGCATTTGGGCGAGACCCTTTGTTTCCTGGGCGAATCCGGGTCGGGCAAAACCGTGACCATGCGCTCCCTGGTGCAACTGCTGCCGCCGACGGCACGCATCGGGGGAACGGTGTTGCTGGACGGCATTGATGTCCTCGCCCTGGACGCGGACCGGTTGCGGGCTATTCGCGGCACTCAGGTGGCGATGATTTTCCAGGAACCCATGACCGCGTTGGACCCGGTGTTCACCGTCGGCCACCAGATTGCGGAGGTGGTGGTGTGGCACGAAGGCGTTTCATGGTCCGCCGGCCGCGCGCGGGCGTTGGAGATGCTGGAACTCGTCCAGGTGCCTTCGGCGCGCCGGCGGCTGGACGCCTACCCGCACGAACTGTCAGGCGGCCTGCGGCAACGGGTGATGATCGCCCTGGCCCTGTCCTGCCGGCCCAAGATGCTGCTGGCGGACGAGCCCACCACCGCGCTGGACGCCACGGTGCAGATTCAGATACTGCTACTGCTGCGGGAACTGCAGCGCGAGTTGGGCATGGCGACGATCTTCGTCACCCATGACCTGGGGGTCGCGTGCGAGATCTC
>JAPPHF010000028.1 GCA_028821115.1 Deltaproteobacteria bacterium | reverse complement strand
ACTTCAATGACCGCCTCCTGCTGGGGCTCTTATGTACGGCCCCACATAAGAGCCCTTATGTGGGGTACAAGGTTATGTGAGTCAGCAGGCGGAAATCCCTGCAAAGACGCCTTCTTCCCCAAAACTGACTAACATAATATTTGCCCTTCAGATAGCCTTCAGCAGCTCCAGCAGGCCCTTCTTCGTCTTCCATTGGGGTGGATCTCCGGCATCATGGGGAGAGGTGGACTGCATCGCCTCTTCCTTTGCTCTGAGATCGACTTCGGCGTAAATGTTGGTGGTTGCGAGCGATACGTGGCCGAGCCAGGCTCGGATGGTGTTGATGTCCACGCCGGACTGAAGCAGGTGGCAGGCGCAGGTGTGCCGCAGCACGTGCGGTGTGATCCTTTCCCCTTCGAGTGTCGGCACGCGGGCTGCGGCCCGCTTCACCAGATCGATGATGCCGTGCCGCGTATAGGGTTTGCGATGTCGGCTCCAAAAGACGGCCTGGCAGTTGGCCGGACGGTGCCGGGAGAGAGCGGCGAGCGCCTTCGCGGTTCTCGTCCATATCGGCGTGACGCGAATCCTTCCTCCCTTGCCGTGAATCGTTGCCCGTGCGGTTTCGCCCGTGCGTTCCGGGAGATGCAGATCCTCTGTCTGCAGTCCCGCCGCCTCGGTGGCTCTTGCCCCCGTGTTGTAGAGGAACAGCAGGAGGGCATGCTCCACCAGCCCGCTTGCGGATCGTCTGTTCGTCCCCTCGATCATGGCTTCCATGTCTTCCGTCGCGAGCCAGGCGATCCGGGGTCGCACGGTCTTCTTGAGTGGAATGGCGCGGATGCTGCCGGCCCACTCGACAAGTGCGACATCGCGCACCGAGACATAGCGGGCGAAGGACCGGATTGCCGAAAGGCGCTGGTTCCGGGTCTGCGCTGAGCAGCCCCGCTCTCTTTCCAAGTGGCCAAGAAAGGCTCTCACACGGTCGGCGGACAGATCCTCGACCTTGAGACGTTCCACCGGCCTGCCGCAGCGGCTCGCGACAAAGGGCAACAGCAGCGTCAGGCAGTCGCGATAGCTCTTGACTGTGTTGACGGCCAGATTGCGCTCGGTGGGAAGGTACTCGATGAGGAAGCGCTTGATCCATGAGCCGAGCACAGAGCTGCGTTCAGGCATCGTGCGTACTCCGTTTCTTTTGCTGCCCGGCATCCGGGCTTCGCTGTCGTTCGCTGTAGCGTTCGAACCGGCAGCCGGCCTCGTCGAGCAATTCCGGGGTCATCGATATGTAGACCTGCGTCGCTGCCACGCTGCCGTGGCCGAGATAGGTCGAGAGCGCCGGCAGGAGCGCTTGCACGTCGGCCCCCTCGCAATACCAGAGGGTCAGGCGGTGGGTGGCGAAGGAGTGGCGAAGCGAATGCAGGCAGGCCCCCCGGCAACCGGGCTTGCTGCTGCTGATCCCGGCTGCCCGCAGCGTCGCGCGAAAAGCGTTACGTACGATGGCCGCGCCCAGTGGCGACCCGTCGCGGCAGGCGAGGAAGGCGGATGCTGTTCCCTCGCGGAGCGGGCGCAGTGCCCGGGTGGCCGCGTAACGGCGAAGCATGCCGGCAAGGTCGGCGCCGACCGGCACGAGTCGGCTCTTGTAGAATTTCGAATCGTTCACCGTGAGCACCGCCGAGTCCAGGTCCACGTCCGCCACTGTCAGTCGCCGCGCCTCCCCGTTGCGCAGCCCGGCACCGTAGAGCAGGAGCAGAAAGGTCTGGAAGGTCTCGGCATCGAGCTTCGGGCAACGTCTGCGTCCGCCGCCCGCCGCCTTGAAGAGACTCCGCAGTTCGTCGCGGGTGAAGATGAAGGACGGCGCCACTTCCGGCGGCCTCGGCTCTGCCTCGCGCGGCGGCATGGGAATGCGGCTCACGTGGCTGCGGCTCAGCGCGAACCTGTAGAATCCGGCAAGCGTTCCATACTTGACCGCACGTGTTCTCGTGAGCACTCCCTTGCCGGCAAGGAAGCGGCGGACTTCATCCTCGGCCACCGTGGCACAGCTCCTGTCCTCACCGATCTGACGACAAAACGCATCGAGGGTTCGCGCGCTTGAGCGGAATTTCGCGCCGTGCCGGCGCTGCCACGCAACATAGCGGTCGACGGCTTCACGCAGTGTCATCGAGCAGCTCCTTCAGGCGGATGTCGGCGACCGGGCGAAGCGAGGCGAGATCGGTGGTTGCGTATGCGGCTGTCGCGCTCGGGCTGGAATGGCCGAGGAAATCGCCAACGGTCTTCAGGCCGCAGCCCTCGTCGACCAGCCGCTGTGCCGCCGCATGACGAAGTGCGTGGGCGCCCAGGCGCTTGCCGGTGATGCCCAGGCGGTTCGCGCGACTGCGGACGATCCACCCTATCGCGCCGCTCTTCAGGGGTCTGAGCGGGGCCTGCAGCGTCAGGAACAAGGCTCGCTCCCGTCTCCCAGCCGGGCGCACCTTGAGCAGATAGTCCACCAGCGCATTGCCGATGGAGGGGGTCAGCGGGAATGTGTCGGTGCGGCCAGTCTTGGGACGGAAAACGCGCAACAGGTTCCGCTCCCAGTCGACGTCCTCGACGCGCAGCGCGCCAACCTCGCCGGCCCTGAGCCCGCAGGTTGCAAGGAGCATCAGCACTGCACGGTCGCGGAAGTCCGCCGGAGTCGAACCCTCGGTCGTGGCGAGCAGCTTCTCGACTTCGTCCCGATCGAACCCCTTGGGAACCGGTCGGTCGGGATAGGCCAGTGGCGGCATGATGCACCCGGCGATGCCCGGCCGGCACCAGTTCCGCGTTTCGGCGAAACGGAAAA
>JAPPHF010000161.1 GCA_028821115.1 Deltaproteobacteria bacterium | reverse complement strand
CATCCATCCGGAGCAACCCGGAGCTTCCTGAGCCCATGTTCGTGCGACTCCTGCTGCTGTTCACCGTGGTTCCACTGGTGGAGTTGTACCTCCTCATCGAGGTAGGCTCGATCATCGGCGGACTCAACACCATCCTCCTTGTGCTCGCCACCGGTGTCGTGGGGGCATTCCTCGCCAAGCTGGAAGGGCTGCGGACCCTGGGGCAGATCCAGCGGAACCTGGGCCAGGGCATCGTCCCGGCCGAGGAGATGCTCGACGGCGTGATCATCCTGGTGGCAGGCCTTTTACTGATCACTCCCGGGATACTCACCGACGCCTTCGGTTTCCTTATGCTCATCCCGATCACCCGGAACGCGTTCAAGCGCTGGCTCCGGCGGCGCTTCGACCGGGCGACCGCGCGCGTCCGCATCTACACGCAAGGCGGACCGGATCATTTCTGACCCATCCGACGGCGCGGCGCCCGCGACCCCCGGATCCGACGGCCGGGAACTGCTTCGACTGGCGGTTCCGGCCTCGCTGGCCATCGCCAGCGAGCCGGTCCTGAACATCGCCGACACCGCCATGATCGGCCACCTGGGGGTGGAGCCGCTCGCCGCCAAGGCCATCGCCACGAGCCTCATCGGCGCGGTGGTCTGGATATTCGCGTTTCTTATCTTCGGCACCACGAGCCTCGTGGCCAGCCAGTACGGCTCGCGCAACTACGCGGCTTGCGGCGAGATCTTCCGGCACGCCCTGGTGCTCGGTGTCGGCGGCGGGCTCGCGGTAGCCTCCCTCCTGTTCCTCTTCGCCGCCGAGCTCTATGCCCTCATGGGGGCCACCCCGGCAGTGGCCGCCCAAGGAGTCCCCTACTTCCGCATCCGCTGCGCCACCATCCCGATGCTCTTCTCCATCTACGCGGCGGTGGGCTTCCTGCGGGGCATCCAGAACACGTTCTCGCCCATGCTGGTGGCGTTCCTCATGAGCGGCGTCAACATCGTGCTGGACTACGCGCTGATCTACGGCGGCTTCGGGTTTCCGGCCCTGGGCCTGCGCGGCGCGGCGGTGGCGGCGGTGGCCGGGCACGCCCTTGGCATCTTGTTGTACATGCGGCTCCTGTTCTTCTCGGACTACACGGGCCTCTACGAACTGACGAGCCGGAGGCTTCACCTGCGCCGGTTCCGCAGCATCTCCAGGATCGCCGGACACCTGGCCGTGCGCACGGCCGGCCTCCGGCTCTCGCTGGTGTTCGCCACCGCCATGGTGGCGCGCATGGGGCCGGTGTATCTGGCCGCCTACGAGATCGTCTTCCAGCTCTTCATCTTCTGCTCCGATACCATCGACGGTCTGGCGGTTGCCGGTCAGACACTGGTGGCGCGGCACCTGGGCGCCGGCGACGCCCGCCGGGCCCGGCGGCTCGGCCGCATGCTGGTGATCTGGGGCTGCGCCGGCGGCGCGGTCTTCGCCTTGGCCTACCTGACGCTTCAGGAGCCCCTCCTGGCGCTCTTCACCTCTTCGTTGGCGGTGGCGGAGCTGGCTCGCACCGAGGCCTTCCTGCTGCTGGTCTTGTTACAGCCCCTCAACGGCATCGTCTTCGCCCTGGACGGCTTCATCCTGGGCGCCCACGATACCCGTTTTCTCATGTGGGCCATGCTGGCGGGCGGCCTTTTGCTGTTCGTCCCTTTGACAGGGGTGTCCTTCTACCTGGAGCTGGGGCTCTTCGGAGTCTGGGGCGGGTTCAGCCTGTTCATGCTTCACCGGCTCGTTGCCAACCTCTGGCGGCTGTCGAGCGGGCGGTGGGAAGGCGCGTTCGCCGGTTACCATACGTCCCGGAGCGGCTGACAGGCCGCGCTCTCGCTTGCTTTTCCACCCACGCCGGGATATGGATCGGCTGGCTGGAACGGGGGCGGCGCGCGACCGGCGCGGCTGGTGCCACCCTGTGCAGGAACCGCACACAAGGAGGAACACATCATCATGGCGGATGTCGCTATCGTAACCGGAGGGGCGGGCGGCCTGGGGTCCTCGGTCTGCACCGCGCTGGCGGAGGACGGGCTTCGGGTCGTGGTCGCCGATTACAACGGAGAGGGGGCCCAGGCCCTCGCCGCCAAGCTCAAATCCGAAGGCCGGGAAGCGCTGGGCGTCGGCGTGGACGTGGGCGACAAGAAGAGCGTCGAGGCCATGATCCAGAGCGCCGTGGATACCTACGGGCAGCTCGACCACCAGATCAATTTCGCCGGCCTCATGGGCCGCTTTTCCATCGCCGACATGACCGAAGAGGAGTGGGACCGGGTGATCCGGGTGAACCTGCGCGGGGTCTTCCTGTGCAGCCAGGCAGCCGCGACGGTCATGCGGCCGCGCAAGCAGGGACGCATCCTCAACGTCGCCTCGGGCCGGGGCATCGCCGGCGCACCCTACTCGGCCCACTACTCCGCCTCCAAGGCCGGCGTCATCGCCTTCACCAAGTCAATGGCGGTGGAGGTGGCGTCGGACAACATCCTGGTGAACAACATCTGTCCGGGACGGACGGAGACGCCCATGGCTCGCGCCGGCTACACCGAGGAGCAGTGGGCGGCCATCAAGGCCGTGGACCCGTTGCAGGGCGGCTTGACACAGAAGGACGAGATTACCGGGCTGGTGCGCTATCTCGTGTCGGACGCGGCGCGCTTCATCAGCGGCCAGACGTTCCTGTTGCGGACGCCGTAGCGACAGACTTGAAGAATGCGTCCTTCGACTTCGCTACGCTGGCGCTCCGCTACGCTCAGGACGAACGGTTGCGGAAACGGCGGTCAACATCAATCCCTTGCGCCCTGTGGTTAGCGG
>JAPPHF010000132.1 GCA_028821115.1 Deltaproteobacteria bacterium | reverse complement strand
CCAGCCGGACGCAATCGGAGCGGGTTATGGAGGTAACGACATGGCCTGAAGCACTCCGGTGGAAAAGGGTCGCCAAGGTGACTCAGCGACCATACGGGCCGCAACGCGAGTGAACGCCGAGCAGGCCTCGAAGCCTCGAGACCAAAGAGACACCGAGATTCTCTCCCTGCATCCCTTCGCCGCGTGGCACATGCCGTCCGGCGGACACATCTGGGCATCGCTGAGCTGTGGAACGGGACGTCTGCGACACCGCGACGATCAGGGCTTCCCGTCGTGGTGTCGTGGTACGGCTCCGACGTGCGTCTTCTCGCTTACACTGCGGGCGCCTCCGTCCCCCTGGCCGACGTCCTGTCCGGAGAGCTTCAAGCCGAAGCCGGCATCGAGTCATTCGCCTTCGACATCAAAGGAGGCGGCCGGATTTCATCCTCCCTGCCCACGATGCACGGCCTTGACTATCGTGCCGGCTTGGCGTGGGGTGCGACGGTTCCCGGCGCACCCTCGGTGTCCATAGCCTACAAGCATCTGACCGGGGATGGCCCCGAGGGTGGTCGGTTGGAGGCGAGAGGCTCGGTGGCAGTGGATGGGGTTCTCCATCCCTGCCGCTTACTCTGATCGGGAATGCCGAGGGCTCTTTCGGCGTTGGCGACTACCAGCAGAAATCCTGGCGCCTCGGCGGCGAAGTGCGGTTCGCTCCGGAGAGTCTCGGTCACGGATTCGGGCTGGACGTGGACGCCATCAGTGACAGAAGCCGATCGTGGTTCGGACCATGCTCTCAACCGGGTGCCTCAGCACGCCAGTGGACCAAGGGCCTCGACTGCCCCGACCGCCGTCACTTCACTGCATCGCCGCCCCGGGTGCAAGCCCCGGTTACTTCCGCGACTAAGCCGCCGCGTCGCGCGGGAGTGACCGCTCTCAAGTGACTAATCTGCGGCTGGAGCGCCGTTGGGCGTCTCCTGGTGTTGGGCGGCCTGGACGAGGCAGTAGCCGAGAGTTCGTGCCTTTCGGCTGAGGTTGGCAAAGGTGCGATCGATGCACCGCTTCTCGTAGGCGTCCATGCCCTTTTCGACATATTCCTCGCCCCGGGTGACCATCAGGTAGATCAGGCAGGCAAGCTCGCGCGCGGTGGCGGTGATGGCGACGGCCCTGTCCTTGCGGGCGAGCCGGGCCCGATGTCTGGCGCCGATGAAGGTCTGGCTTCTTCGCGCTGCCATGGCGGCCATTCGCAGGGCCTGTCCGACCGGGTTGACCACCTTTGGGAGCCGGCCCGGCAAAGGCTTGCCGCCGCTGATCCTGGTCCTGGGAGCCACCCCCAGCCAGGAGCAGAAGTGCTGGGCGGAAGGAAAGGCGGAGAAGTCCGGGCCGATCTCCGACGCGATGGTCAGCGCAGTTCTGGTGCCGATGGCCGGGATCGCGGTGAGGTCGACGCCCATCATCTCGTGCAGGGCCATGGTCAAGGCCTTGTCCCCGGCCGCGGACTTCTTGCCCCCGGTGCGCGACAGCGTCTTCCAGCCTTCGCCGGCCGATCCGTCAGCAGGGCCTTCGTCCCCGGACGGGCTGTCGTCTGTGGAATCTTCCGGCGGCGTCAGGCGGCCGATCTGCGCCGCGATCTGCGCCTCGCAGACATCGATCTGCTGTTGGCAGAAGTCGTAGCGCTGCATGGCTTGCTCCAGCGCGAACAGATGCTCCTCGCGCCAAGTGCCCTCCAGGCTTGCCGCGATCGTGTCACCGCTGGCCTTCACCTGCCGATGCCGGAACGACGCCAGACGCTGCGCGTCGCGCTCGCCGCCGATGATCGCCCGCAGGATCTTCTGCCCGGTCTGGCCCATGATGTCGGCGAGCACCGAGTCCAGCCGGACGTTCATCTCGGTCAGCGCCTTCTGCATGTGCTGCACGCAACGTACGCGGTCCTCGATCAGCCGCTTCGCCTGGCGCACGTAGGCCCGTAGCGGGCACACTGCATCCCCAGGCCGGAACGCACCCCGCAGAAGGCCGTAGGACAGCAACTGCCAGATCCACTGGCAGTCGAGCACGTCGCTCTTGCGCCTGGCTATCTGCTTCGTCATCCGCGGCGGTACCAGCAACACCTCGAAGCCCGCGCGCTCCAGAACCTCGTACACCGGAATCCAGTACACCGAGGTCGATTCCATCGCCACCTTCTTCACCCCGCACGACCTCAGCCATGCCGCCATCGCTTTCAGATCCCGAGTGAAGCCATCGAACGACCGCACCGGTTCCGCACAACGCTCCGGATCCACCGCCACGTAGTGTCGGTCCTTGCCGATGTCGATCCCTGCGCAGTCCGGGTTCACCACCTTCAGGCGCTCCATCCTCTTGCTCTTCCGTGGCATGCCAAGTCCTCTCCATTCGTGTTGTGCCGGGGAGGAACCACACGCAAAAGCTCAATCTCTCGAACGAGGTCACGGCCAAGCCGTGCCATCAGTGACAAAAGCCGATCGTGGTTCGGGCCATGCTCCAAAACGGGTGCCTGCGCACGCCAGTGAACCGACGGCCTCGACTGCCCCGGCCGCCTTCACTTCACCGCATCACCACCCCCGAATGCAAGTTCCGTTACTTTCGCAACTAAGCCGCCGCAAGCCGCCGCGTCGCGCGCGGGTAAACGATATACCGCTCGAGGATCCGGGACAACCGGAGCAGGTGTCAATGTCAGCCGAAAATGTCCCATTTGCCGTGAAACAGAACCGGGGATGAAGCAAACGAAGACCGAGCGACTTCGCGATTCGGAAGTTGCTGGGAACGCCGTGTCGACACAACGGGACGAGCACGTAGGCTTCCCCGATGTGGCCCGAGGCCGTTCCGC
>JAPPHF010000012.1 GCA_028821115.1 Deltaproteobacteria bacterium | reverse complement strand
CCGTTCGTCCTGAGCGTAGCGAGGTCTGCCGAGCGAAGTCGAAGGACGCCATTTAGGGCGGGTATGCAACCGGGTCGTGACCGCCGAGCTCCGCTAGCCACTGGCGGAGGAATGCTTGGCCCTGCTGCTCCAGCAGGGGGGCGGCGCGGGTGCTGTCGGCCCGGAGCGCCTCGACCGAGACGTCCGGGGTCATCTCGATCTCCAGGGTGTGGCCGATGAACCAGCGTTCGAGGCCGCCGGCCGTCACCTCGACGTGAAATTGCAAGGCCAACCCGCGGGTTCCCCAGAGGAAGGCCTGGTTCTCGCATACCGCTGTGGAGGCAAGAAGCACGGCGCCGCGGGGGAGGTCGAAAGTGTCCCCGTGCCAGTGAAGAACGGAGGTCTTGTCCGGCGCGAGGTGGCGCAGCGCCGACGCGCCGCCGGCCTCGGTCAGGGACAGCGGGCCCCAGCCGATCTCCTTGGCGCCGGCGCCGTAGACGCGCGAGCCCAGGGCCCGGGCCATGAGCTGGGCGCCCAGGCAGATGCCCAAGGTGGGCCGGTCCGCGTCGAGCCGGCGCTCCAACATCCGGACCTCGTCGGCAAGGAAAGGATACTGCCGGTCGTCCACGGCGCTGATGGGGCCGCCCAGGACCACCAGCAGGTCGGAGTCGGCGAGGCTAGGTCGGTCGAGGTCGTCAAGGCCGGCCTCGACGTATTCGATGCCGTACCCGTGCCGGATCAGCGGCTCGGCAAACGAGCCCAGATCCTCGAAGGCGACATGCCGGATGACCACGGCGCGCCGGTGGGCAGGGGGTGCGGAATCGGCCATAAGAGGGTAAACCTGAACCAACCTTCCCCTAGCGCGGGAAACGCTCAAACTCAACCGGAAGATGGCGTCCTTCGACTTCGCTACGCTCAGGACGAACGGGTGTCCTTGCTTCGCTAGGCCTGTCCTGAGCCCTTCGTCGAGATCAGGGCAGGCTTGTCGAAGGGCTCAGGACGAACGGTTGTGAGACATTTCACCGCCAACCCCTTTCCGTTCGTCCTGAGCGTAGCGAAGCGAAGTCGAAGGGCGCCATCCAGGATGCGGGTGTGGGGAGCATGAGGAGATGAATATGGAAGACGAAACCGATTCCGGAGCTCTCGGGCTGCGCGCGCACCCCGCGCGCCGCGCCCCCGAGGGGCCGGTGGTGCTGCTGATCCTCGACGGCGTCGGGATCGGCGCGGGCGACGAGTTCGACGCGGTGAGCCTGGCGCGGACGCCCAACCTCGATCTGCTGCGCAGTACCGGGCTGGCGGCCTCTCTGCGCGCCCACGGCACCGCCGTGGGCCTGCCCTCGGACGCCGACATCGGCAACTCCGAGGTGGGACACAACATCATGGGTGCCGGCCGGGTGTTCGACCAGGGCGCCAAGTGCGTCGACCGCGCCATCGAGACCGGGACGCTGTGGGAGGGCTACTGGAAGACCCTGACCCGGGGGGTCCGCTCCGGCGGCGGCGCCCTGCACCTCATGGGCCTGCTCTCCGACGGCAACGTCCACTCCCACGAGGCCCACCTCCACGCCCTCATCCGCCGCGCCGACAAGGAAGGGTTGCCCCGGGTGTACGTGCACGCCCTGCTGGACGGGCGCGACGTCCCGGACCGCACCTCGCCGGTCTACATCGAGCGCCTGGAAGCGCTGCTGGGGGAGATCCGCGACGCGGGCGGCCGCGACTACCGCATCGCCTCCGGCGGCGGCCGGATGGTGGTGACCATGGACCGCTACGAGGCCGACTGGAGCATCGTGGCGCGGGGCTGGAACGCCCACGTCCACGGCGAGGCCAAGGGCTTCGCGAGCGCCGCCGCCGCGGTGGAGCACTTTCGCGCCCGGGAGCCGGGCATCAGCGACCAGGTGGTGCCCCCGTTCACGGTGCGCAAGCCGGACGGCGGCCCGGTGGCCACCGTCGAGGATGGCGACGGGGTGATCTTCTTCAACTTCCGCGGCGACCGCGCCATCGAGATGTCCCGGGCCTTCACCGCCGGCGCCGGGTTCGACCGCTTCGACCGGGGCCGGGTGCCGGAGGTGGCGTTCGCCGGCATGATGCTCTACGACGGCGACCTGGGCATCCCCGAGCACTACCTGGTGGCGCCGCCCGAGGTCAGCCGCACCCTGGGCGAGTACCTCGCCGCCGCCGGCGTGCCGCAGTTTGCCTGCGCCGAGACCCAGAAATACGGCCACGTCACCTACTTCTGGAACGGCAACCGCTCCGGCAAGTTCGACGACGCCCTGGAGGAGTACGTCGAGATCGCCTCGGAGCAGGTGCCCTTCGAGCAGCGGCCGTGGATGCGCTCGGCGGAGACCGCCGACGCCGTCAACCGCGCGATTTGGGAGAGGCGCTATCGCTTCATCCGGGCCAATTTCGCCGGCGGCGACATGGTCGGCCACACCGGCAACCTCCAGGCCACCGTCCGCGCCGTTGAAGCCATCGACCGCGCCGTGGGCCGGGTCCTCGCGGCGGTGGCGGCGGTCCACGGTTGCCTGGTGGTGACCGCCGACCACGGCAACTCCGAGGACATGGTGGAGCGGGACAAGAGCGGCGCGCCCCTCCACGAGGACGGACAGCCCGTGTTCCGCACCGCCCACTCCGTCAACCCGGTGCCGTTCATGATCCGGGACTTCTCGGGCTGCGGCTACACCCTCGCTCCGCCCCCCGACGCAGGCCTCGCCAACCTCGCCGCCACTCTGCTGGAGCTGCTGGGCTACGAGCCTCCCGCCGAGTTCGCCCCGAGCCTGCTCTCGGTCGCGGTCGCCGACTGAAGCGCCATTCGGGAGGGTTTCTTATCGGCAATGATTTTCGAGAGGAAGGAGTCTTGTCCGATTGACCCTGTATTTGCGCCCATCGTAGAGTCAGGTCAACAGTCTTGGGGAGGGACCTTCATGTCCAGTTCGGCACAGAAGATGGCGAAGGTATTTTCGGTGGTGATGGTTCTCGCCCTGGTACTTTCCGGTTGTGGCGGCGGTGGTAGCGGCGGTGGCGATGGCCGTTCGGGTCCGGCGCCCGGAAGCTATTCGCGCGGCAATCCCTTGGCCGAAGACCTGTTGGATCACTGGAACGATCCGGAGCAGGTACGGACGGAATTGGGGCTGTCGCCGGTCGATGCCGCGCAGGTGGCAAGCCGGACCCGGGTCCTGACGGATCTGATCAACGCGGCCGGCGGCGATCCGGCCGAGACGGGCACCAAACTCCGCAACGTCCGTCCCGAGGACATCGAGATCATCGGGGAGCGGGACGGGATCACCTACGGGCGCTGGACCGGCGGCCCGGCCGGGACGCTCAGCATCGAGTTCGACTGGCGCGCCGCCCCGGGGCTCACCCCGGAGCAACGCGCGCGGATGGAGCGCGCCGGCAAGTCCTGGTCCTGGCGGATCCTGGACGACTTCGGGACACACGTGGCCCTGCGGGGAACGGAAGTCGTGCACGGCGGTGGCGGACCCGGCTCTTTTTCAGCGGTATTCGACGAGGACGTGTCGACCAACGGGGTTCTCATCGTTGTCGGTGTCAGGACCGACGACGACCGTACCTCGACCGGCGGGCCCCAGGAGTACAGTCTCTTCTACGAGGGGCCGGTCTATTCCGAGGAATACGAAAGCTGGGACGACTACGAGGCGTGGTTGGGGTCCATCCTGCTGTCACGGAGGGCCGTCGACTCGTCCGGCTTGATGGCGCACGAGATCGGGCACGTGCTGGGCATCGGCATCGACAACGTCCCGCCGGTGAGCCGCCACATCAACAGGGTGGACCACACCTTCGAAGGGCCGGAATCCGTGAGGGCCAACGGTGGAGAGCCGGTGCCGTTCCAATGGTGGAACGAGGAAAGGCAGGTGGTAGCGCCCGGCACTCCCGGCGCCGAAGTGGACTACGGTCACCTCGGGGTGTGCTCGTCCCTGATGGCGTACTGCCGCGACAGCGCGGTCGTCTATCGGCCGACCGCGCTCGACTTCGCATTCCTCGAAGACATCGGCTACGAGATCCTCGACCCCGCCACCGCCTCGGAGCCGGAGCTTTACGGCTACGGGGCCTGGGGACGCTACAGCGCCTGGGGCGCGGGCGTGGAGCGTACGATCCGCTACCGGGGTGGGCAAACCGTCCAGGCGACCGACAGCCTGCGGGCAGGCGCGGACGCGTTCGGCATGTCGCCGGGGATGAGCCTGGCAGAGGCGAACGCGCGATTGCAGGGCGGTATCACGTGGTCCGGCTCCCTCGTCGGCGTCGACCTGGGGAGGGCAATGCTGCCGCCGGTCTTCGGCGATGCGGAGCTTCGGGTCGAGTTGTCGACCCTGCGGGGAACCGCCTCGTTCGACGACCTCACGGTGCACGTCGACGGCGTGTCCAGCGCCTTCCGCGCCCCGCGGCTGGAGTACGACATCGGGGTCACGGGGAACTCCTTCTCGGACAGCGACGGCCGCGTCCGCGGCGGATTCTACGGCCCCGCGCACGAAGAGATGGCAGGGGTTCTGAACGACCGCTCGTCTTCGGCGAACCTCATGGCCGGTTTCGGCGGAACGCGCTGACCAGAACCCGCGGGCCGGCCGAACCGGAGTGGGCGCCCTTCGACTTCGCTCCGCTGACGCGGCGCTACGCTCAGGGCGAACGGGTAATTCAAGGAGCCTGATCGAGAAGCCCCGTTCGCCCTGAGCCCTTCGACAAGCTCAGGACAGGCTTCGCGAAGCAAAGACACCCGTTCGTCCTGAGCGTAGCGAGGTCTGCCGAGCGAAGTCGAAGGGCGCCATCGAAACGACAGGAGACGGCGATGTCCAGATTCTTCCATCCAGCTCTAACCGAGGAGATGGCCGGGGTGCTGGACGATCGCACGGCCGCGGTCAACCTCTTCGCCGGCTTCGGCGGGAGGCAGTGAAGATACAGCCGTCCCGCGTCCTTCGACTTCGCTCCGCTGGCGCTCCGCTACGCTCAGGACGAACGGTGGGTGGAAACAGGCGCACTGCCATAACCGTTCGTCCCCAGCCCTTCGACAAGCCTGTCCTGAGCTTGTCGAAGGGCTCAGGATGAACGGAGGTAGCGCTACCATGCTCAGGATGAACGGAGGAGTAGCGCCACCACTCTCGGGACGAACGGAGGAGGTTGCTGCTACCACTCTCACGACGAACGGGTCTTGATCGGTTTTTCATCCCCGTTCGTCCTGAGCGTAGCGGAGCGCCAGCGGAGCGAAGTCGAAGGACGCCATCTCACGTCTGTTGCCCCCCTTCGCGCGCCGGAGTAGACTGGCGCCATGGTCGCGACAGGTGACAGTACCGGCGCTTCGGCGACGTCCGCTTCCAAGTCCGACAAGGCCAAGAGCCGGATACTCCTCCTGGACAGCTACTCCCTCGCGTTTCGCGCCTTCTTTGCCCTCCCGGAGACCCTGGTCACCAGCTCCGGGCAGGTGACCAACGCGGTTTCGGGCTTCACCTCGATGCTCATCAAGCTGGAGAGCGAGGAGCGTCCGGACGCGGTCATCGCGTGCATGGACAAGGGCGAGCCGCAGTTTCGCCTGGACCAGTATCCTGAGTACAAGGCGGGGCGGGGCGAGACCCCCGATACACTCCGGCAGCAGTTCCCCCTGATCCGCGCGGTGCTGGAGGCGCTGTGCGTCCCGGTGGTGGAACTGGAGGGGTACGAGGCCGACGATCTGCTGGCCACCCTGGCCCGGCGCGGGCGCGAGGCCGGACACCACGTGATCATCGTCAGCGGCGACCGTGACTGCCTCCAGCTCGTGAACGACGATGTCACGGTGTTGATGAACCGCCGGGGCGTCACCGACATGATCCGCTACGATCCGGCGATGGTGGTGGAGCGCTACGGGGTGGCCCCGGAGCGCTGGACGGACTTCGCCGCCCTCAAGGGCGAGCAGGCCGACAACCTTCCCGGCGTCCCCGGCGTGGGCGACAAGACCGCGGCCAGGCTGCTGGCGCAATACGGCAGCATCGAGGGCATCATCGAGCACGCGGCCGAGTTGACCCCGAAGATCCGCAAGGGCATCGAGGAGTGCGCCGGCCAGGTGAAGCTCAACCGCAAGCTCGGGCGGCTGCTGGACGACGTGCCGCTGGAGACCGACGACAGCCTGTTCGTGCGCCGGCCGTGGGATCCGGAGACGGTGCGCAAGCTGTTCACCTCGCTGGAGTTCCGGACGCTCTACCAGCGGCTCCTGGCCCTGGCGCCGGACGCGGAGCCGCCGGAGGAGGCGGTGATCCGGCCGTCGTCCATCTCCCGGTGGACATCCGGCGCGGACATGCCCGAGGCTGACGCGGTGGCGGTGGCCTGGGACGATGGGAATGGCGGAATGGTGGCGCTCTGCGCGCGCCCCGGCGAGGTGGGGGTGCTGCCGCTGGAGGTGGCCGCAGGTGCGGACGAAGTGCTGGCGGTCGCGGGCACCGCCAAGGTGGTGTACGAGGCCAAGCCGCTGTACGGGGCCATGATCGCCAGGGGCGCGGCGCTGCGGGGGGTGCGCTGCGACCTCAAGATCGCCGCCTACCTGCTGGACCCTGGGGCCAGCGGCGGCTACGCGCTCAAGGACATCGTGCGCCGCCACCTGGACGCGGACCTGGACGGCGAGACGGCGGAGATCGAAGCCCCGAGTGGCCCGGTCCAGGGCGACCTTCTCAACCCCGGCGACGAGGACCGGGAGGAGGCGGCGCGCCGGCGCCGGCTGGCGGCCGAGGCGGCGGCGGTGCAGGCGCTGGCGCCGGCGCTGGAGGCGCGCCTCAAGGAGACCGGGAGCTGGGAGCTGGCGCAGACGCTGGAGTTCCCGCTGACCGAGGTGCTGGCGCGCATGGAGCACGCCGGCATCCTGGTGGACGACGGCTATCTCGACGGGCTCAACCGGGAACTGGGGGAGCGCATGGACTCGCTCCAGGCCAAGGTGCAGGAGCACGCCGGTGAGTCCTTCAACGTGAACTCCCACCCGCAGTTGTCGCGCATCCTGTTCGAGAAACTCGAGCTTCCCAAGACCAAGAAGATCAAGACCGGCTACTCCACCGACGCCTCGGAGCTGGGCAAGCTCGCCGGCAGCCATCCCATCATCGACGCGCTGCTGGAGTACCGCGAGGTCGCCAAGCTCAGGACCGGCTTCACCGACGCGCTGCTGAGCCTGGTGAACGCGGACACGGGGCGCATCCACACCACCTACGAGCAGGCCGCGGCGGCCACCGGCCGGCTGTCGTCGTCGGCGCCGAACCTTCAGAACATCCCGATCCGGGCGGACCTCGGGCGGCAGATCCGGCGCGCCTTCGTGGCCCCGCGGGACAGCGTGCTGCTGTCCGCCGACTACTCGCAGATCGAGCTGCGGGTGCTGGCGCACATGTCCGAGGACGAGAGCTTCCTGGCGGCCTTCGCTCAGGGGCACGACTTCCACGCCGCCACCGCCGCCAAGGTGTTCGGCGTGGAGCTGGACGGCGTCACCGCGGAGATGCGCAGCCGCGTCAAGCAGTTCTCCTACGGTATCGCCTACGGCATGTCCGCGTTCGGGGTGTCCCAGCGGCTGGGCATCGAGGTGGGCGAGGCGCGCGAGTTCATCGACGCCTACTACGCCCAGTTCCCGGCGGTGAAGGCGTTCCTGGACGCGCAGGTGGAGAAGGCCCGGGTGGACGGCTTCACCACCACCATGTTCGGCCGCCGGCGCTATCTGCCGGAGCTTCAGTCCGCCAACTTCCGCCTGCGGGCGGTGGGCGAGCGCATGGCGCTCAACGCGCCGATCCAGGGCACCGCCGCCGATATCATGAAGCGGGCCATGATCGCGGTGGACCGGGCGCTACTGGGGGAACCGGTGGCGCGCATGCTGCTCACGGTGCACGACGAGCTGGTGTTCGAGGTGCCGCGGGCCTCGCTGGAGCGGGCCACGGCACTGGTCAAGGAGCGCATGGAGGGCGCCGCCGAGTTGCGCTGCGGCCTGGTGGTGGACGTCCACACCGGCGGCAACTGGGCGGACGCGCACGCGTAGGCCCTTCGACTTCGCGCCGCTGGCGCGGCGCTACGCTCAGGGCGAACGGAAATAGTTTCCCGCCCGTTCGTCCTGGAGGTAGCAGCTCAAGGGCGAACGGAAATAGCTCCCACACCGTTCGTCCTGAGCGTAGCGTAGCGCCAGCGGAGCGAAGTCGAAGGGCGCCATTGCAAGCGCCATCCTGGGAGGTGTTCATGAACGGTTGGCTTTGGCAATTTCCCACTCTCGACCAGGCCTCGCTGCGTGCCCTCAAGAAGGCGTTCGACTCGGGGTACCGGGGGTTCTCCCGGAGCTACGGCGACGCCATCGAGGCCTTCTTCGATCCCCTGCTCTACTTCCTGGTGTGGTTCGAGCGGCTGCTCCTGGCGGCCCCCTGGTGGATCGTGATCGTGGTGGTGGCGTTCGTGTGCTGGGTGGCCGGCCGCAGCCGCAAGCTCTCCATCACGGTGGCAGCGGCGCTCTTCCTCATCGGCTACCTGGGCATGTGGGAAGACACCATGCGGACCCTGGCGATCATCTTCGTCTCCACCCTGATCGCCATCGCTATCGGCATTCCGGTGGGCATCTGGATGTCCCGCTCCGACCGGGTGCAGGCGCTCATCACGCCGATCCTCGACATCATGCAGACGATGCCCATCTTCGTCTACCTGATCCCGGTGGTGATGCTGTTCGGGCTCGGCAAGATCCCCGGCCTCATCGCGGTGGTGATCTACGCGGTGCCGCCGGTGATCCGGCTCACCAACCTGGGCATCCGGCTGGTGGACAAGGAGGTGCTGGAGGCGGCGGACGCTTTCGGCACCGACACCTGGCGGCGGCTGTTCGACATCCAGATGCCGCTGGCGTTGCCGAACATCATGGCGGGCGTGAACCAGACCATCATGATGGCGCTGTCCATGGTGGTCATCGCCTCCATGATCGGCGTCAAGGGCCTGGGGCAGCCGGTGCTCCAGGCGGTGACCAACCAGTACTTCGCCCTCGGCCTCTTCAACGGGGCCGCGGTGGTGGCGCTGGCCATCGTCTTCGACCGCATCACCCAGAGCTACGGCAGGCGCATACAAACCAGTAGGCAGACATCATGACCACGGCAAGCGCTTCGAATATCGAGATCCATTCGCTCTACAAGGTGTTCGGCGACGATCCCCCGTCGGTGATGCGCCTCGTGCGGGAGGGCGTGGACAAGCAGGAGCTCCTGGAGGCCCACGGGCACGTCCTGGGGCTCAGGGACATCAACCTGACGGTCAACCCGGGCAGCATCCAGGTGGTGATGGGGCTCAGCGGCTGCGGCAAGTCCACCCTGGTGCGGCACGTCAATCGGCTCATCGACCCCACCGAGGGGACCGTGCTGGTGGACGGCCAGGACGTGCTCGGCCTGGACCAGGCCGCGCTGCAGCACCTGCGGCGCCACAAGGTCAGCATGGTGTTCCAGCGCTTCGCGCTGTTCCCCCACCGGACCATCCTGGAGAACGTCCGCTACGGCCTGCTGATGCAGGGCGTGGCGCGGACGGAATGCGACGAGCGGGCCGAGCGGTGGATCGAGCGGGTGGGGCTCGCGGGCTACGAGGGGTCCTATCCGCACCAACTCTCCGGCGGCATGCAGCAACGCGTGGGCCTCGCCCGGGCACTCGCCACCGAGGCCGAGATCCTGCTCATGGACGAGGCCTTCAGCGCCCTCGACCCGCTGATCCGGGCGGACATGCAGACGCTCCTGCTTGAGCTTCAACGGGAGCTGCACCGCACCATCCTGTTCGTCACCCACGACCTCGAGGAGGCCATCACGCTAGGCGACCGCATCGCCATCCTGCGCGACGGCGAGGTGGTGCAGAACGGCGATTCCCAGGAGATCGTGCTCAAGCCCAGCGACGACTACATCTCCAACTTCACCAAGAACATCAACCGCGGCCGGGTGATCCGCGTCGGCTCCATCATGGAGCCCACCCAGCCCCGCGCGCCGGAACCGGGGGGCAAGGATTGCTCCATTCCTTCGGAGATGCTGATCGAGGAGGCATTGCCCGTGGTGGTGGCGTCCCCCAACGACAAGGCCGCGGTGGTGGACGTCAAGGGCAAGACCGTCGGCGCCATCTCGGTGGGCCGGATGGTGCACGCGTTGGCAGGCGACAGGCTGACGGGCGCGGCGTAGGAGTTGGAGCGGGCGACCGGGATCGAACCGGCGACGTCCAGCTTGGGAAGCTGGCATTCTACCGCTGAATTACGCCCGCTCTTGATTCCCCTCTTATTGGATCGCTGAATTGATGTCAATCTTGAGGGCGTGACGGGGTGGCCGCTTTCGTGACCCCGTTGGCCGGAAACAGATAGATGATCTCGCCCTTCCTGACCAGGCCAAGCTCTTCCCGAGCGATCTTCTCGAGATAGCGGTCGTCTTTGCTGATACGGTAGATCTTCTCCCGCAGCAACTCGTTCTCGCGCTGCAGCGCCTGCGACCGCTCCTCCAGCAACCGTCGTTCCTCGGACAACCGCCGGTAGTGCAGCAGGCCCCACTCGCCGAAGACGAGGAAGAACAGCATCAGCACCAACACGGACATCAGGCCGTAATTGATGACGTGCCGCGACAGTTTCTTCGGGAGCACCATGAGACATTTCTATCATCGTCGATCGGCGCCCGGAGTGCAACTGTCCATCGACCGGGATCGGCCGGCGGTGTAGGGGCGGGTTTCAAACCCGCCCGAGCCCGCAATACCACGAGGCCGCGACGCTCCATAAAATCTGCTACGAAAGAGGGAACCGACAAGGCGCGGATCGGAGGAAGCGATGAAGATCAAGGGTGTGGTCGCGCGGGAAGTGCTGGACTCACGGGGCAATCCCACCGTCGAGGTGGAGGTGGCGTTGACCAACGGCGCCCGCGGCCGGGCCACGGTGCCGTCCGGAGCTTCCACGGGCGAGCACGAGGCCGTGGAGCTTCGGGACGGCGGCGCGCGTTTCACGGGCAAGGGCGTGCTGCGCGCGGTGGGACACGTCAGGCGCAATCTGGCGCGGCGGGTCGTGGGGCTGGACGCAAGGAACCAGCGCAAGCTCGATCAAGCCATGATCGATCTCGACCGGACGCCGGACAAGGGGCGCCTGGGCGCCAACGCCATTCTCGGCGTCTCCCTGGCCGCCGCCCATGCCCAGGCCGCGGCCGACAAGACGCCGCTTTACCGCTATCTCGGAGGGGACGAGGCGCGCATCCTGCCGGTCCCCATGCTCAACGTGCTCAACGGCGGCGCCCATGCCGACAACAACGTGGACGTGCAGGAGTTCATGCTGATTCCCTGGGGCCTGCGGTCGTTCGCCGAAGCCTTGCGGGCCGGCGCCGAGATCTACGCCGCGCTGAAGAGCGTATTGACCAAGAAGGGCTACAGCACCGCCGTGGGCGACGAGGGCGGCTTCGCGCCACGGCTCAAGAGCAACGAGGAGGCCATCGAGCTCTTGCTGGAGGCGGCGGTCAAGGCGGGCTACAAGGCCGGGTCCCAGGTGGGCCTGGGCCTCGACGTGGCCGCCAGCGAGTTCCACGAGGGGGGCTCCTACGTCTTCCGGAAGTCGAGCGGCGCCAGGATGAGCGCCGCGGAGCTGGTGGGCCTCTACGAGAAATGGGTCCGGGACTACCCCATCGTCTCCATCGAGGACCCGCTGGGCGAGGACGACTGGGAAGGTTGGGAGACGCTGACCGCGGCCCTGGGGGGAAAGGCCCAGCTCGTCGGCGACGACATTTTCGTCACCAACCCCGAGCGCCTGGAGGAAGGAATCCGGCGCGGCGTTGCCAACTCCATTCTGGTGAAGCTCAACCAGATCGGCACCCTGAGCGAGACCCTGCAAACCATCCGGACGGCCCGCGCCGCCGGCTACGCCACCGTCATTTCGCACCGCTCGGGGGAGACCGAGGACACCACCATCGCCGACCTCGCCGTCGCCACCGGCGCCGGCCAGATCAAGACCGGCGCCCCGGCCCGCGGCGAGCGCACCGCCAAGTACAACCAGCTCCTGCGCATCGAGCAGGAGCTGGGCCGCCGCGCCCGCTATGCCGGCAGAAAGGCCTTCGCCGGGGGGTTGATTCAGGGAACCCTGCCGCGCCTAAAGCCGTGACACCAGCCAAGCAGGGGTGAAGCGGAGGACGTAGGCGTTGAGGGCGGTCATGTTGTCGGTGACGAGGAGGAGGCCGACGGCGATGAGCAGCAGGCCGGCGCAGACGTGGATGGCGGGGGGCCAGGAGCCGAGGGCGCGGGAAAAACGGAAGAACTGGTTCATGGCCAGGGCGCTCAGCAGCAGCGGCAGGCCCAGGCCGGCGGCGTAAGCGGACAGCAGCAGCACGCCTCGGTTGACCTCGCCGTGGGTGCCGGCCAGGGTCAGGATGGCGCCGAGGATGGGCCCCACGCAGGGTATCCAGGCCACCGCGAAGGTGAGCCCCACCAGCACCGATCCGAGATAGCCGGCAGGCTTGCCGCGCAGGTTGAACTGGGCGTAGCGCTCCAGGGTGGCGACCTTGAAGAGCCCGGTCAGGTAGACCCCCACCACCAGGATGAACACGCCCCCGACCACGCGCACGATGTCCTGGTAGCCGATCAGCAGCCTTCCCAGCAGGCTCGCGGACGCGCCGAGGGCGACGAAGGCGAGGGAAAAGCCGAACACGAACGCGAATGCGTTTCCCATCACACGGGCCGTGTCCGCGCCGCCTTCGCTCATTTCCCGGGGCGATATTCCGGAAACGAACGACAGGTACGACGGGACCAGCGGCAGCACGCACGGGCTGAGAAACGACAGGCCTCCGGCGGCGAAGGCCACGAGCAGGTTGACGTCGGCCATAAGCGGTCCCTGATTACTTTACGCCATACGCGGACACGCAAAGCAATGCGGGGACGGCTTTACCCGGCGTCAAGAATCAATGATATTGGCCCATCATGTATGAGTTTCTTGGCAAGGGCGGCCTCTTCATGGTCCCGATCCTGCTGTGCTCGATCGCGGCGGTGGCCATCTTCATCGAGCGGCTCTTCAGCCTCCGACGGCGGGCGGTAGTTCCGTCCGGCCTGGTGCGGCGGGCCGAGGCGCTGGTCGCCGGCCGGGACCTTCCGGCGGCCCTCGAACTGCTCGGCGGGAGCGGCTCGGCCATCGCCCGGGTGCTGTCCGCTGGGCTCCGCGTGTCGGGGCAGCCCCGCGACATCGTCAAGGACCACCTGGAGGAGGCGGGGCGCCAGGAGGCGGCCGGGCTGGAACGGTTCGTGGACACCCTCGGCACCATCGCCGGGGTGAGCACGCTGCTCGGCCTCCTGGGAACTATCTCGGGCATGATCGAGATCTTCTCGGTGGTTTCTACCCAGAGCGCGGTCAACCCGGCGACCCTGGCCGGCGGCATATCCGAGGCGCTGATCACCACCCTGGCCGGACTGAGCGTGGCTATCCCCACCATCGTCATGCACCGCTACCTGCTCAACAAGGCCAACGCCCTCACCCTGGAGATGGAACGCCTTTGCACCCGCTTCATGGACCTGCTCACCCGACAAGGCGCGGCCGACTGACATGAACTTCCGGCCCGGCAAGAGGCCCGCGGGCGGCTTCATCGACATGACCCCGGTGGTGGACACCATCTTCAACCTGCTGATCTTCTTCGCGCTGTCCATGAACTTCCTGGCCAATCCCGGCATCACCGTGGACCTGCCCGCCGCCGCCGCACCGCAGGTGGCGCCGGGGGACGGCGACATCCGCGTGGCCGTCACGCCCGCCGGCGAAATCCGTCTCGACGGCGCGCCGGTGACGCTGGAGGCGCTGGGGGCGAGGCTGCGGGAGCTGGCGGGGGAGCGCCGCGACCCGCAGGTGCTCATCCGCGCCGACCACCGCGTGCCTCACGGCCTGGTGGTGGCGGTGATGGATGCCGCGCGGTCGGCGGGGCTGACACGATTGGCGATCATGACGCAGCGTGCGGAGCGGTGAAGATAACGGGTCCCCGGAAACGGCAGACGGGAGGCCGAAGGCGGTACAACGGGGTGCGGTTATACTGGCATGACGCCGTGCTTCTTGGCGGGGCGGTTTTCTTTTTTCTGGCGCAGCAACGCCAGGGCGAGGATGAGGCGGGCGCGGGTGTCGGCGGGCTGGATGGCGGTCTGGGAGAACTGCTTGGACAGGGCCTCGAAGGGGCCGTTGAAACGCTCGTTGAACTCGGCCATCTTCTCCCGGCGGGTGCGCTCGGGGTCGTCGGAGGCGGCGATCTCGCGGCGGTAGAGCACGTTGACGGCGCCGCCGCCGCCCATCACCGCCAGCTCCACCCCGGGCCACAACCAGAGCTGGTCGGCGCCCATCTCGCGGGTGCACATGGCCTGCTTGGCGCCGCCGTAGCCCTTGCGCAGCACGATGGTGATCTTGGGCACCGTGGCCTCTGCGTAGGCGTAGAGCATCTTGGCGCCGTGCCGGATGATGCCCTGCTCCTCCTGCTGCCGCCCGGGAAAGAACCCGGGTACGTCCATGAGCGTGACGATGGGGATGTTGAAGGCGTCGCAGAAGCGGATGAAGCGCGCCGCCTTGTCCGAGGCGTCCACGTCGAGGCTGCCGGCCAGGAACATGGGCTGGTTGGCCACGAACCCCACCGGGTGGCCGTCGAGCCGCCCGAACCCGATGACCAGGTTGCGCGCGAACCGGCGCTTGAGCTCCAGGAACTCGCCCCCGTCCACCACCGCCCGGATGACCTTGACGATGTCGTAGGGCTTGCGCTTGTCGTCGGGCACCAGTTCCTCGATGCCGTCCAGGCGCCGCTCCGGGTCGTCGTCCGTGTCGCGGCGCGGCGGCGCCTCGTTGCAGTTTGCGGGCAGGAACTCCAGCAGCTCCCGGATCTGCGCCAGGCAGGCCTCGTCGTCCGCGCTCACCAGGTCCGCCACCCCGGACACCTCCGAGTGGATGCGCACCCCGCCCAGCTCTTCCATGGTGACCTCTTCGCCGAGCACCTCCTTGATCACCGGCGGCCCGGTGATGAACATCTGGCTGGTGCCCCGCACCATCAGGATGAAGTCGGTGAGCGCCGGCGAGTAGGAGGCCACGCCGATGCACGGCCCCATGACCGCCGAGATCTGCGGGATGGCGCCGGACGCGATGCTGTTCTCGAAGAAGATCTCGCCGATGGCCGCGGTGACGCTCAACCCTTCCTGGATGCGCGCCCCCACCGAGTCGTAGAGCCCGATGCACGGCATCCCCAGGGAGCGGGCGGTGCGGATGCCGTTGGCGATCTTCTCGGCGTGGGCGCTGCCCACCGCCCCAGCCAGCACCGTGCGGTCCTGGGCGAACAGGTACACCGGGCGCCCGTCGATGCGCGCGAAGCCGCACACCACCCCGTCGGTGGGTTGCCGCCGCTCGGCCATGCCGAAATCCGTGCACTGGGTCTCGGCCAGCATGAACTCTTCCGTGAAGCTGCCCGGGTCCACGAGCCTGTCGATGCGCTCCCGGGCGGTGAGCTTGCCCTCGCCGTGCTGCTTATCCACGGCCTGGGCGTCGCCCGCGAGGACGCGCGCCTCAAGGGCGGCGAGTTTCTGTTCGGGAGTCTTGTTGTCAGGGGTTTCCGTTTCGTCGGCCATTCACGTACCCCCGTAGAGGCGGGTCAGATGATCCCCATCCCCCTCAGCACCGACAGCATGATGGCGGCGGCGATGACCGAGCCGATCTGGCCGCCGGCGTTGGCGCTCATGGCGTGCATCAGCAGGTGGTTCTTCTTGTTGTAGCGCTGTCCCTCGTTCTGCACCACCCGCGCGGACATGGGAAAGGCCGAGATGCCGGCGGCGCCGATGAGCGGGTTGATCTTGCCCCCACTGAGCAGGCACATGCCCTTGCCGAATAGCACCCCCATGACCGTGTCCAGGCCGATGGCCACGAGCCCCAGGACGAGGACCATGATGGTCTCGACCTTCAGGAACTGCTCCGCGGCCATGGTGCCGCCGATGGCCAGCCCCAGCAAGAGTGTCACGATATTGGCGATCTCGTTCTCCGAGGCCAGCTTGAGCCGCTCCACCACGCCGCACTCCCGCAGGAGGTTGCCGAGCATCAGCATGCCGATGAGCGGCGTCCCCAGGGGCGCGATGATCGACGCCACCACCGTGACGATGATGGGGAAAAGGATGCGCGTGGTCCTGGACACCGGCGCCTGCTGCACCATCCCCATGACGATCTGCTTCTCCCTGGCCGTGGTCAGCGCCCGCATGATCGGTGGCTGGATCAGCGGCACCAGCGACATGTACGAATAGGCCGCCACCGACACCGCCGCCAGCAGATGTGGCGCGTAGCGCGAGCTGACGTAGATGGAGGTAGGACCGTCGCAGGCTCCGATGACGCCGATGGCCACGGCGTCGAGCTTGCTGAACCCCAGTGCCAGGGCCAGCAGCACGGTCAGGAAGATGCCGAACTGGCCGGCCGCCCCCAGCATGATGATCCTGGGGTTGGAGAACAGCGGCCCGAAGTCGGTCATGGCGCCGATGCCGATGAAGATCAGCACCGGGAAGATCTCGGTGCGGATGCCGAAGTCGTAGAAGAACCGCAGCGTCCCCCCCTCGGCCATCAACTCGGCCTGGGGGATGTTCACCAGGATGGCGCCGAAGCCGATGGGCACCAGCAGGAGCGGCTCGAACCCCTTCCGGATCCCGAGGTAGAGCAGCCCCGCCCCGATGGCCATCATGACCACCTGGCCGAGCCCCAGGTGCGAAACGCCGTCAAGCAGCCCCAGGGCCCCGGAAATGATCGCGGATTCCATGTTGTTAAGGGGTCAGGAAGGGAAGACCTTCTTGATCAGGAGAATCAGCAGGCTCAGCAGCCACAACACCAGCAGCGTGCCGACGCTGCCCACCAGCGCGACCGTGAGGCCGAATTCCCAGGTGCCCATGGTCAACCGTGTGCGTGAGTGCCGTTCGCGAACGCGCGGCTACTCGATCTCGGCGAGATCTTCCCCCGCCTCCACCGACTGCCCCACCTCGACGTGGATCGCCTTTACCGTCCCGTTGGCCGGCGCCACCACCGGAATCTCCATCTTCATGGCCTCCATCACGATGACCACGTCGTCCTCTTCCACGGCCTGGCCGGGATTCGCCTCGATCCTCAATATCTTGCCCACCATGGGGGCGGTGACGGAGGTTGCCAATGGAGCTTCTCCTTGCGTGTGAAATTGACCCTTGAGCAACAACTCCTTTGCGCTGAGCCAACCAGGAGCTCAGGACAGGCTTCGCGGAGCGAAGTCGAAGGGCCGGTTGCGGGCGTGCCCGATGGTCCTTTATCGGGGTTTTGCGGAGACAAGTCAAACGAGCCGCGGCGTCCAGCGGGCTTTGCCCTGACGCACCATCAGTTTCCCTTGCATTCCTTGTCTCGATATGGCAGCCAGTCCGAAGTCGGTGGGCTGATGATGCCGCGCGAGTCCACAGGCGGGGTTCCGGCAGGCGGCATCATTCCCGTCCCGGATCCCCGACGTCCCGCCTCTGCCAAGTCTTTCTTCAAACCGAAAGGGCGGCTCATGAGTCGCCCTTTTTTACGACAACGAGGATCTGGAAACCCACGCGATGAAACATCCCTCGATCGGACGCTTCCCCGTTGCGCTTGCCGCAGGGGCGCCCGTCACCGTACCCGGCCGGACAGTCGGTCTTCTCCTCTGCACCCTCTCAGCCACCGCGCTATTGTTCCTCTGCACTCCCGCATCGGGCGCGGAGGAAGCGCTTTCATCGCCGGCAACCGCCGGGCGGGCTATTGCGGACGCCGTTGCCGAGGCTCAGGCTCTGCTCAGAGCCCGCCGGTTCAACGAAGCGTTGGTCCTCCTGCGGCCTCTAGTGGAGCGCGGCACGGTCGAGCCGAATGTGCTCTTTCTCTCCGGGCTCGCTACGGTCGGTGCATCACAGCAGCCCGGTGTGGCCGCGGGGGTTCGGGAGACCCTCCTGGACGAGGCCATCGCCGCCTTCCGCGCCATGCTGATCGACCAGCCGGGTCTGGTGCGTGTGCGCCTGGAGCTGGCCCGGGCCTTCTTCTACAAGGGCGAGGACGGCCTGTCACGGGAGCACTTCGAGCGTGTGCTGGCGGGCAACCCACCGGCGCCGGTGGTGGCCAACGTGCGGCGGTTCCTCTCGCGGATCCGGGCGCGCAGGCGCTGGAGCGTGTACCTTGGCTTTGCGGTGGCGCCGGACACCAATATCGGAGGCACGTCCGACGAGAGGATCATCTATATCTTCGGCCTGCCGTTCCGCCGGGACGCGGCGTCGCTTACCACGTCGGGGGTGGGACTGTCGGTATTGGGCGGCGGGGAATACCAGCACCCGCTCGGGGAGCGGGTCCGGCTTCGCCTGGGCATGGACGCGTCGCGACGGGAGTACTCGGGCGGCAAGTTCGACCAGATGCTGGTGTCGTGGCACGCGGGCCCGCGGGTGTTCGTGAGCCGGACCACCGAGCTCAGCGTGCTGGGCAACTGGCGTCACCAATGGACCGCAAACGACCCCAACTACTTCGACCTTGGGGGCCGGCTGACGTTGAACCACCGGTTCAGCAGGCGGCTTACGGCCAGCGGCAGGGCGTCGTGGCACGACCGCCGGTACCGTACGCGAAAATTGCTGGACGGCCCCGTGCGCAATTTCTCCCTCAACGCCGGTTGGGTGCTGACGCCCACGGTGCGGCTCAACGCCACCGCCGCATACGGGCGCGACCGGCCCCAAAGCCTTAGAAACCGCAACGAGAGCTTCTGGCTACAGACAGGGGTGTCCGTGGCGCTGCCCAAGGGGTTCACCGTGGGCGGCGGCGGCGGCGTCCGGTGGACGAACTACGAGGTTCCTTGGGCGCCCCACACGCCAGCGGACGAGCGCCGGAAGGACACGACCTACACCCTGCGGGCCTCGGTCTTCAACCGCGCGCTCACCTTCTTCGGCTTCAGCCCGGAAGTATCGCTGGTCCACGAAGTCCGCAACACCAACGCCCAGTTGTACGACTACAAACGCACGGGCGGCGAGCTGCGGGTGGTGCGGCAGTTCTAAACACCTTCTCATGGATCTCGCTTGGATTCGGTGGCTGCTGGACAGCCACGCGTTATGGCTGAAGCGAGAGTTGATCGACCGCGGAGGCGACATCCAGGCCCAGAGCGAACGGCTTTTCCTCGTCCCCTTCGTGGTGGTGTCCCACGTTGATTCCGACGATCCGATTCTCAACTACGGCAACCGGCAGGCTCTCGATTTGTGGGAGATGACCTGGGAGCAGTTCACCGCCACGCCTTCGCGGCTGACCGCCGAGCCGGTGAACCGCGAGGAGCGCGCGCGGATGCTTCGCCGGGTGACGGCCCGCGGCTTTGTCGACGACTACCGCGGGGTGCGGATCTCGCGGACCGGGCAGCGCTTCCTCGTGGAGCGGGCCACGGTGTGGAACGTGGTGGACGGGGACGGCAACAGGCGCGGACAGGCGGCGGCCTTCTCGGAGTGGACGCCGCTGGAACCGAAGTAGGCCGTAGGCCGGGCCGGCGGTGCTGCAAATTGTGACACCGCTTGTTTCCGAAAGCGATTTGGTCTAGCAGATTCTGCCATGTCACGTCATTCAGCGTACGCCTGCGCCATCGTCCCCTTGTTGTTGTTCGCGCTCGCCGGCTGTGGCGCCATCGGCGGTTCCGCGCCGAAGGAATGCATTCCAGTCCAATACTTCTGCGTCCAACCGGAGGAATTCGACAAAGCCGCGGCCACGGCGGCTGAGGAATACCAGGATGATCCGAGCTTCCGGAACCAGTGGCATCTGGCGTACATCAAGGCGGACGAGGCCTACGCCAACCTGAGGGTGCTCAAGGGTCCGGACGCCGAGCCGGGTGCCGGGGTGACCATCGGGATCATGCACGCCGGCATCGACCTGGACCACCCGGCGTTCGCCGGCAAGAAGGTCACGGAGACGTTCCTCGACGGCGCGGTCGACGAGACCGGAGAGGAGCGTCCCTCCTACGGTACCGCGGTCGCGAGCGTCGCCGCGGGCGCGAGGACCGGTGATGAAGACATCCCGCACGGCGTGGCCTGGGGTGCCGACATCGCCATGTTCGCCATTCCGACGGTCAGGGTTACCGGCGTCGAGCCCGACCCACTTGCGAGGCTTGCCTCCGCGGACGCGAGCCATGCCGCGCGGTATGAGCAGGTGCTGTCCTGGCGGGACGGCGACCGGAAGGTGGACGTCCTGACCTTGCCCTTGGGCAGTCCGGCCGGGATCGACGGCTTCACCGAACAGGACCTGCGCGACAACTACGGCCGCGCGATCGCGGCCCTGGCCCAGGCGGACGCGGAGGAAAAGACCATCCTCGTATGGGCGGCCGGGGAATTCCACGGACTCCGGTGCGATCCGGCGGTGACGGACAACTGCCGGTACGGTTATTTGGAGGCGGTTTCGCCCAACGTGCTGGCGGGCCTGGCCGCGCCCATCGAGGAACTGAGGGGCCATTCCATCGTCGTGGTGGGGGTGGGGCCGGCCGACGGGGAGATGTCCCGGTTTTCGAATCGTTGTGGCATTGCCGCGGACTATTGCGTCGCGGCGCCCGCGGAGGACATCGGAGTCGCCTACTTCGGTCCCACTCCGGCGGGAGAGGTCGTCCGGACCTACACGAAAGACTACTGGACCCAGTACTCTGCGGCCATGGTGTCGGGCGGGTTGGCGATCATGAAGCAGCTCTTCCGGGATCGGTTGTCGAACACCGAGTTGGTGGCCCGGCTGCTCGAGACCGCGGACAACGGCGGCGTCTACGCCGACCGGGCCCTCTACGGCCAGGGCCTGGTGGACCTCGGCGCGGCGACCTCGCCGGTGGGGGTGCTGGAGGTGCCGGTGGAGACGAGCGTGGGGCAGGACGGCTTCCGGCTACTGTCGACATCGATCAGCCCGGGGACGGCCTTCGGTGACGGGCTCCGGAGGTCGCTGGCGTCCCGTGAGGTGATGGCGGTGGACCGTCTGGGAGCGCCGTTCTGGTACCGGCTCGGTGACTTCACCGGGGCCGCCGGCGGACCGTCGGTGAGCGAGCGGCTGCGCGGCTTTCTGGCTCCCGACCCGGCGTGGCCCGGCGGCATGAGCGTTGCCGCCGATGCCCGAAACACGTCATTCCCGCACCACCTCCCGTCATTCCCGCGGAAGCGGGAATCCACGTGGAGCGAGGCCGGGGAGGGGCGCCAAACCGCGTCCATAGCCCTCCACGCCGCCCGCCTGGGGGCGTCGTCCGGCCTCCGGGGCAGCCACATGTCGCTGGCCGAGGGTGCGGTGCAGGCGACGCTGGCGGCGCGGAACGGTGTGTCCGCGTCGGCGTTCACCACCAAGGGGTTGCGGGGGCAACGGCCCACGGTGGGTGTGGCGTTGAGCCGGCGGCGGATCGGGTCGCCGTGGGGCGTACGGGCCGGCTGGATCGGTGAGCCGAAGACTCTCCTGGGGAGCGTGGGGGAAGGGGGCTTCGGAAGCCTCGCGGCCGACACGTCGTTCCTGGGAGTGGACGCGCACACGGACGTGGCGGGTTGGCGGCTCGCGGCGAACGCCGAGTTGGGGATCGTGGTACCGGATGCGCGCGGAGGATTCGTGGACCGGGTGTCGTCGCTGGCCACGAGCGCGTTCGCGCTGCACGCGAGCCGGCCGTTGGCCGGTGCCGGGGCGGTACGCTTCTCGGTGTCGCAGCCGCTGCGGGTGGAGCGCGGCCGGGCGTCGTTGACGGTGCCCGTGAGCCGCACCAAGGCGGGGGCGGTGTCGTACGACGCGCTGTCGGCCGGCCTTTCGCCGAGCGGGCGGCAGATGGACTTCTCCGGCGAATGGCTCCGGCCCCTGCCCAAGGGGGAGCTTCGCCTGGGGGCGGTGTACAGCCACCGTCCCGGCCACCGCAAGGACGTCGGCCCCGAACTGACCGTCCTCGGCGGCTGGCGTTGGACGTTCTGACTTCGAGGATCATGTTCACATACAATTCGCTCACAGGTTCCGCCATGTCACGTCATCCCGCGATTCTTCTTCTGCTCGGTCTTGTCCTGGCGATTGCTCTCGCCGGCTGCGGCGGCATCGGCGGTTCCGGGTTTGCGCCGGACGAGGTGGACAAGTGTGTCCGCGTCCACGACGGCGGCTGCGTCGAACCGGAGAGATTCCATGAGGCCGCGGCCGCCGCCGCCGAGAAGTCCCGGGAGCACCCGGGGTTTCAGAGCCAGTGGGGGCTGACCCACATCAACGCGGACGAGGCCTACGGCAACCTGAGCGTCCTGATGGGCCCGGACGTCGAGCCCGGCGCCGGGGTGACCATCGGGGTCCTGGATACCGGCGTGGACCTGGAGCACCCGTCGATCTCGGGAAACAGCAACAGGAAGGTGACCGAAATATTCACCGAAGGGGCGGTCGACGAGACCCTGGCGGACGAAGGGCTCTTGTCCCACGGCACGGCGGTCGCCAGCGTGGCCGCAGGGGCGCGGACCGATGCGGACACCGCGCACCACGGCGTGGCCTGGGGCGCCGACCTTGCGGTGTTCGCCCTCCCGCTGGGCTCGGGCGACGGCGTTTACAGGCCTTTCCCGGTGGAGGCCCTAGCCCACATTGACGCCGAGCAGGCCGCGCTATTCGGGCAGATTTTCTCGTGGCGGGACGGCGACCGGAAGGTGGATATCCTGAACCTGAGCCTCGGGATTACCGGCCTGACCGACCGCTATAGCGAAGAGGATCTGCGCGAATACTATTCCAATGCCATCGCCACCTTCGCGCAGGCGGATGCGGAGGAAAAGGTCATCCTCGTGTGGGCGGCGGGCAACTCGCACGGAGACGAGTGCGACCCCTCCGTGGTGGAAAGCTGCCCGCGCGGCGCGCTCAACGCGGTCTCCGCCAGCTTCACCGCGGGCCTTCCGGCGCGGATTGAAGAGCTGCGAAGCCATTCCATCGCGGTGGTGGCGTTGAATCCCGCCGACGGGCGGATCGCCTCCTTCTCCAATCGCTGCGGTATCGCCGCCGACTTCTGCATCGCGGCTCCCGGCGAGCAAGTCCGCACCGCCTATTTCGGCAACGTGAGTGACGCTTTTGCGAATCGGGATTACGTGAACCTCCGAGGGACCTCCCTTGCCGCGCCCGTGGTGTCGGGCGGGCTGGCGCTTATGAAGCAACTCTTCCGAGACCAGTTGTCGAACACGGATCTGGTGGCCCGGTTGTTCGAGACCGCCGACAGGACCGGGTTCTACGCCGACTCGGCCATTTACGGCCAGGGCTCCATGGACCTGGGCGCGGCGACCTCGCCGGTGGGCGTCCTGGAGGTGCCGGTGGGGGCGAGCGTGGGGCAGAACGGGTTCCGGTTGCTGTCGACCGGGCTAAGTGCCGGGACGGCCCTCGGCGACGGGCTCCAGCAGTCGCTGGCGTCGCGGGAGGTCATGGCCCTGGATGCGCTGGGAGCGCCTTTCTGGCACCGCCTGGGCAGCTTCACCGCGGCCGCCCAAGGGCCTTCGGTGACGGCGCGGCTGAGGGGCTTCCTGGCTCCCGGGCCGGCCGGACCCGGCTTCATGAGGGTTGCCGCCGATGCCCGAAACACGTCACTCCCGCATCACCTCCCGTCATTCCTGCGGAAGCGGGAATCCATGTGGGATAGGGCCGCCGAGGGCCGTGACCCCGCCTCCGTGAGTCTCCACGCCGCCCTCCTGGAGGCCACGGCGGAGGTGCGGGGCAGCCACATGTCCCTAGCCGAGGGCGCGGTCAAGGCCACCCTGGCCGGTCAGGGAGGACTTTTCGCTTCCGCCTTCACCACCAAGGGGATCCGGGGACGGACGCCCGCCGTGGGCGCCGCCCTGGGCTGGCGGCGGCCGGGATCTCCTCTCGGTCTGCAGACCGGGTGGATCGGAGAGCGCGAGACGCTTCTCGGCAGCGTCGGCGAAGGCGCTTTCGGCACCCTTGCGGGCGACACATCCTTCGTGGGCGTGGATGCCCATACGGACCTGGGCGGTTGGCGGTTGGGCGCCAACGCGGAGTTCGGGCTGGTCTCGCCGGCGGCGCGAGACAGCCTCGTCACCCGGGTGTCTTTACTTTCCACCAGCGCGTTCGCGCTTCACGCCACCCGGCCGCTGGGCGGCGCCGGCACGCTGCGCCTTTCGCTGTCGCAGCCGCTCCGCGTCGAGAACGGCCGGGCCTCTCTTATGGTGCCGAGCGGCCGCACCAAGCAGGGCGCGGTGCTCTACAGTCCGGTACGCGCCGATCTCGCGCCTAGCGCCCGCCAAGTGGACGTCGCCGGGCAGTGGCGCCGGCCGCTGGCCAAGGGCGAGCTTCGCCTGGGCACGGTCCTGAGCCTCCGCCCCGGCCATCGCCGGGCCGCGGACCCGGAGCTCACGTTCCTCGCCGGCTGGCGCCTGAACTTCTGATCCGGACGGGCCATCCCGCATGTCCCGTGTCGTTGCATGCCTGTGGCTCCCGGCGGGTATCGTGGTGGCCGCCGTGCTCCACGGCGGCATGGCGTTGCCGGTGGAGCCGCAGGCGTGGCTTTCGCTGGCGGTGGTCGCGCCCTGCGGCCTGCCGCTGGCGTGGGCCTGCGGCCGCCTCCTGAGGATCGGATATCGCCGCACCGCCTGGGGATCGTTCGCCGTCCTGGCGCCTTTGACGGCGGTGGCGGCCCTCTTCGCCGGCCTGCTCGGGCCGGTGGCGATCCTGATCTACGCGCTGGTCCTCAGCGCGCCCGCGTGGCTCCTCTACGCGCTCCTGCGCAGGGCGAAGTGACCGTCAACCCGAAATCCGCTTAAGAAAATATTTGATCGGTCGATATATTATTTATATACTGGAATGGAGGTGTACGGCCGGTGGAGAAACTGAAGGAATACGCCTGGGTGGTGGTCGCGATCGTGACAGTGATGACCTCGCTGGGGTTGTTGGGCTTGTGGGCGATTCATGTCCAGATCAACCCGGAGATCAGACGGCTGGACGGGCGCATCGACTTGCTTACGGATCGAGTAGACCGCATGGACAAACGGATCGAAGCAGGATTCGACCGCATCGAAGGCGATATCAAGACCATCCTGCTACGGCTGCCGAAGCCGCAAGAGAAGGGCTAGCCGGGGTTCAGAAGGCGTAGCGCAGGGAAACAACCCAACCATTGCGCCGCAGCTCGGCCTTGGTGCGGGCGAGAGGGAAGAAAATTGGCTCCCTGCGGCGGTCACGCCACTCGACCCGGCCCGTGGCCTTGCCGGTCGTCACGGTTCCGTGGTCGGTGTAGCGATATGCAACGTCGAGCGTGATCTCCTCCCCCAAGGGCACCGCAAGCCCCGCCGTGGCCATCCATGCAAAGCCGGTCCGGCGGCCGCCGGGAACGATGGTCCTCGTCCTCGGGAACTCCTGGCGCGTTTCGCCGATACGGATGCGGGATACGCCAGCGCCAGCGCCGACGAACGGCGCGAAGGGTCCCAGTTGGGGTAGCCCCAACGCCGGCAAGTCCACGTAGGCCGCGAGCATCCCGGTCAGGGTGGACAGCTCCGCGGAGACGTCCCGCCGGTCGGTGAGCTGGAGCTGGGTGAAGTTGGCCTGGCCCTTGAAAGGGACGCGTGGGTGGTGCTGGACCATGGCCTCGAGGCGCACGACGGCCGCGGTGACGTAGCCGAGCCCGAGATCGATCCCGCCGGTGGTTCCAAAATCCCCGAGAGAGCCCAACGGCGCGCCGTCCATCCCGTCCCCGCAGCCGTAGAGGGCGGCGGGCGAGGTGCTCGAGCAGTCCTCGTCCCTGAAGCGCGTCGGTTCGGAGCCGTCGAAGAAGAAACCGGCCCGCACGTAGAAGGCGTGAGCGGCGGCAACGCCGGACGAACTCGGTGCCGTACCGGTGTCGGAGGGCGCGTTTGCCAAGCGCTCAGCGTTTGCGCCGGTGGTCTGTCCGAGCGTTAGGCCCGGCGCCGCCGCGATCAGGAGAACCGCGGCAAGCGCGGCCAGGAAACGTCCGGTGAGCGCGCGCTTCACTTGGCTACGCCCACCTGCACGATTCGGCGCTTGTCGACGCCGGCGACCCCCACGTACTTGAACATCTTGCCGTCGAACTCACGGGCCTGGAAGCCTTGCACCACCACGGTCTTGCTGCCGTCCAGCAGCGCGGCGAAGGGCGCCGCCTGGCTCTTGCCGGCCGGGTCGGTGGGGAATTTGAAGCTCATGCCCGGGATGTTGGTGAACTCGATGCCGCCCTTGTCGTCGCTGATCCAGAACTCGGAGATGGCCGACCCCGCCGCCACTTTGGCCAGCGCCGCGTTGATCTCGTCCTTGCCCATGCCCGCCTTGAGCGCGGCCGCGACGAAATGGGCCGTTAGCATGGCCTGCGCCACCATGTGCTGCGAAACGGCGTCGTCCGCCGCCGAGGCCCGCTGCGCCGCTACGGTGCCACTCAATACGAGACACAGGGCAAGAACTGTCACAATTTTGACGACTCTGTTGACGACTCTGGTCATGGTGTTCTCCTTTACGCAGTATCTTCCCACGGGTCGTAGCTGCCGAAGCACCAGAGGTTGCCTTCGGGGTCGCGGCAGCAGTAGAGGCGGCCGCCGTATTCCTGGTCCTCGGGGGCCATGACGATCTCGGCGCCCGCGGAGACGGCCCTGGCATGGTGCGCATCCACGTCCGAGACGATGAGATAGATAGTCTGCGACACCGGATCGCCTGGTTTGGCCAGGGGCCGGTGAAGCACACCATAGTCGTCGTCCCGGGCGGAGCCCAGCATCACCATGCCGTTGCCGAACACGAGCTGGGCGTGGAGGATGACGCCGTCCTCGCCCGGCACCACAAGGTGCCGCTCGAAGCCGAACGCCTCGCACAGCCAGTCGATGGCCTTGGCAGCGTCGTGGTAGCGGAGGCACGGAATCATCGTCGCCCTGGTTTCCTTGGCCAGATTGCTCATGGAGGTAGTCTTCCACATTCGGCCCGATGCGCCAAGCTGGCGTCAGGGCGGTCCTAGACCAGCAGCGCGTTCACGCCCGCCAGCACCAGGATGGCGCCCGTGGCGAACAGGACGGCGAACTTGAGGTTGGGGCCCAGGATGACCTGTCCCGGGGTGACGTGGAACATGGCGGTGGCGGTGCCGACCATGATGGCGGAAAGGCCGATGATGGACGAGCAGGACCAGGCCGCCAGGGTGCTCTCGATGAGCACCACGCCGGCCACGCGCACCGGCAGGTCGGTGAACACCGACAGCAGCAGCGACACCGACACGATCTGGTGCACCCCGACCAGCGCGCCGAGGGAGGTGGCGCCGATCATGATGGCGATGACGGCCGCGGCGGGCAGGTCGAGGCCGCCGATCCAGTCGGTGGTCCCGGTCTCGGCAAAGACGTACCGGATCACCCCGCCCAGGGCCAGCGAGATGGTCAGGATCGAGATCTCGTTGCCGACGTGGGCGGTGCCGCGGTAGGTGTTGGCCACGCCGGTCACGAACGCGCGCCGGCCCTTGGCCAGGAGGGCCAGGGCGCACAGGACCGGCACGCTCACGATCAGCGCCTCCAGGCCCGACAGCACCGTGACGCCGGACAGGAGCGCCACCGTCAGGACGCACACCGCCACCGGCGGGACGATGGGCTGGAGGCTCCTGAGCGCCCGCCACAGCAGGGTGACGCTCGGTTCCGGAGCGAAGAGCACGTGGGAGGCCGTGAGCGCGCACGCGGCCATGGACATGCCCAGCGCCATGGTGTGCCACAGAGGCACCCCCGGCACGTACTGGGACGACAGCGCCATGGCGATCCAGAACGGCGACCACAGGCCGGCTACGCCGCCGCCGCGGTGGCAGGCGCGCATGGCGGCGAGGTGCTCGTCCTCCACCTTGCTCTCGCCGATGATGGGGGCGGTGATGGCGTAGGCGCCCGGTCCCAGCACCACCGCCAGGAAGTGGCTGCCCACCAGGAAGCCGCCCAGCCGATGGTCCGGCTTGAGCCGCGCGAACAGCGCGCGCGCCTGGGTGATCTGCTGGAGCTGGTCGCCGGTGGCGCGCAGCAACACGATGCTGCCGAAGAAGCCCGCGAACATGGGCGCTGCCTTGAACCCCACCAGCACGTTGGCCGGGCCGCCGTAGATGAAGATGAGCACGGCGGCCAGGGCGGCGAGGGTGCAGCACAGGACGATGGTCGGCCGGCGCAGGAACAGAAACACCCGCAGGATGAACGCCGTCGCGAGCACAGCCCCGGCGAGGTCTGCGGTCGCGGACGGCCAAGCCATCCGGACCACCTGGCTCCCCCACAGCAGCACGAACAGGGGCTCCGGGCGGGTGAGTTGCTTCAGGAGGAACATCGTTTTGCGAAACGCGACACGCGTGTACTAGTGTTGTATCCTTCTGTGGAGCCCGGTCCCCCTCCGTCATTCCCGCGAAAGCGGGAATGACTGGCTTCGGGGTCCGGTGGACTTTCAGGGCAACCCGTGGAGCAGCACATGACGCAGACATACATCGGGGCGCCGATCCGGCGCGGCGAAGACGTTCGTTTCCTGACCGGCAAGGCCACGTTCATCGACGACGTGAAGCTGCCCGGGATGCTTTACGCGGCGGTCCTGCGGAGTCCGCACGCGCACGCGCGCATCAAGTCGGTGGACGTGTCGGAGGCCCTGAAGCTCGCGGGGGTCGTCGGCGTGCTCACCTTTGCCGATTTGCCGGCGGGCGTCAAGCCGATCCCGCTGCGCATGTACCAACTGGACGGGTTGGACCGCTTCCTGCAGTACCCGCTGGCCCGGGGCAAGGTCGCCTACGTGGGCGAGCCGGTAGCGCTGGTGGCCGCCGTGGACCGTTACGTGGCCGAGGACGGGGCCGACCTGATCGGGGTGGAGTACGAGCCGCTGCCGGTGGTGCCGGACGTCGAGGCGGCGCTGCGCGGCGACGTGGTCATTCACGAGGAGCAGGGCACCAACGTGGCCGGCGGCCACGACATCATGCTGGGGGACGTCGAGGGGGCGTTCCGCGATGCGGAGTACACCCGCAAGGAAGTGCTGCGGACGCACCGCCACACCGGCAACCCCATGGAGACCCGCGGCCTGGTGGCGTCCTGGGACGCCGGGCGGAACGAGTTGACCGTGTGGGGCATGACCAAGGTGGCGCACTTCAACCGCGCGGTGCTGTCGTCCTTGCTGGAGATGCCCGAGCACCGCATCCACTTCATCGAACCCGACGTGGGCGGCGGTTTCGGCATCCGCGGCGAGTTCTACCCGGAGGACTACCTGGTCCCCTACGCCGCCATGAAGCTCGGGCGGCCGGTCAAGTGGA
>JAPPHF010000135.1 GCA_028821115.1 Deltaproteobacteria bacterium | reverse complement strand
ATCCGAGCATCAGATCCGGAGCCCTCGATGTACTGATCGGGTATGCGGAGCGAGATTCCTTAAGCTCTGTCGCCTTGAATGCGTTGATGCACGACATCGGCGGCGGCTCGGTCGAAGACCCAGGAGATGAACTCCTCGGAATCCTGCTGAAGCACCTCTTCCCCCGGTTACTGAGCATGCAGGAAGTGCTGCCTTACCTGCGTGCACCGCGTCTCACGGCGCACTCCGGGGAGTACTCGGAGTTCTGGACTGAACATGTCGTCAGGCAGTCGACCCCTGCGCAATTCGCAGAGCTCCTGGACGCCGTCGCCGCAAACAGCGATCGCTTCAAGTCCTTTATGCACGGCGAGGCAGACGGGTTTACGGGAATGTCGCGGCTGCCCGCCGAGGCATTGGACCGGTTCCTGAGGGAAACCCGAGGGGATGTGGACATTCGCCGTCTCTACAACTGGCTCCGTCTGTTCTCCGACTACGGCTTCGAAACGTTGGACCGGGACATCGCCGGCCTGCGGATCGGCTTGCTATGGAACCGGGAGAGGCTAAAGGCGTTGATTGCCCACGGCGTCAACGAGTGCTTGGCCCGTGGCGAGGCGTGCACGGGCCTGGTAGAGCGTCACCTGTTCGGAGCACGGCCGTTCGACTATGGACCTTGGTGTGTGGATCAGGCGCTCGCGGCCGGCGGGCAACCGGACGCCGAGTCGTTCTATCTCAGCGAGCTTGTAGACTGCCTGACCGGAGGAGAGGGAGCGCACGGCCTCACCGTCGAGAAAGTGCGCGCCGCGTTGTCGTCAGACAAGTCCCTGCTCGGCCGTTTCAATCAGATGTTGGAAGTTCGAGCTGGGCCGGCGTCACGCCCCGAAGGACAGATGCCAACGGACCCCCCGGAAGAGCGCGAGTACCGCTCCAGCAAACCGGCGCCCAAAGACACTCCGCCATCGGCGGCGATGGCCGGACAGGTTGACAGACAACAGCTGCATTGGGCTGCCACCGCGTACCTTGGTGTCGACGACCGATTTGCCGGCAAAACGCCGGGGGAGCGTCTTCGCGCGTTCGCCGGCGGTTCACCGGAAATTGCCGATGCACTCATCACGGAAATGGAAGCGACGGTTCAGGGCACGGATCTGCCCGATTGCGAGCAGGTGGTCCGGTCGCTCGACACGCAGAAGATCGATTTGCTCGTGCTTCCGTTCGCGGCGGGACTTCACAGCCTGGAGCAATCGGGCTGCCTCCCGATCGACGATCTGACCCAAGACTGGGCGCGTCTGGCAGTGACCATTGTCTACACGTTGTCGGCCCAAGTGGTCGACCCCGACAGCACGAGTTCGGCCACCATGTATCGACCGCGGTGGTTCCGGACGCTGCTGGAGAGCCAGCCGGGGCTAGTGGCTCGCATTCTGTCCGACGTCGCGGTGACGAAGCTCGAGACCGGCGTGCAGACGCCCATTGAACTCCACGAGCTACGGTACGCGGACGACCACGAGAAGGTGGCCCGGGAGGCAGCGATCCCGCTGCTCCAGCGATTCCCGCCGGTCAAGTCGGACTCGGAGTTGCGGGCGTTGTGCTGGACCCTTCATTCCGCGCTGGTCCACGGCGACCGCGCCGAGGTAAGCCGTCTCGCGCGCGATCGGCTCGATCGGGGTCGCCCTGAATTGAATGAGAGGGTTTGCTGGACATTCGCCGGCTTCCTGGCAGATCCGCAGCATTGGCGGAACGACTTCCGTTCGTTGCCTCACGACGAGGCGTGTTCTACGGGCGTTCGGATATTCCTGTCGTCCGTCCGAGTCCCACGAGAGGATATCGCTCGCGACCTGGAACCTTCCGACGTAAGGGCGCTGGTCGAGTTCGCGGGAACTGCGATGCCGCGCGAGATTCCCCAATATGCCCATGAAGCAGTGTCTCATGTGATTTGGAGCCTCGCGAGCGAGACAAGCGCTGTTGCAACGGAGGTGCTGCAGGCACTTGCCGACTCCCCCAACGCACAGGCGTGGCTAGCCTGCATTGCAGCAACGCGGCTGCGTCACGTCCAGCGACGAAGAGAGCACGAGTTCCGTCACTGCACCGTTCGGCAGGTAGTGGAGACGCTCAACAACCGGAGGCCGGCCAACGTCGGGGACCTGGCGGCGCTGGTCGTCGACGAACTGACGTCACTGTCGCAGAAAATCCGTCGAGGCTCCACGTCGGACTGGCGCCAGTACTGGAACGTGGATCGGCACAACCGCCCCACCGCCCCGAAACCTGAGGATGCGTGCCGGGATGCGGTCCTGTCCGACCTGCAGGACCGACTCACGCCGCGCGGAATCGATGCGCAGCCGGAAGGCGTCTACGCCAATGACCGGAGGGCGGACATCCGCGTGAGCTTCGCCGGCTTCAATCTCCCTGTGGAAATCAAGCGAAGTTGCCACGACGACGTTTGGACGGCGATCAGCGAACAACTGACGGCGAACTACACGCTCGATCCCGGCGCTGGAGGCTTCGGAATCTACTTGGTGTTCTGGTTCGGGGACACGGACGCGTGCCGACCAACGAAATCCGGGAATTGGCATCCGAGGACTCCCGGCGAAATGGAACAGAGGCTCCAGAAGTCACTGTGCGACCGAGACCGGAACCTGATCTCGATCTGCGTCGTGGACGTGTCGGTACCACCGAGCAAGGTCATGGGGACACCAGCAAGTTAGGACGGTTCCCCTCGCGATGCCCCTTTGCGCACCAACCACCCGGACCGGAACCCGCACGATCCCGCATTGATGCCGAGAGCCCGACCCAGTGAGAGTCCTTTCTGACCGTGCCCGCTGGCCCTCCCCTTGATCCGACCGCGATCGTCCTGGAGCTGATCGCGCGGAGATGACCTTCAGCGACAGGGTCTACTCATAGGTCTCAAGGGGAATTTGAACTCCCAAATCCAGATCATCGACCGCCCTCGCGAGAACATGCGAGGGAATCCCGGCGTAGTGCGGAGAAAAGACGTCCTCACCCTCCGTGGTGTGGACCCTGGAATCCGACAGTTCCGTCGTCATTCCCACGACATAGCCGTCGTCTGAAACAACCGCCCCCGCCACTGTCCGCCGGGCCTGGATATCGCGGAATAGAGGAAAAGTTCCATGCCGCCGAAGACAGCGACTGACTCATTGGTCACTTCTCCGCTTTGCATGACCAAGGGAGAAGTCCCCGTACTCGATGGAACAGAGCACGGAACCCTTGAGTATCCGAACCTGTAGACCTTCTGCGACACCATCGGAGCGGCAAACCCGAGACCGGGGACGGTCGTCAGCGGCTCCTTGATACGGATGACCGCCACGTCCTCGTTTCCATGCCGGAAGACTTCTTCGACGGTCACCGTCCTTCCCTGGAACGCCTGCGCGGAGGCGAGTTTCATGGGAGAAATCACATGGCCGCACGTGAGGACATGATGTGCATCGAAGACAATGCCGCTCCCCTCGCCTTCATCGTTCTCACCGACGACATGCACGATGGCGGGCGAAACATGACGATGAACGAATCGCCCCCCGAGAGCCTTCGCCAGCCAGAAGACCCCCCGTTCTCTCAGCTTGGATAGCTCGCTGAGCGCGTAGTAGCTCTTCGGGAGTAAGACAAAACTGCCACCCTGACCTATGCCCATATCGACAAGGAGGTCGCTTGCGACCATGCGGTCCAGCAAAACCGACGGACTTGATGAAGGTACCTGTCGGGTTCATCGGGTAGGGCTTTTCTCTCGCTCAAGTAATCCAAGAAGTCTTTGCCCGACGCCGGTGTCAGGCCTTGCCCTGGTGGGGGCTTGCGCGCCTGAACCTGGAACATCGGTGAGAAAAACTGTCGTGCCTGAAGCGCCAAGCTCGTTTCAGTGTCGACGTCCAAGGGCGCGAGCCTGGAGTAGCGCTCAGGACTCGGCACGGTCCCTTGACCTTGGTCGTGTCCGGCCAAAATCCGGTCTCCTTCGTTGGGTCAACCGCCAGTATGGTGCACTGCTAGTGGATACCCCGCACCGCGCTGACAATCGATCGCGGGGTCAACAGCATCACGGTTTCGCAATTCGCCTCGACGGTACTGTACCCACGACACGAGATCTCACCTCTCACCCGAAATCCCTGGCGAACGCCTGCCGCTGCTCGTTGCTGCCGAGCATGATCAGTTCGGTGCCCTTTTTCAGTGACGTCGAGCCTGGCGGGTTGGTGACAACGACGCCGTTCTGCTGGACGCCGACGATGGTGAGGCCGGTACGCTCGGAGACGGCGCAGCCGCCGAGGTCACGGCCGACGAGTGCGGCTGGTGCCGGTACCACGAATATCTCCACGCCTTCTCCGATGACCAGCAGTTCCTGGGCGTGGAGCTGGGCGAAGATGTCCTCGACGCCCAGGGAAGCGTAGCTCAAGGCGAAGTCGGCGCCGGCGCGGTAGATGGCCTCGAGGTTCCGGGGGTGAGTGAGGCGGCTCAGAATGAGGACCTCCGGGTTGAGGCGGCGGCAGAACACCGCCAGGTAGATGTTCATGGCGTCGTCGCTGCCGGAAAGCACCACCGCGGGCGTGTTGTTTAGGCCCGCCTCCATGAGCAGGTCCCGGTCCGCCGCCTCACCTTGGAAGAGCCGGTTGGGAATCTCGCCGATGCGCGGCCGCAACGCCTCGTTGCGCTCGATGAGGTGCACCGCCACGTCCTTGCGCCTCAGCGCCCGGGCCGTGGTGCGCCCCACCTTGCCGCCGCCGATGACCAGCACCGGGTTGTAGTTGATGTCGTAGATCACCAGCAGCAGGTTGAGCTCCAGGATCTGCTGCTCGGTGCCCGCTACCACCAGCAGGCTGGCATTCGACAGGTAGGTGTCCGGCCGGGCCGGCAAGAGCTTGCCGCGCTCCCACACGCTGACGATCTCGACGCCGGTGGCCTCGCGGACCTGCGTCTCGCGAATGGTGCGGCCGGCGAACGGCGTGTTGTGGACGGCGAACTCGGCGATCAGCAGGTTCCGGATGCCGCCGATGACGTGGACCTGGGCGTGCCCGGCGTTTATGCGGTTGGCCAGGCGTTCCGCCAATTGCTGGTGCAGAGGCAGGACGTGGGTGCAGCCGCTCAACTCCAGCACGTCGATGGAGTCCTCGGCGGTGGCGGTGGCGACGATGGGCGCGCTCGGAGCCACGTCCCGGGCCGTGATGGTGATGTTGGTGTTCACCTCGTCCGTCAGGTTGGCCACGATGAGCCGCGCGTGCGCCGCCCGAATGTTCACGTAGGTCTCCCGGCTGTCGACGTCCCCGGCGATGACCGACAGGCCCTCGCGCTGCTTGCGGGCAGCCTCCGCGAGGTCGGACTCGATAACGCAGTAGGGAATGTCGTAAAGAGCCAACCGCTCCATCAAGCCCGTCGCCAGTGCATCGTAGCCGCAGATGACCACGTGGCCCGCCAGATCGTCCGCCACCTTGCGGGGGGCGCGGCCCCGTATCTGCGCCTCCAGCCACGGCGCGTAGAACGAGCGTATCAAGGTGAAGGGCAGCAGGATGAGGAGCATGACGATGCCCGACACGAGCACGAAAATGCTGAAGATTCGTCCGACATCGCTGTCGAAGACGATGTCGCCGAACCCCAGTGTGCTCATGACCGTCAGGGTCCAGTAGAAACCCGTGATCCAGGAGTGGTCCTTACCTTCCACGCTGACCATGATGACGTGGAAGACGACGGTGTAGATGACGATGATTCCCAGCAGGACGCCGAGAAACTTGAGCAACACGCCCAGGTTGCGCCGGGTTTCCGGGAGCTCCATGAAGGAGACGAGCAGGCTGACAAGGACTTTCACGTCAAGACCGTATGATCGCGAACTGCCTCAGGCTCCCCTTGCGACTCCGATGGGACGGAAGCGGTTCAGGCCTCGGCCAACCACCGTCCGGTACCCACGAGCTCCCAGTCCTTGCGGAAATAGCCGAGTAACTGAACCCCCAGCGGCATTTCGTCGAGGGCCAGCAGCGGCAGGTTCAGGGTGGGAACGCCCACCACCGACGACAGCTCGCCGTAGATGGAGTTTCCCACCGGCATGCCCACGGGCGCGGCGTCGATGGAGTTCAGGGTGACGAACGCATCAGTGCTTCCCGCCATGGCCTCCCATTGCCGGCGGAAGGCGTGGCACCAGTCAAGGGCCCCGGCGTAGTCCGCGGGGGTGAGGCCCCGGCCCACCTCCACGCGCTCCCGCACCCGTTCGCTCAGGAGTTCCGGGCAGCGGTCGGCATAGACCGCCAGCGGGTAGCGCCCCTCGTAGGTGAGCATCAGCAGGATCACCTCGGGCAGCTCCCTGAGCTTGTGCTCCAGCGCCTCCACGTCCGGGTCGTCGGCCCGGCCCGCCACCTCCACGCCCTTGGAGCGCAAGGTTTCGACGTACCCCTCGAAGACCGCCCGTGTGTCCTCGGCGGTGACGTCCCAGCCGGCGGATTCGAGCCTCACCACCCGCCGGGGCTTGTTAGCGGACGGCAGCGTGGGCTCTCCCCCCAGACTCGGATGGCCCGGGTCCCCGCCGGCGGTATGGGAGATGTAGTAGGCCGTGCTCCACGTGTCCTCCAGGGTGCCGGCGAGAATCCCCAGGTGCGCCAGACTCGGGGCCGACGGAAACCCGCCCAAGGTGTTGATGGCGCCGTAGGAGGCCTTGATGGCGTAGGTGCCGCAATAGGCCGCGGGCCGCAGCACCGAGCCGCGCACCTGCGTGCCGGTGGCCGCCGGCACCATGCGCGCGCCTACCGCGGCGGCGCTGCCGCTGGAAGAACCGCCGGGAGTCCGCGACACGTCCCACGGATTGCGGGTGGGTCCGGGCGCGGCAAAGGCGAACTCGGTCGTGACGGTCTTGCCCAGAATCAGCGCGCCGCCCTTGCGCAGGCAGTGCACCGCGGCGCCGTCCCAGCCGGTGTGGAAGTCCTTGAGCACCGGGCTGCCCACCTCCATGGGCATGTCCTCGGTCTCGTGGACGTCCTTGATGGCCATGGGCATGCCGTCCACCACCGAAAGGGGGCGCCCGTCCTTGTAGCGCGCGCTGGCGGCGTCGGCCGCCTGGCGGGCGCCGTCCACGTTCATTCGGACGAATGCCCTGACTTCCGGCTCGAGGGCCTCGATGGTCTCCAGGCACCGCTCGAGATAGGCGCGAGGCGTATCGCTACCGTCGAGAAACGAGGGAACCGCGGATGCGTAGCACAGGAGGTTCGCGGTTGCGGGATCGTAGGGAACTTTCCGTCCGGCCATGATCTCCTTTCGCGGCGCGGGTCGCCGGTTGCTGCGTACCGGCGGCTTGGCCTGCTCCGGCACTGTTTCCGCGGGGCCATCGGCCGTGTGGTATTATAGACGACAAAATGCCAAGTAAAAATGACTTTGTTGCCCGGGCCAATTCCCGCTTGCGCGGGAATGACGGAGAGCGTGTGAGAACGTGCCGTTGGGCGTGGCGCGGACGTGGCTTATTGACGGACTCAGGATCATCCGGACGAGAGTGACCATGGGTGAGACACGGCGAAGGGCCTTGCTGCTGCGTTGCGCGTGCCTCCTCGCCTGCGCCCTGATACCGGCCGGGACTACCGCCGCGGCGGCCGACCGCCTGCTGGTGTTCGCGGCCGCCAGCCTCCAAGGGACCGTCGACACCATCGCGCGGCGGTTCGAGAAGGCCGGCGGCTCGCCGGTGGCGATCTCGTTCGCCGCGAGCTCCACCCTGGCGCGGCAGATCGAGCGCGGCGCGGCGGCGGACGTGTACGTGTCGGCCAGTCCCAAGTGGACGGACCGGCTGGAGGCCGGGCGGTGGCTGCGGCCGGGCACCCTCGGTGGCCTCCTCGGCAACCGGCTCGTGCTCGTGGCCCCCGCCGGCCAGGCCGCGGCCGTGCCTATCCATCACGGCTTTCCACTGAGCCGGCTTCTCGGCAACGGGCGGCTGGTGATGGGAGATCCGAGCCACGTCCCGGCCGGGCAGTACGCCAAGGCGGCGTTCGAGACCCTCGGCGTCTGGCACGCGGTGGCGGGACGGGTGGCCGGCACCCCGACCGTGCGCCACGCGCTGGCGCTGGTGGCTCGGGGAGAGGCGCCCTACGGTGTCGTGTATGCGACAGACGCCAAGGCGGACCCCAACGTCGCGGTGGTGGGCGTCTTCCCCGAGGAGTATCATCCGCCCATCCGCTACACGGTGGCCGTCCCCGCCGCCAGCACCCATCCGCAAGCCGAGAGGTTCCTGAACTTCCTGTGGTCACGAGCGGCCCGATCGGTGTTCGAGGGCCACGGCTTCGCGGTCAGGGGGACCGGACACTGATGTCCGACTGGTCCCTGAGCTCGGCGGAGATCGAGGCCCTGCGCCTGAGCGTTCGGATCGCCACCTGGAGCACGGTCGCCAGCCTCCCCCTGGCCGCACTGGCCGCCTACGTGCTGGCACGCTACCATTTCTGGGGCAAGGAACTTCTGAACGGACTGCTGCACATGCCGCTGGTGCTGCCGCCGGTGGTCACCGGCTATCTGCTGCTCCTGCTGCTGGGGCGCCGCGGCCTGGTCGGGGCCTGGCTCGAGCAGACCTTTGGTCTGGTGTTCGCGTTCCGCTGGACCGGCGCCGTGGTGGCCGCAGCCGTGGTCGCGTTTCCGCTGATGGTGCGACCCATCCGCCTTTCCCTGGAAGCCATCGACCGGCGCCTGGAGTCCGCCGCCAATACCCTGGGAGCCAACCGCTGGTGGACGTGGTTCACCGTGACGCTGCCCCTGAGCCTGCCGGGCATGGTGGTGGGGGCGATCCTCGGCTTCACGCGGAGCCTCGGGGAGTTCGGCGCCACCATCACCTTCGTCTCCAACATCCCCGGCGAGACCCAGACCCTGTCGCTGGCGGTTCACTCGGCGCTCCAGGTTCCCGGCGGCGAGCCCGGCGCCATGCGCCTCACCGTCATCATCGTTCTGGTCACCATCGTGGCGCTGGTGGCGTCGGAGATGCTGGGCCGCTACGTCGCCAGGAGAACACAGGGATACGGCGCCTGAACCATGCTTGAAGTCGACGTCAAACGGCGGCTCGGGAACCTGAGCATTGAAGCCCGGTTCAGCAGCGACCAGGGGGTCACCGCCCTCTTCGGCCGTTCCGGCGCCGGCAAGACCTCTATCGTGAACATGGTGAGCGGGTTGCTCAGACCCGACGAAGGACACATCGAGGTGGACGGCCACGTCCTGTTCGACAGCGCGGCCGGCGTCGACCTGCCACCCTGGAAACGGCGAGTCGGGTACGTGTTCCAGGAAGGGCGCCTGTTCCCGCACCTGACCGTACGCTCGAACCTGCTTTACGGGTGGCGTTTCGTCCCCGCGGCCGAGCGCTACCTCGCCCTGGACCAGATCGTCGCGCTGCTGGACCTCGGGGCGCTGCTCCGGCGCCGGCCGCGTTCCCTCTCGGGCGGCGAGAAGCAGCGCGTGGCCGTAGGCCGGGCGCTCTTGAGCAATCCTCGGGCGCTCCTGATGGACGAGCCGCTGGCCTCCCTCGACGTGCTGATGAAGAGGGAGATCCTTCCCTATCTCGAACGGCTGGACAACATGGGCATTCCCATCCTCTATGTGAGCCATTCCCTGGACGAGGTATCGCGTCTGGCCCGCAATCTGGTGTTGCTGTCGGCGGGTCGGGTCACCCGGTCCGGCGCCACCGACGAGATCCTGAGCCAACTGGAGCTGTGGTCGCCGGAGGACGAGACGGAGACAGGAACCATGCTGGCGACCCGCGTCTCCCGTCACGATGCCGAGGCCGGGCTCACCCACCTCGACTTCCGCGGCGGCGAGTTGCGGGTGCCGCTGGTGGACATTCCCGAGGGCGTGGCGGTGCGGGTGTGGATCCGCGCCCGTGACGTCGGCGTGGCCACGGAGCCGCCGCGGGGGCTGAGCCTGCGCAACGTGCTCAAGGGGACGCTGGTGGAGATCGGCGGGGACGACAACACACGCGCCGTTACGGAACTCCGGCTGCGCATCGGCAACGCGACGCTGACCTCCCTGGTCACGCGGCAGGCCGTACGCGAACTGGCTCTGACGCAAGGCCAGGATGTCTACGCTCTCATCAAGAGCGCCAACCTGGACCGCCGTCAACTGAGCCTGGTTGCCGCCATGGCGGGGGAGGGCGGGAAACCGAGGCCGTAGGCAGAGCCGATGCACGGGCGGGTTTGAAAACCCGCCCCCACATCCGAGGGAGGCAGCGGTCCGAGCATGGACGGGGCTGAAACCCGGCCCCACATCGACACGTATGGAACAGGCCACCGACACGCGCTCCCGCAGCACCTTTTCGTCCCTCCGCAACCGGGATTTCCGGTACCTGTGGGCCGGCACCTGCTTCCTCAGCGGCGGACACTGGCTCCAGCAGCTCACCGTGGGGTGGGCCTGCTACGAGATGACGCGCTCGTCCATCCTTCTGGGCGCCATCAACGGCCTCCGGTTCGTGCCCTTCCTCATCTTCAGCCCGCTGGCCGGGGTGGCCGCGGATCGCTCGGACCGGCGCAGGATGATGATCACCACCCAATGGTTCGTGCTGGCGACGGCCTTGGGCATGGCCCTGGTGGCGCACCTGGAGTGGCTGGAAGTCTGGCACCTGTTCGCCTTCACGCTGGCGACCGGCACGGTATGGTCCTTCAGCGAGCCGGTGCGGCAGGCGCTCATCCCCGACATCGTGCCGCGGGCGGAGCTGATGAACGCCGTGGCGCTGAATTCCGCGGCCTTCAACTTCACCAAGATCATCGGCCCGAGCGTGGGCGGGGGACTCATTGCCTTCTTCGCACTGTATGGGAACTTCTCCGTCCAACTGGCCGGGAACTTCTACGTCCAGAGCGCCACCTACCTTTTCGTCCTGTGGGTGATCTACCGGATGAGGGTTCCGGAGCGCGTCCTGGAAGCCTCCCGCACTTCCGTGCTCAGCAACCTGCGCGAAGGAATTCGCTACGTCTGGTCGGATCCCGTGGTGTTCGCGGTGATGGCCACCGCCATGGTCCCGCGGCTGTTCGCCATGCCGTACCAGGCTCTTCTGCCCGTCTTCCAGAAGGACGTGCTGCAGGTGGGGCCCGACGGCCTCGGCTTGATGATGGCGGCGCCGGGGCTGGGCGCCATGGTGGCGATGCTGTGTGTCGCGCATTTCGCCAACCGGGTCGACCGCCCCGGGCTCCTCATGATCGCTGGCCTGGTGTTCCAGGGGGCGTTCCTGATCCTGTTCTCGCTGATGCGCACCCTGAGGCTGTCCCTGCTGACCCTCGGGATCGTGGGCGGTTTCCAGGTCATGTTCATGTCCGTATCGAACATGGTGCTGCACATGACCGTCCCGGACCGGCTGCGCGGCCGGGTCATGAGCATCTACATGCTCGACCGCGGCATCACGCCGGCGGGCGCCATGCTGGCGGGGATCAGCGCCCACTTCATCGGCGCTCCCCATACCGTGTTGGCCATGGGCGTCCTCGTGCTCGTCCTGGCCGCCGTCGTAGTCGCGTTCATGCCGAGCCTGCGCAAGGTGCGGGCGTGAGCGGCGGAAATCCTTGACAACCTGCGGCTTCCGCTGTTTCGATTAGAAATCGGGGCTTGAGCGGGACTGGAATCCGGGCACGGTCGGGTTTGAAACCCGCCCCTACACGGAGGCGTTCGTGGGCAACGGCAGACAACGGAACGGGCGTTGGGTCGACGTGGAGCGCGGCATCATCAGCCGGGAAATCTTCGTCAACGAGGACATTTACCGGTCGGAACTGGAGCAGATCTTTGCGCGCACCTGGCTCTGCGTGGGGCACGAGAGCCAGATCCCCGAGCCCGGCGACTTCTTCCTTTCCCGCATGGGCGAGGAGTCGGTGATCGTCACCCGGGACCCGCAGCGCAAGATCCACGTCCTGCTGAACACGTGCCGTCACCGGGGCATGAAGGTGTGCCGCTACGACCAGGGCAACACCTCCGTGTTCACCTGCCCCTATCACGGCTGGAGCTACTCCACGGACGGCGGCCTGGTGCAGACGCCCGGGGATCTCTTCGGCGTTCCCCAGTACCGCGCGGGCTACCGCGAGCAGCTCGACAAGACCGAGTGGGGGCTGATCCACGTGGCGCAGATGGAAGTCTACAAGGGCACCATCTGGGCCACCTGGGACGAGTCGGCGCCGTCCTTCAACGACTACCTCGGCGGCATGCGCTTCTACCTGGACGCCCTGCTGGACGCCCGTGACGGCAGCGAGGGCGGCTCGGAGGTGCTGGGCGGCATGGTCAAGTGGCGGATGCCGTGCAACTGGAAGTTCGCCGCCGAGAACTTCGCCTGGGACACCTATCACAGTCCCACCACCCACAAGTCGGCGGAGTTGGCCGGCATGGGGCCCGGCGGCGAAGGACAGGAGCGCCACGGCTCGGTGCACAAGAACCAGGCCAAGCGGTTCACCAGCGGGCTGATGGCGTTCCCGTCGCTGGGGCACGCCAGCATCACCGGACCGCCGGAAGTAGGTGCCGAGCCCTGGTTTCCGGAGTTCCCCAACGACCCGGCGGTGGCCGAGTATTTCAAGGAGGTTGAGGCGAAGCGGCGGGAGCGGCTCAAGGGCAGGGTCACGGTGACCCCCGGCAACGGCAACGTCTTTCCCAACACAGCCTTCCACCCCTGGTTCCCCCGCACCATGGTGGTGTGGCATCCGGTAGGCCCGAGCCAGACGGAGGCATGGCGCTGGTACCTGGTGGACAAGGACGCGCCCTGGGAGGTCAAGGACCTGCTGCGCCGCTACTACATGCGCTTCTCGGGACCGGCGGGCATGGTGGAGTCCGACGACATGGACAACTGGGTGTACGCGACGGAGGCCAGCCGGGGCACCATCGCCCGGCGCTATCCCTACCACTACGGCATGGGCCTCGGCTTCGCGGAGCCCGTCGAAAACCTCCCCGACGCGGTGACCGTCAAGGCGTCGTTCTCGGAAGAGGGCGCCCGGGCCTTCTACCAGCGCTGGGCGGAGCTGATGAATGACGAGCCGTAGGACGACGCCCGCGAAGGCCCTCCCGGACCCGGGAGGGGACGCTTTCCCAGCCGCCGACGGCGCCGGCAAGGGGCTGGCCTACCTGCTGCTGGCGCAGGAGGTGCACGAGTTCCTGTGCATGGAGGCGGACCTGCTGGACGAGCGCCGCTACGACGAGTGGCTGGATCTCCTGACCGACGACGTTTCCTATTGGGTCCCTATGCGACGGAACGTCCAGTTCGGCCACTGGGACAAGGAGAACACCCGGCAGGGCCGGGACATGAACTGGTTCGACGAGGGCAAGAACACCCTGCGGCTGCGCATGAAGCAGATCACCTCCGGAGTCCATTGGGTGGAGGAGCCGTCGCCGCGGGTCTCCCGCATCATCTCCAACGTCCACGCCATCCGGGCGACTCCGTCCCTGGAGAATCCCGAAGAGGTCAGCGTCAAGTACCGGATCCTCATCTACCGCAACAAGCTCGAAGACAGCACCGACATCTTCGCCGGCAAGCGCGACGACATCCTGCGCAAGACGGACGGCCGCTGGAAGATCCGCAAGCGCACCATGCTGCTGGATCAGAGCGTGCTGCTTTCCGCCACCATGCCGTTCGTGCTGTGAGGTGCTGGTCGCGGCTTGCCGGGATGCCCGGACGCGTCACACGTCGATGAACAGCTCGCGCAGGTCGGGCCGGCGCGAGATCAGGCCTTGCGCCATGGAATAGTCCAGGAACTTCTCCAGGCCCTTGCGGTTGGCCTCGATGCCGTGGGGCCACGGGTCGCGGCCGAGGACTCCGGCGGTGCCCTCCACGTACTCGGAGAACCATGGCAGTACACCGGCCGAGCTCACCAGCTCCAGCCGCTTGAAGAACGACTCCTTCTCCTTCCTGAGCACGCGCTCCACCTTGCGCGCGATGCCGAGCCCTTTCTCCAGGTGCTTCTCCCGGAGCGCCATCAGGTGCATGATCGGGATGACCCCGTGCTTCCGGAAGTATTCCTTTTCCCGCTCGACGGGATCGGGGAAAAGGCATCGCACGGCCCCGTCCGGCACGGGCGGCCTGGTCAGATGGGCGTAGACCACCGCGTCGAGCTTCTTTTCCAGCAGCCAGTCGAAGAGCCGCGCCTCCTTGCCCACGTACTCCACCTTCCGGGCGATGGCCGGGGGTAGCTTGACCCGCTCCACCCGGCCGGTGAACCAGCGGATGTCCTCCGGCCTGACGCCGTACTCCTCCTCGAGGATGCCGCGGATCCACACCGCCGCCGTCATGTGGAAGTCCGGCACGCCTACCCGCTTGCCCTTGAGCTGCTCCCCGCTCACCAGCCGGCTGCCCTTGCGCACGAACAGCGCCGAGTGGCGAAAACGCCGGGAACTGAAGATCGGAAACGCCTTGTAGTCCCGCCACCCCTGCTCCCGCATCATCGTGTAGCTTGACAGTGACAGCTCCGTGATGTCGTACCGCGGCGACTTCAGCACCCGCCGGAAGAGCTTGTTCGGCGGGTCCACGTAGTGCCAGCGGATGTCCAACCCGTACGCCTGGTGGCGCCCGTTCATCAGAGCGCCGAAGAACGGGTAGTCGTTGCTGGCGAAGTCGAGAGGGATGCCGCGGGATTCCGTGTCGTATCGCTTCTTGGCCAAATCTGTCTCCTTCCAGGACCTCCGGATCGTGTGCTGGCGGCCCCTACGCCAAGGATGCAAACCGGTTCATCCGCACTTCATCGCCGATGTCGAACTGCATCGCGTCCTTGCCGACGAGCAACGGGCCGTCGTAGGTCGCGCGGGTTGCCGGGATCAGGTCGCCCGCGGTTGCCTCGCCGAACAGCAGGAGGTGCGTGTAGACGGCCAGCTTGGGTTTCGTGCGCGCGAACACGACACCGGCGTCCTCCGGGATGGTGTGGTTCCGCCGGATCCTGTCCAGGTTGGCGCGCTCGACGCCTTGGCCCATGCCGTGGGTAACCTCGTGCACCAGCAGGTCGACGTTCTGCGAATTCGCGATGAGGTTCTCGTTGAAGGTGGTGTCGCCGGACAGGACCGCGGAGCGGCCTCGGTATTCGATGCGGTAGCCGAAGGCGTCGAGCTGCTCGCCGCCGTGGTCGACCTCGAAAGCGGTGACCCGTATGTCGCCGGATTCGAACACGACACCTTCTTCGATCTCGGTGGACTCCAGCTTCACCCCCTCGGCGTTGTAGCTGTGGCTCCGGACCCGGATATCGGTGGCGAAGGCGAGGGGCAGGTGCTCGGCCATCTGGTTGGTGCCGTCGGGCCCCCATATCCTGAGCGGCACGGTGCGCCTGCCCCACGGCCGGCCGATCCAGCCGGTGAGCCAGAGATCGGCGAAACCCACGACGTGGTCCGAATGGTGATGGGTGAGGAAGATGCCGGTGATGTCGCCGAACGGGATCCCGAGCTGATGCAGGCGTTGCAATGCGCCGCGCCCGGCATCGAACAGCAGCTTCTCGCCGCCCACCTCCACCAGCGTGCTCGGCCCGAAGCGGTCGAGCACCGGCGGCGGCGCGCCGGTGCCGAGAAGGGTTACGCGAAAAAGGTCGTTGGACGGGTCTGCCATCATGTTTTTTCCCAATCCGCGATGCCGCCCGGTGTCACTCTGAACAGCGGGTGCGGCTCCGGGCGATTCTCCGCAAGCAACTCCTTGTGCCGCTCCGGCGCACGCCGGGCCAGCTTGTCCATCAGATGATGCCACTCGAAATCCATCTGGCCCTGGGGCACGTCGATCCGCCGGGAGGTGCGGCGTCGCGCGACCTTGCCGGCATTGAACCGGTATCCCCGCGCCACGGATTCCGCGTGCACGGTCCGCAGGTACTGGGCGATGAAGGAAAGCGGCGAGGATTGCGCGTGAAACCGCGCCAACTGGGGATGGCGGCGGTATCCCGCCGCCTTTCCCGCGATCACGGCCTGGGCGAGCAGGGCTTCACGCCACAGCGCCATCAGCCCGCGGGAATCGAGGTACCTGGGGTGGAGGCTCCAGATGCGCATGCCGTCATCATCACATCCGTGCCGCATTCCGGCAAGGCGGGGACCGCCGTGGCGCCGTTACCCGCCCTTGATCCGGCTCCACAAGGCAGCCATGAAACGCTGCACCTCGGCCGGATAGGGTTGGGTCACGTAGAGCTTGTCCCTCACGGACGCCGGTGGATAGATGCCGGGATCCGCCAGCAGCTCCGGGTTCAGATGGGCGGTTGCCGCCGCGTTGCCGTTGGCGAAGAACACGTGGTTGGAAGCCTTTGCGATCACCTCCGGCCGCATGAGGTAGTCGATGAAGCGATGGGCGTTGGCCGGATGGGGCGCGTCCGCCGGGATCGCCATCATGTCGAACCACATCTGGGCGCCCTCGTCCGGTATCGCATAGACGATGCGGATGTCGTTTCCGGCTTCGCTCGCGCGTTGGCGCGCCTGCAGCACATCGCCGGACCACCCCATGACCAGGCAGACCTCCCCGTTGGCGAGCTGGTCGATCTGCGCCGCGTTGAAAAAGCCGCGTACGTGCGGCCGGATCGCCTTCAGCACCGGTTCCGCTCTGGCGATGACGTCGATGTCTTGGCTCGCGGGATCGAGCCCGAGGAAGTTCAGGACGGCGGGGATCACCTCCTCGGGTTCGTCCAGCAGAACCACGCCGCAATCGGCGAACTTCGCCACCGCGGCGGGGTCGAAGAGCATGCGCCAGGAGCCCGTCGGCGCGTCCGGGTGACGCGCCGCGACCGCCGACCGGTTGAAGCCGATGCCCGTGGTGCCCCACATGTAGGTCACCGCGTAGCGGTTTCCCGGATCCCATTGCCGCACCGGCGCGGCGATGGTCTCGTCCATGTGGTGGAGATTCGGGAGCCGGCCCTTGCCCAGCGGCTGAAACAAGCCGGCTTGTATCTGGCGCGCCAGGAAGCCGCCGCTCGGCACCACCACGTCGTAGCCGGTGTTCCCCGAGAGCAGTTTCGCTTCAAGGGTCCGGTTGGAATCAAAGACGTCGTAGACGACCTTGATGCCGGTTTCCGCCTCGAACTCGACGAGGATCTGCTCGTCGATATAGTCGGTCCAGTTGTAGACGTGGACCCTCTTGTCCTCGGCCAAGGTGCCGGTCACGGCCAGAAGCACCGCCGCCGCCGTCAGCGTTATACGATTCATCATCTCGGCCTCCGTGCCAGCGTCCTGTCTGGTCGATCCGCACCCATACCACGGGAATTCGGTTTCGCCACCGGCGCCGCCCGCGAACCGCCGTATGGCGGCAAACGGCGCTTTCGTGATAGTCTGAATGCAATACGCCAGCACCGGCGTATCACCGGTGCACACGTCCTTTGAGTACCCGATGGCCGAGTCGGATGCCATAGAGACGCCGTCCGGCAAGGCCGCGGTTGACGAGAACTTCCCCGTCGGTTCCTGGCTCTTGCCGGCGCGCCTGCGGCCGCATATAGCGACCTTCTACGCCTATGCCCGGGCCATCGACGACATCGCCGACAACCCAGACCTGGAGCCGGCGGACAAGATCGCCCGCCTGGACGGGTTCGCCGGCGCGGTGAGCGGCGCCGATACCGCCGACCCCGCTTTCCGCAAAGCCCACGAGATCCGGCGCAGCCTGGTGGAGACCGGGGTTCCGCACCGGCACTGCGTGGACCTTACCCGCGCCTTCAAGCAGGACGCGGTCAAGCTGCGCTACGACGACTGGGACGACCTGATGGGTTACTGCAACCTGTCCGCGGCTCCGGTGGGCCGCTATCTGGTGGACCTTCACGGCGAATCGGCGACAGCCTACCCGGCCTCCGATGCCCTTTGCAACGCGCTGCAGGTGCTGAACCACCTGCAGGACTGCGGCGACGACTACCGGGCGCTGAACCGCGTCTACCTGCCGCTGGACTGGATGGCGGCCGCCGGCGCCGGTATCGGGGCCCTCGGCGAAAGCCGCTCCACACCCGCGCTGCGGCGGGTGCTGGACCTGTGCCTGGACGCGACCGACGGCCTGCTGCGGCAAGCCGGCGGTCTGCCCGGGCAGCTACGCAACTTCCGGTTCGCCATGGAGGCGGCCGTCATCGTCGCCGTCGCCCACAAGCTCAGCGCGGAGCTGCGCCGACGCGATCCCCTGGCCGAACGCGTCGTGCTCGGCAAGGCGCAGTTCGCCGCCTGCGCGGCGCGCGGCATCGGCCGGGTCCTGTTCCGCTGGCGCCGTCGAGGTCTGTCCAATGGCTGCGGATAGCGGCGCGCCGTCCCCGGGGCGCGACGCCGTCGAGCCGTGGGCCCATGTCCGGCGCGTGGTGGCGCAGTCCGGTACGTCGTTCCTCTGGGGCATGAAGGTGCTGCCGGCGGAACGGAGACGCGCCATGTATGCCATCTACGCGTTCTGCCGCGAAGTGGACGACGTCGCCGACGAGCCCGGTGAGACCGCCCAGAAGAAACAGGGACTGGCGGCCTGGCGCGAGGAGATCGCGCGGCTCTACGCGGGGGAACCGCGATGGCCCACCACCCGGGCGCTGCTGCAGCCCGTGCAACGCTTCGAACTGCCGCGCGAGGAGTTCCTCGCCGTTATCGACGGCGTGGAGATCGACGCGGCGCCCGCGGTAAGGATGCAGACGCTGGACGACCTGTTGCGGTATTGCCGCAAGGTGGCCGGCGCGGTGGGCATGCTGTCCATCCACGCGTTCGGGGTGCCCCGGGACCCCGGCTACCAGATCGCCGAGACCCTCGGCAACGCGGTGCAGCTCACCAACATCCTGCGCGACGTCAAGGAGGACGCGGCCATCGAGCGCCTCTACGTACCCCTCGAGGTCGTCCGGCGGCACGGCGTGGCGGAGAGCTCCCTGAGCGCCGTGTTCGACCATCCCGGCTTTGCCGCGGCGTGCGCGGAACTGGCGGAGCTGGCTCGGGACCACTACGCCCGGACCGACCGGCTGCTGGCCCGGCTCGGATGGCGCCAGATGCGGCCCATCGTGCTCATGATGGCGGTCTATCGAGAGACGCTCCGGCGCCTGGAGGAACGGGGCTGGACGCGCATCGACAGCCCGGTCCGGCTGACGCGCGCCCGCAAGCTATGGGTCGCCCTGCGCCACGGGCTTCTCTGAGGGACCTCCCCTTCGTGTCCCGAACTCACGTCATCGGCGCGGGCCTGGCCGGCCTTTCCACCGCGGTATCCCTGGTTCGAGCAGGCCGCGCGGTCATCCTCTACGAAGCGAGCGGCCAAGCAGGGGGCCGCTGCCGGTCCTATTTCGATGCCAAGCTCGATTGCGCCATCGACAACGGCAACCATCTGCTGCTGACCGGTAACCGGTCCACCATGCGCTACCTGGCGGACATCGGCGCCGAAGACGGGCTGGTCGGACCGGCTTGGGCGTGCTTTCCGTTCCTCGACCTGGGCACCGGTGAACGGTGGCAGGTGCGACCCAACGCAGGCAGGCTGCCCTGGTGGATCTTCGACCCCCGCCGGCGCGTGCCCGGAACCAGGGCGCGGGACTACCTGTCGGGTCTCCGCTTCGCCGCGGCGGGCGGGGACAGCACCGTGACCGATTGCGTCGGCGACCACGGGTCGTTGTTCGAGAAGTTCTGGGAGCCGCTGGCGGTGGCGGCGCTGAACAGCCCGGTGCGAGCCGGCGCCGCGCGCCTCCTGTGGCCGGTGTTGCGCGAGACCTTCGCCAAAGGCGAGGCGGCGTGCCGGCCGCGAATCGCCAGAACCGGCCTCTCCGGAACCTTCGTCGATCCCGCGCTGGAATTTCTCCAGGGACACGGCGCCGCGGTCCGGTTCGGAACCCGTTTGCGCGCAGTCACCTACACCGCCGGCGGCGCGAGCCGTCTGGACTTCGGCGGCGAAACCACGGCATTGGCGGACGGCGACAGCGTGGTGCTGGCGCTGCCGCCGGCGGCGACGGCAACACTCGTGCCGGATCTCGCCGTGCCGGAGGAGAGCCACGCCATCGTCAACGCCCACTTCCGATTGCCGGAACCCGCGGGGCTGCCGGATGACACGCCGTTTCTCGGACTGGTCGGCGGCACCGCGCAGTGGCTGTTCACGCGCGGCGAGGTAGCCTCCATCACCATCAGCGCCGCCGACCCCATGATCGACGAGGAGGCCGACGTGATCGCCCGGAAGACCTGGCGCGACGTCGCCCTCGCCCTAGGTCGTGATCCGAACCCCTTGCCGCCGTACCGCGTCGTCAAGGAGAAGCGCGCGACGTTCGCGCAGACCCCGGCGCAGGTCAGGCTCCGCCCCGGCACCCGAAGCGGTTTCGCCAACGTGTATCTGGCCGGCGACTGGATCGACACCGGGCTGCCCGCCACCATCGAAAGCGCCGTGCGGTCGGGACACATGGCCGCGGATGCCATCGTCGGGTAACCCTCATCGACCCTCTCCCAGAGGAAGAGGGAGAAGAACGGACTGGACCGCGCCAAGCGGGACAGATCGTTGACCCTCCGGGGTTACTGCTGCATAGTAAAAGCTGCCGAAGTGCCTGTACGGCGGGATCGGAGGGATTCCTGTGGCAAAGCGACCCTTGCAAGTCATCCTGGCGCAACCGAGAGGTTTCTGCGCCGGCGTGGTTCGGGCCGTCGACATCGTCGAGCGCGCGCTCGAGATCTATGGCGCCCCGGTCTACGTGCGGCACGAGATCGTCCACAACAAGCACGTGGTCGACGGCTTGCGCGAGAAGGGAGCGCGCTTCGTCGAGAAGGTCTCCGACATCCCGACAGGCGCGGTCACCGTGTTCAGCGCCCACGGCGTATCCCGCAAGGTGGAAGACGCCGCCGACGAACGCGGCCTTCAGGTCATCGACGCCACCTGTCCGCTGGTGAGCAAGGTGCACGTCGAGGCGCAGCGCTATGCGCGGCAGGAATACGAGGTGGTGCTCATCGGCCACGCGGGCCATCCGGAAGTCGAGGGCACCATGGGACAGGTGCCGGGCACCGTGCACCTGGTGTCCAACGTGGACGACGTGGCGGGGCTGGAGGTCGCCGACCCGGCGAAGCTGTCCTACGTGACGCAGACCACCCTCAGCGTCGACGACACGCGCGAGATCATCGCCGCGCTGAAGTCCCGTTTCCCCGAGATCCGCGGCCCCGACGTGAAGGACATCTGTTACGCCACCCAGAACCGGCAGACCGCGGTACGGCTATTGGCTGCCAAGTCCGACGTGATCCTGGTCATCGGCGCCGACTACAGCTCCAACTCCAACCGCCTTCGCGAGATCGGCGACGAGGCCGGCACCGCGAGCTACCTGATACCGGACGCGGGGAGCCTGGAGCCGGCCTGGTTGGAGGGCGCCGAATCCGTGGGTATCACGGCCGGCGCGTCCGCCCCCGAAGATCTCGTGGAGGGGCTCGTGGATCGCCTCCGCGACATGTTCGACGCCACCGTGACGAACCTCGACGGCATCGAGGAAAACGTCACCTTCAAGCTGCCACGGGAGTTGACGGCCGCCGACGAACACGCTGTCTGACCGGTCGGAATCTCCCTCTGGTTCCTAGAAATTGTAGGTCGCGGTGACCTCGACGAAGCTGTCGCGCCGGGTCTGGTAGTGGGTGAGATCGGCCTCGTCGACCGCCAGGATGAACAGGCCCTCCAGGTGCAGCGACCACTGGTCCGTCAGCCGGCGATTGAACTCGACGACCAGGGAACGTGTGGAGTGTTCGAGGTCCGCGAGCATGCTGACGACGAAATCGGTGCTCTGTACGTCGTTCAACGCCACGCGGACCCCGACGAAGGCGTCGTTGTCGAAGACGTTGGTGGCCTTGCTGCCCCGCCCGTCGTGGTTCCATTCAGCAAGCAGACCGAGATCCACGTCCGATTCGAATATGCCGTTGAACGTGTACTCGCCGCCGACCACGAGTGCCGCGTAGTCCTGCTCCACGCCGATCTGGTTGCCGGCGCCGGCGCGGTGAATGGCTTCGAGCTTCAGCAACCACGACTCGACGGTTAACTGCGCGTCCACACCGAACTGACGGATCTGTTCGTAGTGCGGGACCAGTAGCAGCTCGCCCCTCTCGTTCAGTCTCGGCAGCTCACAGGCCAGACACGGCTCCCGGCTGGTGCCGTCGAACACGCTCACGCCCAAGTCCACGGGTCCGAAGCTGTGGCTGTACCGGGCCGCCATGTCCACGTGCCATTCCCCGGCCGCGCTCTCGTAGGAGACTCGCTCATCGTCCACCACGAGACCCGGACGCAGCCGCCCGGACCGTCCCGGGAACGTGCGCTCCCGGTGGTACGTCAGGGCGAAGAACTCCAGCACGCCCCACTCCGCGGACCAAGTGAGATGAGCCATGGGTTGCCCGAGCTTGGACTCCTCGTTGGGGTGCTCGACCAGATCGGTCTGGTTGACGATATCCACCAGGTGCCGCGACTCCGCCACTCCCCAGAACACCCGGTCGGCGCCGAGACGCAGCTCCCACTCGCCGTCACCGATCTCGCCCAGCAGCAGCAGGTAGGCTTCCCGAACATCGAAGTGGGTGCGGCGGCGGTCGCCGGCATCGTAGCGGAAGAACGGCGCCACCGTGAGGCTCCTGCCCTCGGCATCCTCGACGTAGAGGTTGGGCTCGACGACGAAGCCCCCGGCGTGGGAGCGCTGGCCGGCATGGGCGCCGTCCTGATAGTACCAGCGGCCTTCGAGGGCCAAGCGCCCGGAGAGCTCGTGATCGGCGATCTCGATTCCCAAGGCTGCGCCGGCCGCCAAGACCCCCCCCAGGGCCAGACTGGCTGCAAGAAGGATGAGAGGACGAACCGCGCGCCTCATCAACGTGCCCGCTTCAGGCCGGTCCGGGTGAAGTCCCTCTCATTGAGCTTGGTGCGGTACTTGTAATCCGTGGCGCTCAGCACCGTGCTCTTGCCCGTCAGGTGATTGACCATGGTCAACTCACCCGCCTGCCAGTAACGGTCCAGGTGCTTCTCGTACTTGGCCAGCGTAAGGGTCTTGAGATGGGCGTTCTTGCGATCGTAGTACTCCACCCTCCAGACCCGGAGCTCGTCCTTGTCCTGCCACACCACCTGGCGGCGATAAGCCGATCTCTTGGCCAGCGGGAAGCGTTCGACGACCGTGCACGTGGAGTCGCCGCAAGGCTCGTCGCGCAGGTACTTGTAGGTGAACCTCTCCACTTCCGAGCTGCCCATGTCCTCGTACGAGAACTCGCTGCCCATGAAGGAGCCGGAACGGTTGGATGAGCTGATACGCTTGACCCGCTTGAGCGCGGGCAGATAGAGCCACTGGTCGTCCGCCTTGTCCTTGTGGGCGTGGATGAGGAAGGCCGTCCCCTTGACGTCCCGCGGCTCGTCGAACACGAACAGGCTCTTGTCGCCGTCTCCGGGCGCCTCCAGGACCTTGATGCGGACCTGACGCTTGCTTTCCTGCCCCTGCTTGTTGCGCAGAACCATGGTCTGGCTTGCAGTGAAGTTGCCGAACCCCTTCCCCCGCTCGCGGGCTTCGCGGGCGATCCTCAGCCCCTTTTCCTCGGGTGTCTCCGCACGCGCCGGCGGCGGCCAGCCCAGGGAAACGACCAGCGCGAGGCAAGAGCAGATCAGTGCCAATCGAACGGTCAGGGTGTGAATCATGACTCCCTCCGGTCAAGGGCCATCAATAGAGTCGGTAAAAGCAGAAAATCGCCCGCGAGCGCAAACAGAATCGTGGTGGTCACCATGAGTCCGAGCGCCCAACTGACCTCGAAACCCGACGACGCGAAGACCAGGAATCCGGCGGACAGCACCGCGGTGGTCACCCATAGAGCGTGGCCGACGTTTCGAAAGACAGAGCGCACCGCCTCGGTAGGCGGAAGGCCTTCCCGGCGGAACTTCAGATACTTGCTGAGAAAGTGGATCGTGTCGTCCACCACGATCCCGAAGGAGATGGCGACCATCACCGAGGCCGCGAGCCCCACCTCACCCACCAGCCAGCCCCACAGCCCGAAGGTCATGATGGCGGGAATGAAGTTCGGCAGGAGACTGATGAGGCCCAGGCGCACGCTCCTGAAGACCCCGATGAGAATCAACGAGATCAGCGCCATGGCGACGATGGTGGCCCGCAGCATGCTCTCGATGTTGCGCCGGGACAGGTGGGCGAAGACCACGGTCATACCCGTCGCCTCGGTGGCGAGCCGGGGCGCGTTGGCCCGGAGCCAGGCCTTTGCGCGCGCATCGATCTCGCGGTGCTCCTGGGACGACGAGCTGGTGACCACGACGGTCATGCGCGTGGCCGACTTGCCCACGTCGATGCGGTCGTTCAGGTCGCTGCCGAACGGCAGCGACAGCTCGTAGAGCAGCAGGTACTGCGCGGCGAGCTTGGGATCGTCCGGCAGCCGGTAGAATGCCGGGTCGTCGTTGTGCATGTTCTTGTTCAGGCGCTTCATGATGTCCGGAAACGCCTGCACATGGCTCACCTCGGGCTGGCTCCGGAACCACTCGGCGAAAGCGTCCACCGTGCGCAGGTACTTGGGGTCGGTGATGCCGCCTTCCCGGTCAGCCATGAGCGAGTACTCCAGCGTGTTCAGGCTGGTGAGATTCGCCACCACGAAGTCGGTGTGGCGCCGGAACTCGTAGCGGTCGTCGAAATACTTGGTCCAGTTATCCGTAAGCTCGATGCGGGGGACGCCCGTGGCCAGGGCCAGCGCCGCAAGGGCGACGCACCATAGCAGCACCTTGCGCCGCGCGACCACGAAGGCGCCGAGGCGGTCGAAGAAGGGGAGCCCCTCTGCGCGGGCGCGAGGGGCGCGCAGCGGCAGAATGGAAAGGACCGCGGGAAGGAGCGTCATGGAGTAGACGAAGGCGCAGGACACGCCGAACGCCACGTAATTTCCCAGAACGTGGAATGGCGGCGAGTCCGAGAAATTCAGGCTCAGGAAACCGATGGAGGTGGTAGCCGCGGTCAGGAACACCGGATAGGTGTTGGAGCGCAGCGACTCGGCGACCGCCTCGTTCCTGTCCAGTCCGCGGCTCATGCCCAACAAGGTGGCAGCGACGATGTGGACGGAGCTCGCAACGGCTACGGCCATGACGATGATCGGCACACCGGAATTGGCGGGGCTGAACACAGCGCCCAGCCAGCCCGCGAGCCCCATGGTCGTGTTGACGGCGAACACGAGGACAAGAACGATGGAGACGGTCCCCCACACCGAGCGCAGCAGAAAGGCCGCGACCGCGATGATGATCAGGAACACGACCGGCGCCAGGGTTTCCAGGTCGTCCTGGGTCGCGTCGTTGAAGGCGCGGTTCATGACGATGATGCCGGTCAGGTAGTAGTCGATGTCCGGATGGCTCGCCCGGGCCTTGTCCAGGAGGGCCCTCAGATGATCGGTGATCTCGATCACCGCGGGGTCGGACTCCTCGGGAAGGACGAAGTTGATGACCAGCCCGGCCACCCGTCCGTCGCGGGATACCAGACGCCCGGCCACCTCGGGGGAGCTCAGGGCGATCTTCTCGACGCGCGCCAAGTCCGCGTCGTTCAGGGCCTGCGCGTCCTCCACCAGCGGTTCAACGATCAGATCGTCTCCGTCCGCCTCGCTGTGGGTATAGTTGGTAAGCGAGTCGACCCGGCTTGAATGAGGCGCTTCCCACCCGGCGGCGGTGAGCTCCTCCATGGCCACCAGGACCTCGCGGGTGAACACCGTGCCCTTTCGCGGCGTTACCGCAATCAGCGCCGAGTTGGATGCCGTGTAGGTGTTCTCCAGGGCGTCGAAAGCGGCGAGTTGCGGATTGTCCTCGCCGAACAGGACACGATGATCGTTCTTGATGACCACGAACTGGGCGCCCGCGGTCAGGGCCAGCATCACCAGCGTTGTAAACCCAGCCACCAGCCACCGGTGGCGCAGTACGGCGGCGATGTAGCGTTCCAGCGACAGGCGGTTCATGGAGCGCGACGCTCCCGGATGGAGACTGCGGGCACGGGGATCTTCACCATTCGCTCTGCTTCGATGAGTGGACGTGATCGGGCATCTTGTAGCTCAAGCCGCCTTCGTCGTACACGGAGATCTGGATCATCTGCGAAAAATTTCCCGATCGGATAAACTGGTCGCTCTTGAGCATCCGCTGGAGACGCTGTTTCATCCGGAACATGAACAGGGTTCCGAAGGTGGTAGTCTTCGGATACCGGAAATGGTCGGCGAGCTGGTTGCCGATGAGGGCGCGGGAAAGGCGCCGGGCGAGTGCCGTCACTTTCTTCTGCTCGTCCGGATCCTGGATGTCCGCCACGCCCGGGATCGCGTCGATCAGCATGTTCGCCATGGCCGCCGAGTCCTCGTCGGGTTCGGGCTCGATGGTCCTGGCGATCCTGTACATTCTTGCCGCCGAGGGGGTGTCCGTGTAGAGGATCGCTTCGGGTATTCCCATGAGATGGCCGGCATAGCGCCACACGGCCATAACGCTGTCGTATTCTTCCCTGGTGAACTTCGCGCCCAGCAGCGCCGCGTATTCCAGCAGCAGCCTGGAGAAAACGGAGATGGCGAAGCCCAGGTGCGCCGCGCTTACCGGAGTTCCCCAGGCTTCGAGGTCCCAGTCGTCGGATTTTGCCAGCAGGTTCCTGATGCGGGCGTGAACGAAGCGGACCCGGGTGGACAGCTTCCATCCATCGCCGTCCCGGTTGAGGCCGCCCGGAAAGAAGATGTCCAGGAGTTGGCGGTTGTTCTGCTGGAGCCGCCGCTTGGTCGAACCGACCCGCCCGGTGATGTAGAAGGATTTCGAGATGAGCGTCGAGAACCCTTCCACCAGCACGCCGGTGACGAACGCCACGAGCATCAAGTCCACGTTCGCGTGGAATGCGCGGATCCCCGGACGAAAGGCTTCGCGGTCGAGCCAGGGAGGATCCTCGATGTTCGCGAAGAAATCGCGCAGGGCCTTCGGGGCATCACGCAGGACCTCGTCGTGCTGCTCGATGCCGGCGCCGATGAATCGGTGCAGTTGTCCCGGATTCATCGAGGCAAGCTCCTCCATGACAAGGTCCAGTTCAGGGTCGCCAACGGTGGTGTGACGGATATAGTTGTCCGCCAGCGCTTCGTCGACAAGGCGCGCCTTTGCGTAGCCTTCGGTATAGGCGGTCGGCGCCGGTAGCATCCTTCGAGCTCTCGACAGTTCAGGAGACTTCGAAGCTCAGGCGACTTCGAAGCTCAGGCGACTTCGGCGTGACCGGCGACTTGAGCGAACAACTCCTTTGCCTGCTGATGGATTCCGTCAGCGGTCAGGCCATACTTCTCGCGAAGCAGATCCTGGGGACCCTGCTCGATGTACCAGTCGGGCAACCCAAGACACTTCGTCCTGACACCGACAATACCCTTTTCGGACAATAGTTCAAGTACCGCGGACCCGAATCCGCCCATGGCCGTGGATTCCTCCACCGTGAGCAGGCACTTCACCTCCCTCGCCACGCTCCCGATCAGGTCGCCGTCAAGAGGCTTCACGAACCGCGCGTTGATCACCGCGGCGGAGATCCCCTCCTGCTGGAGCCGCTCCGCCGCCGTCACCGCCTGGTGCACCGTCACGCCAATGGCCACCAGCGCGATGTCCGTGCCTTCCCGCAGCAACTCCCCCTTGCCCAAAGGCAAGGTTTGCGGCATCGGATCCATTTCCACCCCGAGGCTCGACCCCCGTGGATAGCGAACCGCCGCGGGCCGGTCGTAGCTGACGCATGACTTGACCATGTGCTGCAGCTCGTTCTCGTCCTTGGGGGCCATGACCACCATGTTGGGAACGTGCCGGAGGTAGGCCAGGTCGAACGCGCCATGATGGGTCGTGCCGTCCTCGGCCACGAGTCCGCCGCGGTCGATGCAGAACGTCACCGGCAGGTTCTGCGTGGCGACGTCGTGGACCACCTGGTCATAGGCCCGCTGCAGAAAGGTCGAGTAGATGGGAATCACCGGCCTCATGCCCTGCGCCGCCAGGCCTCCAGCGAAGGTCACCGCGTGCTGCTCGGCGATGCCGACGTCGTAGAGCCGCTCCGGAAAGACCTTCTCGAACGCCGCCAATCCCGTCCCCTCGGACATGGCGGCGGTGATGGCGACGATGCGGGGATCTTCCTTGGCCAACTGGATCAGCGTATTGACGGCAATGCTGCTGTAGGAGGCCGCGGCGGATTTCTTCTTGGGCCTCCCGGTTCCCCGGTCGAACGGCGAGCTGGCATGGAACCACACGGGGTTGTCCATGGCCGGCCCGTAGCCCAGGCCCTTCTTGGTGACCACGTGAAGCAATGTCGGCCCGTCCAGCTTGAGCACGTTCTCCAGGGTCGGCAGCAGGTGCTCGAACTTGTGCCCGTCGATGGGCCCGAAGTAGCGGAACCCCAGTTCCTCGAACAGCAGCCCGGGCAGCAGCAGCCCCTTGACCAGCTCCTGGGCGCGGCCGGCCAATCTCTGCACCTGATCGCCGATGTGGGGCATCCTGCCCAGCACCCGTTTCGTCTCTTCCGTGATCCGGTCGAAGAACTCGCCGGTGATGGTGCGGTTGAGATACGCGGAGATAGCCCCCACGTTCTTGGAGATGGACATCTGATTGTCGTTGAGGATCACCAGCAGGTCTCTCTTGGAGCCTCCCGCCTGTTGAAGCCCCTCCATGGTCAGACCGGAGGTGAGGGCGCCGTCGCCGACCACGCACACGACCCTGTGCTTCTGCTTCCGCTGCTCGCGGGCCTCCACGAACCCCACCGCCGCGGAGACGCCGGTGCCGGCATGGCCGGCGTTGAAGGTGTCGTACTCGCTCTCTTCGCGCTTGCAGAACCCGCTCAGCCCCTCGAACTGGCGGATGGTATGAAACTGCGCACGGCGCCCGGTCAACAGCTTGTGGGCGTAGGCCTGGTTGCTGGTGTCCCAGACGATGAGGTCCCTGGGCGTGTCCAGCAGGTAGTGAAGCGCGACGGTGAGCTCGATGACCCCCAGGTTGGAGGCAAGGTGCCCGCCCACGTTGGAGATGACCGATATGATCTCCTCGCGGATCTCCTCGCAAAGCTCCGGAAACTGCTCGGGCGAGAATCTCTTCAGGTCGGCAGGACTATCGATCATTTTCAGGATGGACATGATCTGTGCCTCCCGCGAAAGGTTGCGCAGCCATCGGCAGAGGCCCGACAAACTACCGATTGTTGCAAAACGAAGGCCCTCTGTCAAAGAGAAAGGTCAACGATCGTTCGAGTTTTGGCAACGGTCGAGACTCCAACTCTGGGGTGTCGTGACACCGTTGCCAAGCCCGGTCTCCCTACGCCGGGGCGACGGTCGGCAGTGTCTGGACCCACTAACCGACGGTCTTGACCCGTGTCAAACCAAAGCCAAAATGTCCCCTTTTGACAAAGCAGAGATGTCCCCT
>JAPPHF010000104.1:1656-2882 GCA_028821115.1 Deltaproteobacteria bacterium | reverse complement strand
CCCCATGATGGAGCGTACGGTGGTGGTCTTGCCCATGCCGTTGCGGCCCATGAGGGTCACCATCTCGCCGGCGTCCACCCGCAGGCTCACGTCGAACAGGACCTGGCTCGCGCCGTAGAATGTCCGGATGCCTTCGAGTTCCAGCATGGGGTGTCCTCTACGCGTCCTCCCCCAGGTACGCTTCCCGCACCACCGGGTCGGCGCGGATGGCGTCCGGCGGGCCCGTGGCCACCTCGCGTCCGGACACCAGCACGGTGACCCGGTCGGCCAGGGCGAACACGGCGTCCATGTCGTGCTCCACCAGCAGGATGGCCACCTGTCCCTTGAGCCCGCCCAGCAGCTCCACCATGCGCCGGGCCTCGTCCGGACCCATGCCGGCCATGGGCTCGTCCAGCAGCAGCAGGGCGGGATTCGTGGCCAGCGCCATGGCGATCTCGAGTTGGCGCTGCTCGCCGTGGGCCAGGTTGCGGGCGATGACGCCGCCGCGTCCGCCCAGGCCGACCTGCTCCAGGGTGCGGCGCGCCGGGTCCCTCAAGGACGGGTCCGAACGCGCCGGGCGCCACAGGCGGAAGGAGTGGCCGTCGTGGGCCTGTACCGCCATGGCGACGTTGTCCTCGGCGGTGAAGCCGCCGAACACCGAGGTGATCTGAAACGAACGCGCCAGCCCCAGGCGGGCGCGCTCGTGCACCGGCCTGCGGGTGATGTCCCGTCCGGCGAGGCGGATGGCGCCCTCGTCCGACGGCACCTCGCCGGAGAGCTGCTTGATGGCCGTGGTCTTGCCCGCGCCGTTGGGGCCGATGACCGCGTGGATCTCGCCGTGGACCACGTCGAGGGAGAGGGAGTCCGTGGCCTTCAGAGCGCCGTACGCCTTGGTGAGCCCGCGGGCCGTGAGCAGCGGTTCAGCCATCGGGGTTTCCTCCCTGGAACCAGCCCCAGATGCCGCGGCGGGCGAACAGGACCACCAGGACCAGCACCGGCCCCAGGATGATCATCCAGTGTTCCATGTACGCGGACAGGATTTCTTCCAGGAGCAGCAGCACCACGGCTCCGACTACCGGCCCCGCCAGCGTTCCCATGCCGCCCAGGATCACCATGACCATGATCTCGCCCGAGACCGTCCAGTGCATCAGGGCGGGGTCGACGAACGCCATGTAGTTGGCCATCAGCGCGCCCGCGAGGCCCGCCGCCGCGCCCGCCAGCACGAAGGCCGTGAGCTTGTAGCGGTA
>JAPPHF010000104.1:0-1556 GCA_028821115.1 Deltaproteobacteria bacterium | reverse complement strand
CGGCAGGAACGCCCGGCCGATGGTGTCGATGAACCCCACCAGGCACGACCCCAGCAGCGCGCCCCGGACCGAGCCGATGCCGCCGATGACGATCACCACGAAGGTGAGGATCAGGATGTTCTCGCCCATCCCCACCTCCACCGACCACACCGGGCCGGCCATGGCGCCTGCGAGCCCGGCCAGCATCGCGCCCAGTCCGAACACCAGGGTGTAGAGCAGCGGGACGTTGACGCCCAGCGCCCCGATGATCTCGCGGTTGCTGGCGCTGGCGCGGATCATCATGCCCATGCGGGTGTGGATGATGAGCCAATACATGGCGAAGGCCACCAGGATGCCCACCACGATGATGGCGAGCCGGTACAGCGGGTAGTCCACGCCGGGCATGATCTGCACCGATCCCGCCAACGCCGCGGGCACGTCAAGGAACAATGCGCGGGGACCCCAGATGATCTTGGTCAGCTCGTTGAAGAACAGGATGAGACCGAAGGTGGCCAGCACCTGGTCCAGGTGGTCGCGGCTGTAGAGAGTGCGCAGCGCCACCATCTCCACCGCCATGCCCACCAGCGCCGTGCCGCACAGAGTCGCCGCCAGCGCCGGCCAGAAGGAACCGGTGAGCTGGTACACGGTGGCGCAGATATAGGCGCCCACCATGTACAGCGATCCGTGGGCGAGGTTGATCATCCCCATGATGCCGAACACGAGGGTGAGGCCGGCGGCCATGAGGAAGAGCATCACCCCGAACTGCAGGCCGTTCAGGAGCTGCTCGAGGACCAGCAGCGTGGACATGGATTTCTGAAGCGGCAGGGGAGTCCCGCCTCACCCGTCCGTGAGCCGGGACTCCCGTTCAATGGCGGGTCGCTACATCTTGCACTGGCCGGCGTAGGCGTCCGCGTGATCCGAGAATGCCTTGCCGACGATCTTGTTGGTCAGCACCTTGCCCTCGCGCACCACCTCACGGACGTGGACGTCCTGAACCGGGTGGTGGTTCGGGCCGAACTTGAAGCTCCCGCGCACCGACTCGAAGTCGGCCTTGCGCAGGGCCGCCCGGAAGGCGGCCTTGTCGGAGACCTTTCCGCCCGTGCTCTTGAGCGCCGAGCCGATCAAGCGCGCCGCGTCATAGCCTTGGCTGGCATACAGCGAGGGAAGCCGCTTGTAGGCCTTCTGGAAACCGGCCACGAAGGCCTTGTTGGCCGGGTTGTCGAGGTCCTTGTTCCACTGGGAGGAGTTGATCACGCCCAGCGCCGCGTCGCCCACCGCGCCGAGGATGGTCTGGTCGAAGGAGAACGCCGGACCGAACAACGGGACCTTCCCGGTCAGGCCCGCCTGGTGGTACTGCTTGATGAAGCTGATGCCCATGCCGCCGGGCAGGAAGAAGAACACCGAGTCGGGGTTGGCGTTCCGTAGCGCGGCGATCTCGGCCGCGTAGTCCGTCTGTCCCAGCTTGGTGTAGACCTCTCCGGCCACCGCACCCTTGTAGAATCGCTTGAACCCTCGCAGCGCGTCCTTCCCCGCCGGGTAGTTGGGCGCCAGGATGTACGCGTTCTTGAACCCCTTCT
>JAPPHF010000099.1 GCA_028821115.1 Deltaproteobacteria bacterium | reverse complement strand
GAGCAGAAGCGGGGTGTCGAGGTCGATCCACCGGAAGGCGCCGGTACCCGCCGCAAGGTGCGCGCTGAACCCCATGGCCAGACGCGTCTCCACCATGCCGCCGATCATGAGGCCGAGGCCCGAGCCGCGGGCGATGGCGATGATTTCCAGGGCCTGCGCCACGCCGCACTTGGCCAGCTTGATGTTGATGACGTGAGCGAGACGGTCCCGGGCGATGCGCGCGGCGTCCGCGGAAGAGCGGCAGGATTCGTCGGCGGCCACGAGCACGCCCGCTTCGCGCACCAGGCGGGCCTGGCCGTCCCAGTCCTCGCGCGGGAGCGGCTGCTCCAGAAGGGCCGGTTCGAGCGCCTTGCGACGAAGGGTCCGCAGCACGTCGAGGGTCTGTGGCACGTCATAGCCCTCGTTGGCGTCGAGGATGAGGTCGCTGGTCGGATGGCCTTCACGGATGGCCTTGATGCGCTCGATGTCGGCGTCCACGTCCGCGCCGACCTTGGTCTTCAGGGTGACGAATCCGAGGCCCCGATACTCGGCCGCGAGCCGGCGGGCTTCTTCCGCCGCGCAGATGGGGATCGTGATGTCGGTGACGACGCGGTCGGCGGCGCCGCCGAAGTAGGCGAAGAGGGGAGTGTTCCAGCTCCGCGCGAGGGCGTCGAACAGGGCCATCTCCATGCCGGCGCGCGCTGTCGGCGCTGACGCGAGGCTGTCCACGAGTTCCTCCACGAGCGGCCGCCACCGGCTCGCGTCCCGGCCTGTCCACGCCCGCGCGGCCTGCCGGGCCGCCTCCAGCGCGGCGGACTGATCTTCCGGCGTGACCGTAGGCAGGATCGGGATTTCACCCCAGCCGCTGGACCCGTCGGCGAGGTCGAGCCGGACGGCGACGTTGCGCACCGTATCCAGCCGCGCTCCGGCGATGGTGAAGGGAGCCTTGAGGGACGCGTTCAGGGCGCGTGTTTCGATGTGGGTGATCTCCGGCAAGGGCAGTTTCCCGGCCGCCGAGGCCTAGTGTCGTTTGCTGCCAATCTATCGTGAATGCTCGACGCAGGCCAGCGGCGGATTTCGCGTCTTTCGTCGCGTCATCCGGTTCGATCTGGTACGTTTCAGGCACTGATACCATCCACGAAGGAGGGTCGGACATGATTGCGGAGGTCGAGTTCGCTCCGGGCAAGAAGGGTTATCTGGCGAGACCGGCGGGGGACGGCCGGTGGCCGGCGGTGATTCAGCTTCACGAGCGCTACGGCGTCGTGCAGCACACGACGGACATTGCCGAGCGTTTGGCCGAGAACGGCTACGTGGCGTTGGCGCCGGACATGTTCTCGCGCTTCACCGGAGACCGGGAAGCCCTGGCCCGCGGCGACGTGGGCGTCGGCATCCGCGACGACCAGGCGCTGACCGATCTCGATGAATGCATGGCGTACCTTCGAGGGCAGGATTTCGTGGACGGCGGCCGCATCGCGGTCATGGGCGTGTGCCAGACCGGACGGCAACCGCTGCTGGCGGCGGCCTACCGCGACGATTTGCGCTGTGCGGTGGTGTTCTACGGCGGCATCTACCAGCGCGACTGGGAGCCCCACGAAGAACGCCCGACCCCGGTCGGCGAGTTCATCAAGCGGCTGTCGTGCCCGGTGCTGGGGGTTTTCGGCGACAGTGACCATATCATCTCGGTGGACGACGTGCTGCGTTTCCGCCGCGCGTTGGAGGATTCCTGGAAGAGCTACTCCATCCGTATTTTCCCGGACGCCCCTCACGGCTGGCTCAACGACACCATGCCGGGACGCTACCGGCTCGAGTCCGCGGAGGCGGCGTGGGAGCTGCTGTTCCGGTTCCTGGCGCAGCACCTGGCCGCCGACCCCGGTCCTTCACGGGTGGAGTGGGAGTTCGAGGGCGACATCCCGCTCGACTACGACTTCTCGAAGACCGTGCGGCTTGCCTGAGAGGCGGGGCCGGGACACGAGTGTCCTGTCCCACGTAATTCTTTACCGAGATGCGCCGGATTTCTTGTTGTCGGCAAGGCGCGATGACGAGTGGGGGCGACCGTAGGTCGCCCCAGGGCGGGCACCACGCGAGGAAGAGCAACGCAGCCGACAACGAGAAAGACCAGCAGATCGGTAAAGAATTACGTGGGACAGGACACTAGGTTTGGATTCCCGAGGATAATTGCTTAAATTGGGTGGCTCGGGGTGTCATGGAGCAGACATTTGCGGAGAAGAGGGGCGTACGCGGTGGCTCCGGACGCTCGTGGTTGTGCACGATCCTGTTGGTCGCAGGTTGCCTCGCGTCGACGGCGGCCGCGGAAGACGGGCCCCGGCACGAAATCGAAAGGGCGCTGCGGCTCGGCGTCTCGATTCTCGGCGACTCGAAGCTGCGAGAGGAGGCCAAGCTGGAACGCCTCCGCGCGGCGGTCCTTCCGCTCTTCGACTTCCCCGAGATGGCCCGGCGCTCGCTCGGCGCCCACTGGCGCCGCCGCACTCCGGAGCAGCGGAAGGAGTTCACACGACTCTTTACCCGCTTGTTGGAGAGGACCTATGCGAGCCGCATCTCCGCCTACAACGGCCAGCGGATGCATTTCCTCGGCGAAGAGATCGACGGCCGCTACGCTCAGGTGAATACCAGGATCGTGGATCGGGCGGGAAGAAAGTTCGATGTCAACTACCGCGTGCACCGTGTGAGCGCTCCGGCGGGCTGGCGCATCTACGACATCGTCATCGAGAACATCAGCCTGGTCAACAACTACCGTGCGCAGTTCAATCGCGTGATCAACCGAAGTTCCTACGAATCCTTGGTGGCGAAGCTTCGAGGTTGATCCTGGTACACGATTGCAGGTTACAGGCCGCTAGTGTGGTGTCTGGTTAATTCGCAGCATAATATGCGGAGGATTTTTCGTTGT
>JAPPHF010000088.1 GCA_028821115.1 Deltaproteobacteria bacterium | reverse complement strand
CAGGCCGGGCGGACGTGGAAGATGACGGTATGGAGACGGAAGCCGTCCAGGCATCGGACTCCGTGGCCGGCCCGGAACCGGGAGATGACGGCCCCGTCGAGCAGGTTGAACCGCAGGGTTCCAACGCACCCGTCAACCTTCCGGAGCCGGTCTCCGTGGGCGAGAGTACCGAAGCCCCGGAGTCGAGCGAACCCGGCGCCGCGGCCATTGCCGTCAACTGCGACGCCGTGGTCCCTGCCGCCAACGGACATGACAACGGCCAAGGGCTCGACATCCCCGAGTTCCTGCGCCGCGTCTGAACCTTCCTCTGCCCGCAAGCGCCCCGCCCCGCACACCGCAGGGCGGGGCGTTTTGTTTTCGCAGCCATCACGGAGACCCACATGACCAACAACGCCAATCCGCCGGCCGCGACCATCCGCGCCCGGGTCCACCAGAGCGCGCTCAAGCGCGTCACGAAGTTCTGGGCGTCCCGCCCGATCGAGATCTTCCTCGAAGCCTTGCAGAACTCGCGGCGCGCCGGAGCGACGCGAGTCCACATCGCCGTGGAGACACTGACCGAGCCCTCCGGCCACGCGTCCGAGCCGCCCGAACCACGCCTTGCGGTGACCGTCACCGACGACGGCGCCGGCATCGAGGACCCCGCCGTCCTGCTGAGCTTCGGCGAGAACGGCTGGAATGACGACCTTGTGGCCCGCGAGGACGCCGCCGGCATGGGGATCCTGAGCCTTGCCCACCGCGGCTGCCGGATATCTTCGCGCGCATGCACGTCCGACAGCCCTGCCGGGCAGGGTTGGTTCGTGGACCTCGAACCGGAACACTTCACCGGCCGGAGCGACGCCCTGGTGCGGAGCGACGACGGCGCGCCCTATCCATCCGGCACGGCCATACGGTTCGAGGCTGCCGAGTCCGCCGACATGATCCGCGCCGCCCTCGCCAGTGCGGCGCGTCACTATCCACTGCCGGTCACGTTCGAAGGCGAGACGTTGGAACGCCGGGCCTTCCTCGACGGCGCCGTCCATGCCGAGGCATGGAACGGACTCGCCTTCGGCGTCTACCGGGACCGCAGGCAGGGCTATATGGAGCCGGACCTGAACTTCTTCGGCCTGACCGTGCCCGTCGGCCTGCCCATGGTCGACACCGTTCACGGCGCCAACTGGTCCGTCCGCGCCGATGTCGTGGACTGCCCCGGACTCGAACTCGTGCTGCCCGCCCGCCGCGAAGCGGTGGAGAATGGCTTTCTGGCCGGGATGCGTGAGGCGGCCCGGCTGGCGATCTACCGTGCCATGGCCGCCGACTCCGAATCGCGTCCCGCCTTCGCCGACTGGACACGGGCCCGCGACGCCGGCATCCACCTCGTGCCGCCTCCCCGGGTGCTCCGTCCCTGGCGGCCGGCCATTGCCGACATCGACGACTGGCGGGAGCCTCCGAAGCCCGCGCCGGCCGGCCCTGACGCGTTGGTCATCGACTGCGATCCCGAGCCCCCCGAGGCGCAGGCGCTGTGGCGCGCCGCAGAACGCGTCGGCATGGCCGAGAGGCTCTTCGAGGCCGACACGCGCCTCGAAGGCTACGAGTGGTATGACCGCCTCGACCGCGTCACGGGCATCGACACCCAGGTCACCGACGACGACGGCAAGACATGGCCGCTCCGGGACTTTCCCGCGCCCGAGCGGAAGGACGCCGCCGGGGCTCCCTTGCCGCAACGTCCCGCCGCCATCCGCATGACGCTTTCGGTCACGACCCCCGGCGACCGGACCCGGACGCTCCATCTCCCTGCCGATCTCGCCTTCGTGGGCGAGGCCTGGAGCTGGATCGGCGACGCGCTGCCGCTCGTGACACGGGACAGCACCCTGGAACCCTGCCGGCTCGCAGAGCTGCTGCGTCTCTCGTTCTTCTCGCCCTCGGACGACGCCGACGCTGACAGTTGGTCCACACAGGCCCAACGGTTCGACGAGGACGCGCTCCACGTCGCCACCAGGCTCCTGCACAGCGAGGACTCGGCCCTGGAACTCTCCATCACCGAGACCGTCCGCCGGGAGATCCTCCACCTCGTTCCCAACGGCCGCAAGGTGGAGATATCCATCCGCCGGCCCGATGTCCGGGTCGTCCTGGGCGATCCCGCCCAACCCGCCGCCTGAGCACGTTGGCCGAACGGCTCGCTTGGGCCGGCCGGCATTTCATCCATCCTCCCACGAGCATTCCCCACGCCCCCCGGAGCCGAGCCCGGCCGGTTCCCGGTGGCGCAGCGGCCGGAGAGCGGGAGCGGCCGTTGCCCGCCGGCCACATTCACCCCGCCACAAGGAGAAGCGCTGCATGGAAACCCCGAACCCGATGGAAGCATTGATCGGCGCGAACGGCGCGAGCAGGCTCAACCGCCTCTCCCTGCTCGACCTCGACTCCATGACCGTCCGGGAACTGCGCCAACACGGACTCACCCAGGCCCAGGCCGGCAGGGTCAAGGCGGCGTTCGACCTGGGCCGCCGGCTCCTCGAAGCTGAAGCCTCCCTCCACGAAGACGCCCCCATCCTCAGCTCTCCCGACGAGGCCTACCGCTACATGCGCCCCCGGTACGTGAACGAGTACCGGGAGCACTTCGACGTGCTGATGATGGACAACCGCAACAGGCTCATCCGCCACCACCGGGTGTCCACGGGAAGCCTGTCCACATCCGTGGTGCATCCGCGCGAGGTCTACCGCCCCGTCATCCGGGAGAGCGCCGCCGGGGTCATCTTTTGCCACGCGCATCCGTCGGGAGATCCCAACCCTTCTCGTGAGGACGTGGAGATCACCCACCGGCTCCGGCAGGTGGGCGAGGTGATGGGCATCCGGATCCACGACCACGTGGTCTGCGGGCACGGCCGGTTCTTCAGCTTCAGGCAGGAAGGGT
>JAPPHF010000032.1 GCA_028821115.1 Deltaproteobacteria bacterium | reverse complement strand
CGGGCACCACGCGAGGAAGAGCAACGCAGCCGACGGCGAAAAAGACAAGCAGATTGTGCCAGGAAATCATGGGACGCGACACTAGTAGGCGTCCTTGAGTTCCCGGACCTTGGCGAACACGGAAACCGGATCCGTCTCGATCCCCGGGAAGCGCTCGGCCATCCCGTATTTGATCTCGTCGCTTTCACAGCGGAGGAACGGATTGGTTGCGAGCTCGTCGTCCAGGCGGGAGGGCACCGTGAACTCATCCCTGGACCTGAGTGCCTGCACCGCCTCCAGCCGCTGGCGGATATCCTCGTTGCCGGGTTCCACCGTCAGCGCGAACTGGAGGTTCTTCTCGGTGTACTCGTGGCCGCAGTAGACGAGAGTGTCGCCGGAGAGGTCGCGGAGCTTCCCCAGGGAGGAGGTCATCTGTTCGGCGGTTCCCTCGAAGACCCGACCGCAACCGCCGGCGAACAGGGCGTCCCCGCTGAACAGCATTCCGGGGAACACGAAGCCGATGTGCCCGATGGTATGGCCCGGAATGAAGAGTACGGTCCCGCCCTCTTCTCCGACCTCGACATCGTCCCCCTCCATGACCCGATGCGTGATGCCCGGGATGCGGTGCTCGTCCACCTTGGCGCCGAACACCTTCAGGTCGGGCTTGTGCTGGAGGAGATACTCGTTTCCGCCGGTGTGATCTCGGTGGTGGTGGGTGTTGAGGATCGCTACAAGCTCGACCCCTTCCTCCTGCACCGTACGCCAGACGGGCTCACCCTCGGAGGGATCCACGATACTCGCCTTGTTGGTCTTCTCGCAGACCAGGAGGTAACCGTAATTGTCCCTTAACAGGGGTATCTGAACGATTCTCATGCGGCCCTTTATAGCAAACTCGGGTGGCCCGGACCATAGTCGGGAACTTGGCGCCGTGCGTGAGAGGGCATATCCGAGAACTCGAACACCGACCGCATTGGGCGTCGACGCGTACGACTTGATTGACGTGTGGCGCGGTGTTGCATACCCTGAAGCCATGCTCAAGGCTGGAGTCGGACAGTCGTCGCGGACGGACACACGCGCCGCGATCGAGGAGGCAGCGCGGCACGCCATGGAAGGCCTGTCGGGTGAAACCGCGGATTTGGCCCTGTTGTACGCCACGGTCGATCACGCCGGTCCCCTCGAGCAGGAGTTGACCACGCTCAGCCTGCTGACCGGGACTCCGGAGATCGTGGGTTGCAGCGGCCTTGGGATCCTCACCGAGAACGGCGAGGTCGAGGGAGAATCAGGCATTGCCGTCATGGCGCTTGCATCCGACACGGTCCGGGCGCGCCCTTTCGCGCGCGAATCCCTCAAGGGCAACGACGCCGCGGCCGGACAGGACATCGCCGCCGCCGTGGGACCTGACCAGGCCTCCCTGACCGTGCTGTTGGCCGACGGCTACCGAAGCCGTCCCGACGCGTTGCTGGACGGCATGGCGCGGGCCGGGCACTCGGGCCCGCTGGTGGGGGCGGCGGCATCGGAGAACGGCAGCCACGGGCGCACTTACCAGTTCTACGGGGACCAGGTCACCAGCAACAGCGTGGTGGGGTTCGCCCTCTCGGGCGGTTTCGAGGCCGTGATCGACATCACCCAGGGCTGCCAACCGGTGGGCGACCCGATGATCATCACCAAGGCCGACGAGAATCTCATCTTCGAGATCGACGGCCGCCCGGCGTTCGAGGTGTTCGTCGAGCTTATAGGCAAGCCTTTCCAGGAGGACCTGCGCCGGGCGCTGGCGTTCGTGTTCGCCGGGCTTCCGCCCGACCCGCGGCAGACGGAGATCGAGCCGGGGCAGTACCTGGTCCGCAACATCATCGGCCTGGACGCGCAGCGGGGCATCGTTGCCGTGGCCCAGCCGGTGGAGGCGGGACAGCCGCTGATCTTCACCCTCCGCGACGGGCAGCGGGCGCGGGAGGACCTCGGGCAGATGCTGGAGCGGCAGGCGGCTCGTCTCGAGGGCAGGAAGCCGCGCTTGGGCCTCTACTTCAACTGCTGCGCCCGCGGCAGCGGCCTCTACGGCGTGCCCGGCATCGATACCGCCTACATCAGGCAGGCGCTGGGCGACGTGCCGGTCATCGGCTTCTTCGGCAACTACGAGCTCGGCCCCATGGCCGGGGCCAACCACCTGCTTACCTACACCGGCGTGCTTGCGCTGGTCACGGAGTGAGCGCGTCAGCGCCGCAGTCGCTTGCGCTTGTTGGCGAGATAATCGACGACGATGTAGTTGCCGATCTCGTCGGGGGAAGTGTAGAACACCCGGCCGGTGTTCATCCGGGTGAGGCGGTCGACGAAGCCCATGCGGTAGTAATCCATCCCCAGCATGAAGGTGTTGATCCGGATGCCGCTCTGGGTGCAGCGCCGGACCTCCTTGAGGGTTTCCCGGACGATGCGCTCGTGGAGCAGGGCCGAGCCCCAGCCGCTGTGAAGGCGCCCGCCCCGGTCGACGTTGCAAGCGGTCGGTTCGCCGTCGGTGATGAGGATGATCTGACGGTTGGTAGCTCTATTGTTTCCGAGGAGTTGGCGCGAGAATCTCAGTGCTTCCTTGATATCGGTGCCATGCTCCATGAAATAAGTGATGGCGACGATGGAAGGCAGGTCCTCGGTACGGATGATCTTGGCGTTGGAACGAAACGCCACCAGGTGCAGCACGTCCTGCGGGAACTTGGTCTCGATGAGCCGGTTCAGGGCCAGCGCCACCTTCTTGCCGGCGTGCAGCGCGTCGTTCATCAGCATGGAGTAGCTGACGTCGATGAGCAGCACGGTCTCGGTGTCGGTGGAGAACTCGTGCTGGTACACCTGGAAGTCCTTGGGCTCGATCTGGACGGGAACCCCGGTCCGTCCGTCCTCCAGCGACTGCATCAGGGTCTTGCGGATGTCGATATTGAGCGGGTTGCCGTACTCGTAAGCCTGGGTATCCTCCAGCCGCATGCCCTGGTTGCCGGTCTTGGCGCTGGCGTGCTGCCCCCAGCGGTTCTTGTTCATGAGCTGGAAGATCTCTTTCAGGGCCTTGTCACCTAGCTGACGCATGCCCTTGGGACTGAGCCTCAGGCCGCTGCCGGTGCGTACCAGGTAACCCGCGTCCACCATCATCTGTTCCACGCCCTGGAGGTATTTGAGCTGCTCGTAGGCTTCCTCGCCCAGCAGCTCCCGCATGGCGTCCAGATCGAGATCGGAGACGTCGCCGAGCCCCCGCCGGCCCCAGCGCAGGAACTGCTCCAGACCCCTCATCTGCCCCAGGATCTCACCGGCCTCCCCCATCCCCATGCGTTGGCTCCCCTGGAAGGGGTACTGGTTCAGCAGTTGCTCGAGCTGTTCCATCTGGGACATGGCGTCGCTCAGGCGCTGCAACTCCTCTTGGCCGAGCGAGTCGAGGTTCTCCAGGAGGTTGTCGAGGTCGTCCACCGTGGCGTCCAGCATGTTGGGCAGATTCTGCAGGAAGTCGTCATCGTCCAGCAGCCGGCTCAGCCGGTCCAGCATCTGGGAAAGATCCGGGGTTCCAGGCCCCGTGAGGTTCTGCGGCTGCTGCATGGAGCGCTGGTCTATCTGCTCCCCGAGACGCTCCTTGAGTTGCTGGTAACGCTCCTGGGCCTGGCGCATCCGCTCGGCCAGCTCGTCCATGTTCTGGGCGTAGCGGCCGGACAGGCGCTCCATGAAGTTCCGCATCTTCTCGTGGTACGCCTCGAGCTTTTCCGCCAGCTCGTTAAGCTTCTGGCTCAGCGCTTCGCTCTCTTCCGGCGACAGCTTGAAGGAATCGGGTGAGTACTTGTTGAGGAGGTCCTGTTTCTTCTCCTCCGCCTGCTGCAGCAGGTCCCTGAGCCCCTGCACCGAGCGCATTCCGTCCTCGGACTCGAAGCCCCGGCGCATCAGGCTCCGGAGCGCCCGGCGGACGCCTTCTTCCTCCAGGAAAGTGTCCGAGAGCTGCTTCAACAGATCGTTGGCGGTGGGAAAACGAACCTCCTGGGAGCCGTCCCAGGACGTGTACCGGTGGATCCTCATGGGGCGTTCACTATATCGCAGGCGTTTCCGGCACTGCAATACCGAAATCGGTGGGCCGAGGGGCCGTCGCCTACGGTGCGGTGGAATGCCGTAGCCGACTCGGCTATACAGGGGAGATCCACTACCCGGGAGGCACCATGAAGGTCACTGTCGACGCCACCAAGTGCGACGGACACGAGAAATGCGTCCAGGCCGCGCCCAATGTCTTCAAGATGAACGAGCGCTTCATCGCCGAAGTCGCCGATCCCAACGGCGACACCCAGGAGAAGGTCGTGCTGGCGGCCAGGATCTGTCCCACCAAGGCCATCGCCGTGGAGGATGACGACGGCAATAGCCTTTTCCCCGATTCCTGACACGCCGCTCGGGCGCTGCTCTCCCGAACGGTCTCGGAAGACCACGCGACCGCGTCGCGTGGTCCCGCACTTCACTCGAAGACGACGCTGGCGAAGCTGCAGATGGAGCCGATGGGGTCCATCTCGCCGTGGTCGTGGGCGACCACCCGCCCCCGCTCGGCCCGCATGGCCTTCAGCATCGTGTAGATGGGCGAGAAGCCGCAGATTCGCCGCCGGTCGCCCTCCTCCGCCAGGTAGCCGCGAAAGCCCTCCGCATCCACCTCCTCCACGTGGCGCAGCATCTCCAGGTCGGCGCGTTTGACTGCTTCCAGATCTTCCCCGCTGAATCCGTCGGCGTCGCCGTAACGCGGCCCCACGTGGGCCAGGTCGGCGCTGGCGATGAGGCAGATCCGGCGCCCGTCTTCGGCGATCATGGTCCGCAATGCATCGGTGAACCGTTCAATGGACTCTCCCGCCGGGCCGTCTCCGGGCGCGGCGCAGGAGAAGGAGCACAACACGGGCACGATGGGTATCTCGTTGCCGAACAACTGCTGGATGAACAACACCTGGAACTCGATGGTGTGTTCGGAGCGGTGGGCGATCTCGTCCTCGAAGAGTTCGCCGCCGTAAATCTCCTCCAGATCGGAGATGAACCCGGTTTCTACCGGGACCTCACCCAGCGGCGTGGCGAAGCGCTTGCGGGTCAGAACGTAGGGATTTCGCGTCGCGTTGTGGCCGGTTCCCAGGATCACGAACAGGTCGGGCGGCCCCGACTCGGCCAGTTCCTTGTAGGCCCATGCGTAGGCCGGGCCGCCGAGACGCAGGTCGATGTGCGGCACGACGATTCCCGGCATTCTCCGCTCCGGGTCGCGCGCACCCGGCAGCCCTGGTCCCGCCGGCGGGGCGAACAGCCGACCCAGGGCCTCGTTCAGCGCGGCGGGATTCTCGTCGTAGCTGACCCCGGCGTGAAAGGCCTCGCGCACGGGGGCTTGGTGGAACGACGCAACCAGCCGCCGATAATGGTTCTCGAAGTTGTCGCTGACGAGAAAGCAACCCTCGTCCAATAGCTGGTAGAGCTGTTCCAGCAATTCCAACGGAAACTCGATCCCGTACTTCTCCCTGTACGCAGCACCGATCTCCGGCAAAGTATGCCGGCCGTCGAAAAACTGCAGCGCATAGGCCGCCTCGGCCTGCAGATGGAGGACCTTGTCGCTGACGTGCTGGGGGTCGCGGATGCCGAAGGCCTGTCTCCCCTGCTCTCCGGGAACCGGGAACACGTCGACATAGCGAAGTTGGGGACGCACGAGGGAGTTTTCGTTGTTCATGGGAACAGGCTATAGGCTACAAGGCACGAACGCGAACGGCGGGTTGCTCCATCGCCGGATCGGACGTGACACGAGGGGAGATGAAGAACGGAACCATTACCGCCGTCAAGAGCATTCAGGTGGGCCACGCCACCAACCGCCGGGCGCGCACCGGCTGCACCGTTGTCCTCTGCATGGCCGGCGCCGTGGCCGGCGTGGACGTGCGCGGCTTCGCTCCCGGTACCCGGGAGACCGACGCCATCCGGCCGGGACGGCTGGTGGGTCAGGCTCACGGCATCCTCTTGACTGGCGGTAGCGCCTTCGGCCTCGATGCCGCCTCCGGTGTCATGCGGTTCCTCGAGGAACGCGGCACCGGGTTCGCCACCGCTCACGGCGTCGTCCCCATCGTCCCCGCCGCCGTGATCTATGACCTCGGGGTCGGCGACGCGCGAATCCGCCCCGACAAGGCCATGGGCTACCGCGCCTGCAAGGCGGCCACTGACGCGCCCGTGCCCACCGGCCGGATCGGCGCCGGCGCCGGCGCCACCGTCGGCAAGGCTCCCGGCCTGCACCCGGCCGACGGCGGCATCGGCTCAGCGTGCGCCAGGCTTCCCGGCGGCGCGACCGTGGGCGCCCTCATGGTGGTCAATGCTGTCGGCGGCATCATCAACCCGGACAGCGGCGCGATGATTGCCGGCGGCTACGGCGCCGCCAGCGGCCCAAAGGTCGAGGTCGGACGAAAATCGCTGCCGGAACACGGCCCCGGTATGCCGGGAACCAACACCACCATCGGGGTGGTCGCCACGGACGCGGCCCTTTCATCGACGGAGGCCAATGTCGTAGCCGCCATGGCCCACGACGGCATCGCCCGCGCCATCCGCCCCGCACATACCCTGCGCGACGGCGACACCCTGTTCGCCCTCTCCAGCGGGAAACGCAAAGCCGATGTCAACGCCGTCGGCATCCTGGCCGCCGAAGTGGTGGCGCAGGCCATTGTTGATGCGGTAGCGAGATAGGCGGAGTTAAACCTTGCAAATCAACCAAGGTGTGGAAATTTGCAAGGTAACTGCGCGAAAACCCCTTCATCCTGTCGAACCATGCAAACAGGCTTGAGCGGCAACCGTCATGTCTGTTAAACAGAAAAGATCTGCGCCCGTAGTGAAAAGGACATCACGAGGGTCTCCGGAACCCTAAGTCCAGGTTCGATTCCTGGCGGGCGCACCACCCACTCACTCCGGAACCGGCGTAAAGTTGAAGTCGTCACGCGACAGGATCGCGTCGACGCCTCCGAGCCTCTGGATTCGGGCTTCCTGGTCGGCGAAGACACGTCGGTTGACTTCCACCGGATCGACGATCCTGCGGAGTTCTTCGTAGAGGCGGTCCTGGACATCATGGGTCTCGGGCCTCCCGGCAAGGTCCTTTTCCTCGAAGGGGTCGGCGGATAGATCGAAAAGTTGTGGCGCATAGTCGACGTAATACACGAGCTTCCAGTCCCCTTCGCGCACCATGAATTCGCCCGTTAGCGAGCCGTCGTCGTGTAGCTCGCTGAATACCATGCGGTCCGTCGGCTGCTCCCGCGCCAGGGCGATCAGGTTGTCGCCGGGAAGCGTTCGTTCCCGCGCGTCGAGCGCCCCACACATCGTCGCGACCACCGTGGGATAGACGTCCACCAGCGATACCGGAGTGGAGCATCGTTGTCCGCCGGCAATTCCGGGTCCCGAGATCAACAGCGGAACGCCGCTCGACTCTTCGTACATCACCGACTTCCCCCACAACCCGCGGTTGCCGAGGCTCTCACCGTGATCGGAGGTGTAGATGACCAGCGTATCGTCGTTGAAGCCACTCTCGTCGAGCGCCGCCAGGATTCTGCCGATCTGGAAGTCCAGGAAGGAGCATAGCCCGTAGTAGGCCTTCATGCCGGCGTTCAGGCGCTCGACGTCGAAGAAATCGTCGTAGTTCCAGGTTTCCCGGTAGTGGGCGATGACCGGGTGGTCCGGGCGGTCACCCTTCCCGTAGCAGCGAGGCCCGGGTAAGTCGAGATGACTGTAAATGTCGTAGAATTCCTCGGGCGCGATCAGTGGATAGTGGGGCGAGAGCATGGATGAGAATAGCGCCCACGAGCCGCGGTCCTTGCGCCTGCCACGCTCGCGGATCCAGCGCACGGTCGCATCGGCCACCCTCGTGTCGAACCGGGTATAGGGAGACGGCCCGCGTCCGGCCTCCTCGGCAAGCCCCCGCGCCACCTCGCGCACGCGCTTATCCGTGCGCAGCAAGCCGTGGACGTCGCCTATGCCGTCGACGACATAGACCGGGTGGAACACCTCGCTGAACCCGTGGTCGTCATCGGCGCCGCGAAAGTGGAGCTTCCCGATGGATACGACGTCATATCCCGCATCGCGCAGCCGGTGGTGCCAGGACGGGACTCTGCCATCATACGGGGCGGCGCTGTCCCAGTACCCGGTACGGTGGACGTACTCTCCGGTGGCGAGACTGGCGCGCGACGGCACGCAGATGGGCGAGTTGCAGTAAGCGTTCTCGAAGACGACGCCGCGCGCCGCAAGGGCATCCAGATTGGGAGTCCTGACGAAGGGATTCCCGTAACAGCCGGTGATCTCCCGGCTGTGCTCGTCCGACATTATGAGCAATACGTTCATGCTACAGGCCACTGGCGTCCTGGACGAGCACAGCCCGGTGCGGACGGCCTACGGTAAGGACGCCCCTTACTTCGGCAGCTTGTCGTCGATTCCCTTGATGTACCAGTTCATGCCCAGGAGCGTGCCGTCGTCGAGGTTCTTGCCCTTGGGCACGGCGAGGGAGCCGTCCTGCTTGTAGATGGGGCCGGCGAAGGTGTGCATCTCGCCGGAGCGGATCTTCTCCTCGGTGGCCTTGGCCATGGCGGCGACATCTACGGGCATGTTGGTGTACGGGGCCATCCCAACCATGCCGGTATCCATCCCGCCCCAGGTGTCCGTGGAGTTCCACGACCCGTCAAGCACCGCCTTGGTGCGCTGGACGTAGTAGGGCCGCCAGTCGTCGATGATGGCGGTGAGCTGGGTCTTGGGTCCGAACTTGATCATGTCGGACGCCTGCCCGAAGGCCAGGGCGCCCTTCTCGCCGGCGATCTGCATCGGCGCGGTGGAATCGGTGTGCTGGGTGATGATGTCGGCGCCCTGGCCGATCAGCACCTTCGCGGCATCGGCTTCCTTGCCGGGATCGAACCAGGAGTTCACCCACACGGTCTTGATCTTGAAATTGGGGTTGATGGACTGGGCGCCCAGCATGAAGGAGTTGATGCCGCGGACCACCTCCGGGATCGGAAAAGAGGCGATGTAGCCGGCCACGCCGCTCTTTGACAGCTTCGCGGCGATCTGGCCGATGACGTAGCGGCCTTCGTAGAAGCGCGAGGAGTAGGTCGCCACGTTCTTGGCGCGCTTGTAGCCCGTAGCGTGTTCGAACTTCACCTTCGGGAAACGCTTGGCCACCTTGATGGTGGGATCCATGAAGCCGAAGGAGGTGGTAAAGATCAGGCCGGCGCCCTGGCGGGCCAGACGCGTGATGGCGCGTTCGGTGTCCGGACCCTCGGCGACCTTCTCGATGTAGAGGGTCTTGACCTTCTTGCCCAGGGCCTTCTCGACCGCCAGGCGGCCCTGGTCGTGCTGGTAGGTCCATCCGTGATCGCCGATGGGACCGACATAGACGAAACCGACCTTCAGGGCGTCGGCGCCGAGTGCGCCGGAGGCGGCCAGGGACAGTGCAAGGACGGCTGCCACCACGATCGATTTTTTCATTTCTTCCTCCTTGGAATGGGTGAATGGTGCCGCCGGCGGTCTACCGGTCCGGCACGAACGTTTGGCCGATACAAGCAGGTGTATTTACCTTCGTCAAGATTCGATTTCCCGAGATGGCCAGCAGCGCGCCGATGGTCACCAGGTACGGCAGCGACGCCAGGAACTGGGGCGGAATGGTCACCCCGATGCCCTGGGCGTAAAGGCCCATGATCCACACGGCGCCGAACAGGTAGGCGCCCACGGCCACCCGGTTCGGGCTCCAGGTGGCGAACACCACCAGTGCCAGCGCGATCCAGCCGCGGCCGGCGGTCATGTTCTCGATCCATTGCGGCGTGTACACGAGGGACAGGTAGCCTCCCGCCAGTCCCGCGCACGCTCCGCCGAAAGCGATGCAGCCGTAGCGCACCGCGGCCACGTCGTAGCCCAGAGCGTGGGCCGAATGGTGGTTGGTGCCGACGGCGCGGATGACCAGCCCGAGGCGGGTCCGGGAGAACATCCATGCCACGAACACGGTGATGGCGACAGAGGCATACACCAGGAGGTCCTGGCCGAACAGCACCGGCCCCACCAGCGGCAGGCCGCTCAGCCCCGGAACGTGGACGGCTCCGAGCTTGACGCCCGGAAGGCCGGTGAAGGGCTTGCCGACGAGGCCGGAGAGCCCGATGCCGAACAGTGTCAGCGCGAGCCCCGTGGCCATCTGGTTGGCGGCCAGCGTCTGGGTCAGAAAGGCGAACAGCAGCGCCATGGCGATGCCCGTGCCGATGGCCGCCATCACGCCCACGGCCGCCGACCCGGTGGTGTAGGCGGCGGCGAAGCCGGTCACCGCGCCCATGATCATCATGCCCTCGACCCCCAGGTTGAGAACGCCCGAACGTTCCGTCACAAGCTCCCCCACCGCGGCCAGCAGCAGCGGCGTCGATGCCGTGATGATGGTGAGCAGGACCGCTTCCAGCGCGCTCATTGCGCCGCTCCACCCGCGTCCGCGGTACGTGAGGCGCCGCCCTCGAGCCCGATGAACTGGCGTTGGCGCGACGGGTTTCGCGTTGCCCATTCCAGTCGCACCCGGCAACGGATCAGCGTGTCGCAGGTCAGGATGAAGAACAGCAGCATGCCCTGAAAAACCTGGGCGGTCTTCTCGGAGATGGAAAGCTCCACCTGCGCGGCCTCGCCGCCGAGATAGCAGATGGCCAGGACCAGTCCCCCCAGCAGCGCCCCCAGCGGATTCAGCCGTCCGAGGAACGCCACGATGATCGCGGTGAAGCCGTAGCCCGGCGATATCGTGGGCTGGAGCTGCCCCACCGGGCCGGCCACCTCGCAGATGCCGGCCAGTCCGGCCAGGGCGCCGGAAATCCCGAAGCAGAGCCATGTGGTCCCGGCCTGCGAGAAGCCTCCGAAGCCGCCGGCGCGGGGCGCCTCCCCTCTCACCTTTATCTCGAAGCCCAAGAGGGTGCGCGACATGAAAACGGCCAGCACAATCACCGCGATGACCGCGAAGACCGCCCCGAGATGGACCCGGCCGTCGCCGAAGGTGGTCAGCAGATGCCAGTCGTTGAAGCCGATGGACTTGGGGAAGTTGAAGCCCTGGGGATCGCGCCACGGGCCGCGTACGAGCCAATCGAGCAGGTACTGGGCCACGTAGACCAGCATCAGGCTGGTGAGGATCTCGTTGGCGCCGAAGCGGTTCCGCAGGAGCGCCGGCACCGCCGCCCAGGCCATGCCGCCGAGCATGCCCAGGAGCAGCATCGCCGGGATGGCCAGCGCCGAGTCCCAGTGGGGCGCCAGGATGGGGATGGAGGCGCCGGCCAGGGCGCCGGCGATGAGCTGCCCTTCCGCGCCGATGTTCCAGAGGTCCGCGCGGAAGCAGATGGCCAGGCCCGCCCCGATGAGAACCAGCGGGGTGGCCTTGACGATGAGCTCTTCCACCGACCACAGGGTGGTCAAGGGGCCGATGAAGTAGACGTAGTTGGCGTGCAGCGGGTCGAAGCCCCGGGCGGCGAAGAGGATGCTGCCGAAGAGCACCGTGAGCGCCACGGCCAGCAGCGGAGATGCGACCTGCATGGCCCGGCTGCGCTCCGGGCGCTTTTCCAGCACCAGCCTCACGCCCATACGTCCTGTTGCGGCGTCCCGTCGGTTTCGAGGGCGCCGGCCATCAGCATGCCGACCCGTTCCCGGTCGATGGCGTCGGCGGGAAAGGTGTCCGACAAGGCGCCACGGGAGATCACCGCGATGCGGTCGGCGATCTGGAAGATCTCGTCGAGGTCCTGGCTGATGACCAGCACCGCCGCGCCGTCCCGCGCCCGGTCCACCAGCGCCTGTCGGATGAGCGCGGCCGCGCCCGCGTCCACTCCCCAGGTGGGTTGGTTGATGACCAGCACCCGGGGGTTTCGGTCCAGCTCGCGGCCCACGACGAACTTCTGGAGGTTGCCGCCAGACAGGGCGCCGGCCTCCTGGTCCCGGCGGCTGAAGCGTACGTCGAAGCGCTTGGCGACCCGCGCCGCCAAGGCCCTGGTGCGGCTCCCGTTGATGAAGCCGGTGTTCACCAGGTCGTCGCCGGAGGCATGGCGGGTCAAAAGCACGTTCTCGGACAACCGGAAGCCGGGCACGGCGCTGTGACCGAGGCGCTCCTCGGGCACGAAGGCGGCGCCCAGGCGCCGGCGTTCGGTGATGTCCCGGGTGCCGCACGGCTGTCCGGCGATGACGATGGATTGGGGCGTAGGGGCCAGCCGTTCCCCGGACAGCGCCTCGAACAACTCGGCCTGCCCGTTGCCGGCCACGCCCGCCACGGCCGTCACCTCGCCGCTCCGGACCTCCAGGGAGATGTCACGCAACGACACTCCAAATGGTTTGACGGCCGCGAGAGAGAGCCCGGCGATGGTGAGGGTGGCGGGTCCTGCCGGCCCCGGCGTTTCGGCGTTCACCGAATGCACGTCCGCCCCGACCATGAGCCGGGCCAGCGACGCCGCGGTTTCGCTCCCGGGGTCCACTTCCGCTACCACCCGTCCCTGGCGTAGGATGGTGGCGCGATGACAGAGCTCCCGCACTTCTTCCAGCCGGTGCGAGATGTAGAGCACCGCGCGGCCCTCTTCCGCCAACCGCTTCAACGTGACGAAGAGCTGCTGTGCCTCCTGGGGCGTCAGCACCGCGGTGGGCTCGTCCATGATCAGGAGACGCGGCTCCTGGAGCAGGCAGCGCACCACCTCGATGCGCTGCCGCACCCCCACCGGCAGGTCGGCCACCAGGGCGGTGGGTTCCAGCGGCAGGCCGTATTCCGCGGAAATCCGTTCCACCCGCTCGGCCAGCGACCGGAGGTCGAACGGCCCGGGCACCGCCAGGGCGATGTTCTCGACCACGGTCAGCGCGTCGAAAAGGGAGAAGTGCTGGAAGACCATGGCGATGCCTAGTTGGCGTGCCGCCCCCGGGTCCGGCACCGTGATGGTCTCCCCGCGCCAGCGAAGCCGGCCGGCAGTGGGTTGCAGCGCGCCGTAGAGGATCTTGACCAGCGTGGACTTGCCGGCGCCGTTCTCGCCCAGCAGGGCGTGGATCTCGCCGGCCCGGAGGCTCAGGGTCACGCTGCCGTTGGCCGTGAAATCGCCGAAGCGCTTGACGATGTCCTCGGCCTGGAGGAGATAGCCGTCGCCGTCCGTGGTCTCCATGAATACAGCTCGCCTGCTGCTACAATATAGGGTGTCCGAAAGAACGCCCGCGCACTATATATGGTGTCGGCTTGCGATGCAAGCCTCTCTGGCCGCGATCACAGGCGTGGCGCGAAGGAGCCGATTCCGAGCTTGTGCTTGATGATTTCGTCGCGGGTCAGGCCGTGCAATTCGTGTGGGAAAACCAGCCAGTGATCGGTCTCGTGCACGTAGTAGTCGGGTTCGCGGCCGGTGCGGTTGTTCCCCGGCTTGTAGTAGACGGTGGCGATGCGCGTGTCCACCGGCGCGTTGCGGCGGGACCTGCCTTTCAGGTGCGAAAGCACCGCGTCGATGCTGAGGCCCGTGTCGAACACGTCATCGACGATGAGGAGGCCCTGGTCGGCATTGACGTTGTCGATGATGTACTGCATGCCGTGGATCCGGATGCACGAATCCGTCTGTCCGATCCCTTTGTAGAAGGAAGTGCGGATGGCGATGTGGTCGGTTTCGATGCCGAAGTAGTCCAGCAGTTCCTGAACCGCGATGCCCACGGGCGTGCCGCCCCGCCATATGGCGACGATGAAGCTCGGCCGAAAGCCGCTTTCCAGGATCTGCATGCCGAGCCGGAAGGAGTCTTCAAGCAGATCCTGGGCGTTGATGTACGTCTTTCGGGCGGTCGCCGGCTCGGCGTGGGACAGGGGCTCCACTGGATATTCGGCCATCAATTGTTTCCTCTCGACAAAGAGCGTCGGCGTGCGGCTGCCGGGCATGGGCAAGGTCGTTTCCCCTCTTTTATCGAAAATGCGTCATAGTGCAAGTGGTGCCCGCGGATGGGGTTTGGTTTATTCACATCGCGTACGTAGAGTGTACTCATGGTCATGACGGACAAGTGCGCGGAGACGCCCCGACACCCGCCTTCGACGTCCCGGTTCCACCAGATACTGCACCTTTCGGCGGAACGACACGTCCTTTTGCACGGGTTGCTCCAGACGTATGGAGACTTCATGCGCTGGCGCGGATTCCAGGACGTGTATGTGGTCAACCACCCCGATTTCATCCGCCCGGTGCTGACGCGGGACTACCGGCACTTCTCCAAGCGTACCATCGACTACCGCGTGCTGGCCCAGGTCATGGGCAACGGCCTTGTGACCAACGACGGCCCCGGCTGGGTGCGCCAGCGCACTCTAATGCAGCCCATGTTCGGCAATCGCCGGATCAACGCCTTCGACGGGACGATCAACGCACTCACGTCGTCGGTGATGGACGAGTGGGAGACGCGGGTCGGCGGGGGTACTGTCCGGATCGATCGCGAGATGAGCCGGCTCACCTTCGGGATCGTGGGTGCGACCCTGTTCGGCAGCGATATCGAGCGACATGCCGGCGAGGTAGCCGAGATTCTCGAAGTGGCCAACCTGAACCCGTTAGAGCCGCGCGCGCTGATGACCCTTTATTCCTGGGTCCCCACACCCCATAACCTGAAGTGGAGGCGCGCGGTACGGCGGCTCGATCGTATCGTGTACGGGATGATCGAAGAACGCCGCTGCCGGGGTGCCGGCGGCGAAGACATCCTCGACTACCTGATCCGTGCACTCGACGACGAGAACGGTGAAGGAATGGACGAGCGGCAGATGCGCGACGAGGTGGTGACGCTCATGCTGGCCGGCCATGAAACTTCGGCCAACGCCCTAGCGTGGACGCTTTACTTACTGGGCAAGCATCCCGACGTCGAGACGCGGCTGGCCGAGAACCTGGCGGCGACCCTCGGCGGTGCGGCGGCGACGGCCGACGACCTCCCGCGGATACCCTATCTCAAACAGGTGGTGCAGGAATCCATGCGCCTCTATCCTCCGGTGTGGGCCTACGCCCGAAAGTCGGAGCAGCAGGAAGAATTCGACGGGTACCTGCTGCCCGCCAACGCCTACGTCGCCGTCGTACCCTATGCGCTGCACCGGCACCCGGAGTTCTGGGCCGACCCCGAGCGTTTCGATCCGGATCGGTTCGAGCCGAGTCGCGGCGACGCCCGCCATCCCTATTCGTATCTGCCCTTTGCCGCCGGACCGCGGACCTGCATCGGCGCCGGAATGGCCATGCTTGAAACCCAGTTGGTGCTGGCGCAGATCCTCCAGCGTTTCAAGGTTCACCTCGTTCCCGACCACCCCATCGACACCACTGCCAAGGTCACCCTCAAGCCGCGTCACGGCATTGTGGCCACGTTGAGCCGCCGGTAGCATTTTCGCCGGACTCCCAAAGCATACCCTGGTGTGGGGTCCCACGTTGTTGGCGAACTTGCTTCATGACACCGTCCGCCCCAGTGTAAGCACCTGCACTTCCCGCGCACCCGAACGCAGCAGAACCCGGGTGCATTCGTTGGCCGTGGCTCCGGACGTGTAAATGTCGTCCACCAGCAGCAGCCGCATCCCTTCGACGTTCCGCCGTGGAGCGACGGCGAACGCACCCCTAACGTTCGGCCGGCGCTCCTTCAGGCTCAGACCGGTCTGGGGCGCAGTCTCCGTCTTTCGGGTCAGGATGAACGGATCCAACGGAAGCCCCCACGCCTTGCCCACTTCCCTGCCCAGCAGCACGGCTTGATTGAAACCGCGCCAGCGTAGCCGCCGGGAATGCAGCGGTACGGGAATGATCAGGTCGAGGTCCGATGAGCGGAACCACGGGCGACAGGCTTGCGCCGTCAGCCGCCCCAGAGGTTGTCCCAAGGACGCCTGTCTTCCGTACTTGAACCGTTGGATCACCTGCCGCAGCGGGTGGGAGGGGTCGGGTTCGCGCGGGTAGCACGCCCAGCTCCGCGCCAAGGAGAACGACGGCGGCTGAAGCAGGCAGGCGCCGCACAGATGGTCGCCTTGCCATTCATGCCGGTAAGGCCGTCCACAGAGCCGGCAGAGCGGCGCCCGGACCAACTCGATCCTTGTGTCGCACGACTCACAGAAACGTCTTGAAGGCCCGGCCGGCAGCCAGTTCTCGCAGGCCATGCAACAGGGCGGGAAGACGGTGTCCAGCACCTTGTCGAGGATGCGTGCCGCCAGGCACCTCCAGCGAGGTGAACACCGTGACCGATTCCTGTCCACGTTCTCTTGAATCGGCGCCTTGCGGCAGGTCTTTAGTCCAAGGCTCCGGACAGGCCAACGCGACGGTCTCCCGGCGAATTCCCCTGTGGCCCTCTTTTTGATTGCGCCGTCCCGAAACCTTCAATAGTAACCGGTGGATGGGTTTCCATAACCGCGTGTTGAAGGTGTTGTTTACGATTATTTTATTCTTGAGCGCGGCGCCCAACTCGCCTTGCAGCAACGTCTTTGGTATAGCACCGTGGAACGGGCCGGATGGAGGACGGATTCATGAGTAAGGCACCATCGATGAAGACGTTTCTGGCATCGCTTGCCGTGTTGACGCTGCTGGTGACGGGCGCGGCGCAGGCCGGCCCGCTCGCGCCGGCGCCGCGTGTGGTCGCCACGTACGACCGGGATTTCATCGAGCGTTCGGGCGCCCAGACGCTCCAGGAGCTGCTGGACACCGGCATCATCCGCTACTTCCTCACCGGGGGGCAGTCGCTGCTCGTCCTGGTGAATGGCAGGCCTTACTCCAGCACCGGCAGCGATCTGGAACCCCTGCCCCTCTCGGCGGTGGAGCGCATCGAGGTTCTCGGCGCCGACAGCCTGGGCACCATCGGCGGCGCCACCACGCGCGGCGCGCTCAATATCGTGCTCAGGAAGGACCTGGATGGCCTCGAGACGCGCATGGTCACGCGGCTGCCGAGCCGGGGCGGCGGCGACGGCTTGCAGGGCAGCGTCTTCTGGGGCGGCGCGTTCGGCAAGGGAGGACGCATGACCCTCGGGGTGGATGTCCTCGACCGCCAGGAAATTCCCGGAAGCAGCCGGCGGCACAGCCGCTCCTCCTGGGTTGAGGGCGGCACTTTCAGCCAGGCCCAGAATGTCAGCGTCTCCGGCAACACCGTTTTCGTCGTCCCGCTGGAACGGAACGACGAAAACGAACTTGTAAGGAGCGACGATCCAATACGGTCGGTGGCGCTGGGGGAGTGCGACCCGGCGAAAGGTTATGTTCCCGGCCTCAGCAACCCGCCCGGCATCACTTCGGGTGACAAGGGTTGCGGGTTTGCCTACGGCAACATCTGGTGGGACACGGCCAGCTACGCGCAAAAGAGCGCGATACTGAACCTCGACCATCCGCTCGGCGACCATGCCCAACTGCACCTGAATGCCAATATCACGCGGAGCGATTCCAAGTTCCGCTATGCACCGTCGGTGGATGTGTTCTCCATTACCCCGACCGGGGACCTGATCCGGGCAATCAACACCGCGGCCGGTGAACCCATCGCCGACAGCGACGACCGGTTCTCCATCGGCCACCGCTTCGTGGCCCACGGCAATCGGGACTGGTTGACGGACACGGAGGAATACGACGTCTCCCTGAGCGTTGACGGCCGCTTGACCGAGAATCTGGGCTACGATGCACGCATCGACGCCTACCGGCTCGACAGTTTCCTGTCCGGCAACACCTTCGTCCATGCCGGCAGGATACAGGATGAAATCGCGGCCGGGCGCTACGATGTCGTGGACCCGTTTTCCCAAGCACCGGAGCATTTGCAGGCGATCGAGAGGAGCAGCCTGCGGGAGGAAGAGGATACCGGCCAGGAGAGCCTTTCGGGCCGCTTCGCGCTGGAGGGGTCCGGTTTCGCCATCGGCAGCCGTGACACGGCATGGACGGCAGGGGTCGAACTGGGCCGGGTCGAAGCGCATCGACTCCTGCGCTTCCGCTCCAATGACGGCATGACCCACAATGTGACCAACGTGCTCGGTTCCGGCGGGGTCAGCTTTGCCGGCGAGCGCGAAGCCACCGCGGCCTTCGGGGAAGTATCCCTGCCGGTGGCCGACAGGCTGGATCTCAGGGTCGCCGGGCGCGGCGTCGAGCTCGACGACGTGGGCGGGCTGGGATCCTGGCGCGTCGGGGCCGAGTACCGCGCCACCGGCATCGTCACGCTGCGTGGCTCCTGGAGCGCCGCAGAGGCCGCGCCCTCGATGTTTCATCTCTACGCCGAGGACTTGCAGGGTCACCCCTGGGTCCTGTGCGATCCGGGCTCCGGGCCTCCGCCCCGCACCTGCGCGGCGCCGAACGTCCGGCAGGTGACGCGCGAGGTCAAGGGGAACCGCCACCTCGATCCTTCGGACTCCGAGAGGCTCACCATCGGCGCCGAGGCCCGCCAGGGCCCATTCTTCCTGGCCGCGGAATGGTATGATCTCTCGGTCTCCGGTGCGTCGGGGCTGAACACCGCCACCTGGGCCATGCTGAACCTCGATGAATGTGCGGAAGGAGACGCAAAGGAGAACTGCATCGAGCGCAACGGCGGCGACATCACCATCCACCAGGGCTATCGGAACATCGTCGACACCGACATCTCGGGCATCAATACCCGCTTCGGCGGGGGAATGAGAACGAGCTGGGGCGTTGTCGGCATGCGTGGAGCCTGGCGGTACGTTGTCGACGCCGGCCAACGCATCGCGGGCGTAAAGGAGCGGTACGTCATCGCCCGGAACGCGGTCCGTGTCGGGTTTCTGGCGCGGCGCGGCAATCTGAGCGCCATCTGGACCGCCAACTACCGCGGCAGCTTCGAGAACCAGACCGGCACCGGGACTTTCGGGTCTTGGACAGGACACGACGTGGCGGTGGACTGGGCCGACCCGCTGGGGTTCAAAGGCGCCCGGATCACCGCCGGCGTATTCAACCTCACGGACACGCCGCTGACGACGGACACCGCCGACCCCTCGGCCACCGATGGGCCCACGGCCGCCGGTTGGGGACGCACCTTCTTCCTCACCCTTAACATGCGGTTTTTAAGCCGGCAGCTTTTGCTAGTGTGGTGTCTGTTTAATTCCAACAAACCATACACCACACTAGAGGTAGTCTTCCAGCTTCACCGCGTCCATGAACGGATATTCCAGCAACTCGTACTCCGCCGGGTCGATATCGTCGGGGATGGTCGCGTCGATGCCCATCTTCGAGGTGGTGGGAAGCGAACCCTTGGGGAGCCGGGAGGCCTTGAGAGTGGGGTCGAGGTGCTTGCCGCGGGCGCCGGAGACGATGATGACGTCCTCGTCGGGCTGGACCCGGAAAGCCATGGCGCGCTCCACCGCCATGGGGTCGGTGAGTTCGACGTCGCCGTCGGTGACCACCACGAGCTTGAGGGCGTGCAGCGACATCAGCGCCATCAGGGCGTTCTTGCCTTCGCCCGGGCGCTTGTCGATGGAAGCGTAGAGGTGCCAGTAGCAGGCGCTTCCGGGGGTGGCGTAGACCGCCACGGTCTTGATGCTGGCCTCGCGCAGCGCGCGCCATCCCGCGGCTTCCAGCGGCGGCGCCTCCAGCCAGTCGTTCTCCCACGGCATCAGGATGGTGTGGAGGATCGGGTTCCTGCGGTGGGTCACCGCCTTCACCTTGAACACCGGGTTCCAACGGATCGAGCACTGGTGTCCGGTGAAGTCGCCGTAGCGCCCCTCGTCGATGGTCCAGCCATCGGTGGAGATCTCCCCTTCCAGGACGAGCTCGGCGTCGGCGGGCACCTCCAGGTCCACGGTCTTGCACTTCACCAGGGGAACCGGCCGCCCGTACAGCGCACCCGCCACCGCGAACTCGTCGTAGCCCGGCGGCGCCTTGTAGGCGGCGGCTATGAGCTCCGGCGTGCCGGTGCCGAAAGCGACGGCGAGGGGCAGCGGCTCGTTGCGCTTGAGGGCGGCCTCGTAGCTGAAGCGCATGTCCGACGGCGACACCAGGTCGATGCTGGTCTCCTGCGGCGTGCGGTACATGAGCCGGTAGCAGCCCGCGTTGCGGCGGCCGGCTTCGTCCTTGGACACGGAGATGCCCGCCGAAAGGTAGGGGCCGCCGTCCTTCCGGTGCTGGAACGGTATCGGTAACTCGGTAAGGTCTATCTCGTCACCGGTCTTCACTACTTCCTGGGCCGAGCCCTCGGCCACCACCTCGGCCGCGATGGGATTGTCCAGCGCCTCCATGAAGGTGCGCCCGAGCGTCCTCTGGTCGCAGCCCAGCCCCAGCGCCACCCGCTGGCGCGAACCCACCAGACCGCCCACCACGGGCATGGAGTAGCCCTCGACGTTTTCCATGAGGAGCGCGGTGTCGGCCTGCGCCAGCAGCGTGTTGAGATAGCGGGCTTCCACCGGCTTGGTGATACGCCGGAGCTGGCCCTCCGACTCCAGCAACGCCAGCAGGCCGCGCATGTCGTGGTACGGCAGTTTGTCCGCTTGGCTCATAAGAATCTCAGTGCATGTAGGAGCCGCCGTCCACCAGCAGCGTCTGTCCGGTGATGAAGTCCGCGCCGTCGGAGAGGAAGAACATCACCGCTCCGACGATGTCCGCGGGATACTGGCTGCGGGGGATGGCTCGGCTCTGGATCTGCGGAACGTCGTCCTCGTCCACCAGGCCGCCGCGCGCGGCCAGCAGGCTCTCGCTGCGGGTGAGGCCCGGGGCCACGGCATTGACGCAGATGCCGTCCTTGCCGGCGCCCCGCGCCAGCACGCGGGTGAGCGCCACCACCGCTCCCTTGGACACCGTGTAGTGGACGTAGACGGGGATGCCCTTGAAAGGGACTCCGGAGGCGATGTTGACGATCTTGCCGGACCCCTGCTCCTTCATGTACGGATAGACCGCCCGCGACGCCAGCCATACCCCCTTGACGTTCACGTCCATGACCTGGTCCCACTCGGCCACGGTGATCTCGTCGAACGGCGCGTAGCGGACGTCGGCGAAAATCCCGGCGTTGTTCACCAGTCCGTCGATGCGGCCGTAGCGGCCGTGGGCCGCCCCGGCCAACTCCTTGACGCTGTCTTCGCTGGTGACGTCGGCCTTGACGAAGAAGGCTTCGCCGCCGTCCTCGCGTATCCCGGAGGCGCAGGGTTCGCCGTCCAGGATGTCCGACACCACCACCCTGGCGCCGGCCTTGGCCAGCTCCTGTGAGTACACCTGGCCGATGCCGCGGGCGCCGCCGGTGACGATGATGACCTTGCCGTCGAAGTCTTGGGCCATGAATCAATCCTCGTTGGCTGTATATTTCCCGGTCTCGATCTCACGCCCGAGCGCGCCCGCCTCGCGCAGGCGGCCCCAGGCCTGGAGGACGACCCGGTAGGGCGCCTCCGGGAACTGCAGCAGTATGTCCTCGAAGTGGAGCGGGCCGTCCTTCAGCCGCTCCAGAATCTTGTCGGCCAGCGCCTCGGGGGTCATGCGGTATCCGTCACAGGTTGAGGAAGCGCTTGCCGTTGACGCTCAGGATCTTCCACTTGAGCTCTTCCGACAAGTCGTCCCTTTCCAGGATCTCCTGCTTGGCGCCTTCCCGGGCCTCGGCGTGGGGCATGTCGCCTTCGAACAGCAGGCGATCCTCTCCCACGTACTCGGCCGCCTGGGGCAGGTAGATCTCGTCCGCTTCCGGGGTGAAGTACACGTCGCTCTGTTTGAGGGTCTCGGACACGGGCTGCTTGACGGGCAGCGGCATTCCCAGGGCGCCGTCCGCGTGGTGGTAGTGATCGATCCGCTGCACTAGGTAGGGCACCCACTGCACGCCGATCTCCATGAACGCGACCCGCAGGCGCGGGTGCCGTTCCAGGATGCCGCCGCCCAGGAAGCTGTAGAACCCCATCATCACCGGGAGGGTAAAGCCGATGGCGCGGGAGCCCGAGACGTCGTCCATGCTTCGGGTGATGCCCGGATGGCTCCAGCCGGCGTGGATGGCCAGCGGCACGCCCAACCGCTCCACCTCGCCGAAGAATTCGTCGTAGTACCGGTCGTGCAGCATGGTCTCGCCCACGGTGCCGTAGATGCCGGCCACCGAGGCCCCCAGCTTGAGACTGTGCTCTAGTTCGTCCAGGGCCAGACGCGGATCCCGCATGGGAAGAATGGCGCCCCACTTCATGCGGTCCGGGCGTTCGGCGCAAGCCGACGCCATCCAGGTGTTGTAGCTGCGCATGAGCGCGGCCTCGAACAGCAGATCGTCGGTCACCGGCTGAAGGAATAGCGTGGAGAACACCACCTGGACATCGATGCCCACCGCGTCCATGTCCTTCAGGCGCGCGGGGATGTCGGTCATGGTCTGCGAGCCGATGGTGAATTCCTTCTGGGTGGCGAAGCGCATCTCGATGGGGGTGCCGTACACGAGGTTTCCCCGGCCCACGGGCTTCGGGTAGACGGTGCCGTCGATGTACCAGAAGGCGTTGATGCCTCCCAGCTGCGGCAAGTCCTGAGCCACCACCGGAAAGGGTTTGCGATCCGCGTATTTCGGGTCGAGATGGTCCCATGCCTCCTTGGGTTCCTCGACGTGCGAGTCCATGTCGATGACCGGCATTGTGTCCGTGCTCACGGAAACCTCCCCTTGCTTCATGCGGACTGTCGGTCAGCCCGCTTTTCCTATGCCCCTACGCGGTCCCGGTGCATTCCCGTTCCAACGCCCGGAGCTCGCTTCGGCTCAGCGGAAATCCGAACTGCTCGTTGCGCATGCGAAGGCGCTGGGACGAGACGCTGGCGATGATGCGCCGGGCGCGGTCGTAGTCCTTGCGCGTCCTGACCAGCGTGGCCAGCTCGTTTGCGTCGCTGTGCTTGGTCTCGTCGCGATGAATGCGTCCGAAGATGGATGCGATCCTGCGGTTGATGCGGCTTCCCTTCAAGTGTCGGCAGACCTCGTACAGCGCGCCGCCGCCGCCCTCGGTCAGCGTGATGGCGGCGCGTTCCAGCATCTCGTCGCGCCGCTGGATCTCGCTGGTGGTGATGCGCTCGGAGCCGTGCAGCAGCCCCGCGTAGCTGCGGGAGTAGCGCGCCCGCACCTCGGCGAGCTTGCGGTCCTCGGGCAGCCAGGTGAGATCCCTCTGCGTCAGCTTCTTGCCGATCAACTCTTCCAGGAAATCCATGATCAGCCTGGCGTGGCTCATCTCGTCGCCGAGCTTGTGGCAGATTTCCTCGAAGTCGTGCCGGTCCACTTGGCGGTCGAGCTGGGAGTTGAGCTTGTCGAGGGCATGGATCAGGGGTTTGATGGCGGAATACTCCTTGAAGGCCTGGGCCTTGAGCCAGCGGATGTGCTCCTCGGGCGTCCGCGGCTTGCTGAAATACGCCGTGACCACTCCCCTCTCGGCCTTGCCGTAGCCTTCGGCCAGCCGTTCCAACGCCTCGTTGAAATCCATGATCGGTTCGCAGTCCGCGCTACTCCGGTTCGGGAACGACGCTGCCGCAGTCCTTGCAGGTCCTGAGCTTCTCGTCACCGTAGAACTCGCGATGGACCTGGCCCACGGGGTCGTCGCTGTAGTTGCCCACGGTGACGTCCACCTCGTATACCTTCTTGCCGCAGTTCTCGCAAAACCACATGAAGCGGTCCCGCTCGCCGGGCTTGCGCACCCGCTCGAACACCAGGAACCAGGTGCCTTCATCGACGCGCGGGGAGTGCGGCACGCCGCCGGGGCACAGGGTCATCTGGCCCGGCCCCATGGTCACCACCTTCTCTTCGCCGTCGCCGGTGAGGCAGTGAAGGCGCTGCTCTCCCTTGAGCACCAGCGTCACCTCGTCGCTGGGATCCACGTGGAAGTCCATGCGGCGCTTGCGCCCGCTGCTCAGGAAGGCGATGGACTCCGAGTCCTGCCACACCACGGTGCGTCCGTTGCCCTCGGCCGCGGTCTTTTCCATCAGCGCCTCGAGGTCGATGGTCTCCATTGCCTTCATGATGTTCATGACGGACTCCTTGCTGGTGTCCTGCCCTATGAGAACAACTCCCCTTGGCCCGCCGCGGATGACGAGCGGCGGCGGGTCTTCGAGGTTCGAGGATGTCCTTCGCATCTCAGGTACATGAGCATTACCTTGTTCAGGCGGACGTAGTCGCCGGTGTAGACCCTCCCGTCCGGGGCGCCGCCGTAGCTGATCGGGCCTTCGCTCTGCCCCATCAACTGTCGCACGAACGGCATGGCGCCATCAAGGACGGCGCCGTTCTCGAAAGGTGCATCAAAGCCGAACGTGCGCGGCGACGCGGACAATTCGAGCTTGCCGTCGTCCTGCATGCGCCAGATCAGCAGAGTGCCGGTGGCCTGCCCGACGTTGAGGATGCGCCAGGCCGTGGCTTCGAGGGAGCACTGGAACCGAGTGGCGAGCCGCCGGAAGGTCCCCACGTCCATCCCGGCCGTCGTCGCATCGACGATGAAGCGGCCGGGGATCAGCAGCTCGGCGGCAACGCGATTGCAGAGATCCTCGGTGGCGGCGTCGCCGCAACTCATGGACTCGTCGCCGGGCGAGGCCGCCAGGATGTGGCCGATTTCGTGTGCCAGGGTAAAGCGCTGCCGCGTGTGAGGGGCGTTCCGGCTGAGGATGACTTCGTAGCCGCCGTCGCCCAGTTCCACGAGCTGGCCGTCCAGACGGACGTCCAACTCGCGTATGCGTCGAATGCCCAGATGGCGGGCGATGCGCACCAAGTCCACGGGCGGGCGCTCGATGCCACACTCATCCAGCAAACGCCTGGCCTCTTCCATTACCCGGCGCGCCCTGTCCGTGGCGTCCCCTGCCATGTCGCTGACTGTCTCCGGCGGGCCTGCTCGCCCGGCTCAGTATCGTTCCCAGTCCCGGGCGGTGAGGGGGATGCGCGCGGCTTTGAGCTTCTTCGGCGCGTTGCCGAACAGTTCAGGATCGGAGCGGATCACCTCGAGGTCCTTGCGCAGGTTGACGACCTTGCCGCGGATGCCGGCGGCGGCCAGCTTCTTGCGTTTGCCGAGGGAGGTCAGGCCGTTGTAGCTCTTCTTGAGCTCGGCGGCGCCCACCTCCAGGCCGGACTCGTCCACCGCCGCGCGGAATTCGTCGAAGGTGACTTCCACCTCCGTGACCACCTCGGCCCCCGTGACTCGCGCCTTGCGCGTACGCGCGGCCGTCCGCGCCGGTTTGGCCTTGGCAGTGCCGTCGTGCTTCTCCAAGCTGGCCTTGAGGGCCTCCATGAGGTCCACCACCTGGCTCTGGCGCACCTGGGGCTCCAGTGCCGTCACTTCCTTCCCTTCCACCTTCTGCTCCACCAGGTGAAGCACCCGGGCCTTGTACTCGTCGTGGTAGTTCTCCGGATGGAACTCCTTGCTCACCAGCTCGTCGATGAGCCGGACGGCCAGGTCCAGCTCGCCGTCCTTGAGGGTGACGGTCTGGCCCCTGTCGATGTCGTCGAAATCCCTCACCTCGTCGGCGTAGTACATGGTATGGAGCATGAGGCCGCCCTGGACCGCGCGGATCAGCACCAGCGCCTCCTTGCCGCGCATGACGTACTTGGCCAGGCCCACGCGGTTGGATTCGGTCATGGCGTCCGCCAACAGGCGGTAGGCTTTGTCGCCGCCCTTGTCGGGGCCCAGGTAGTAGGTCTTCTCGAAGTAGACCGGGTCGACCTTCTCCAGCGGGACGAATTCCTCCAGCTCGATGACCCTGGAGGTCTCCTCCTCCAGTGCCTTGAGCTCGTCGTTCTCGAAGCGGACGTACTGGTTCTTCGCGAACTCGTAGCCGCGCACCAGGTCGGAGCGCTGCACGACCTCCTCGCACACCGGGCAGAACTGCTGCTGTTTCATGCGCGAGCCGCACCGGTTGTGCAGGAAGTTGAACGCGATGCCGCCCGATGATGCCGCGGTGTAGAGCTTGATGGGGATGGAGACCAGCCCGAAGGAAATGGTCCCGGAACTGACGGCGCGTGCTGCCATGATGATCCTCCAGATTCGATCCGTTGCAGTCTACCACGAAATACCTTTAGAATTCTACAAGTTATGAGGTTGTCAACAGGTTGTCATGGCCACGCCGCTGGATGAATACCGGCGCAAGCGCGATCCCGAGCGCACTCCGGAGGCGTTCGGGGGCCAAATCGCCTCGGCCGGAGGTCTGTTCGTGGTGCAGCAGCACGCCGCCCGGGCCATGCACTATGACCTCCGGTTGGAGATGGACGGCGTCCTCAAAAGCTGGGCCGTTCCCAAGGGTCCGTCCATCCGCTCCCACGAGAAGCGGCTGGCCGTGCATGTCGAGGACCACCCCATCGAGTACGCGGACTTCGAGGGCGTGATCCCCAGGGACAACTACGGCGCCGGCGCCGTGATCCTGTGGGACCAGGGCCGCTACCGGCTACTGCATGCCGACGACCCGCTGCGGCAGCTTGAGCAGGGCACGCTGGAGATCGAGCTACAGGGCTACAAGCTGCGCGGCGTCTGGATGCTGGTGCGCATGGCTGGCGGCGGCAAGGAGTGGCTGCTGTTCAGCAAGAACGATCACGAGGAGCAGCCCGAGCCCGTGGAGGCTTTCCCCGGCTCCATCCTGTCGGGCCTAACCGTGTCGGAACGTGGCGGCCCGGCTGCGCGGACGGCCGTGCTGGACAAGGCTCTGAAGCGGCTCAAGGCGCCAACGGCGGCCTCGTCGCAGCGCAAGCCGAGCCCTATGCTGGCGTCACCCGGCGGCGCCCCCTTCTCTCATCCCGCCTGGATCTTCGAGGTCAAGTACGACGGCATCCGCGTCCTCGCCCGGCGGCAGGGCGAAGCCGTCACCCTCCTGGGCCGCAAGGGCGACGACATCACCGGGCGGTATCCGGAGATCGTCCACGCGCTGAGCAAGACCGCGCCGGAGCGGTTTCTCATCGACGGCGAAATCGTGGCCATGGACGAGGCCGGCCGGCCGAGCTTCCAGCGGCTCCAGCGGCGGATGCACTTGACGGAACGCTTCGATATCGAGCGCACCGCAAGCACGGTGCCGGTCCGCGGGTTCTTCTTCGACTGCATCGAGGCCGGGGGGCGGGATCTGCGCGCCCTCCCCTTGGTGCAACGAAAGGAATGCCTCGCCCGTTTCCTTCCCCACCGGGGCGTGGTCGAGTACTGTGAACACGTTTCCGAACGGGGCGAGGCCTTCCATCATGCGGCGTGGGAGAACCACCTTGAGGGAGTCATCGGCAAGCGCGCGGACAGCGGTTACGCGGCCGGGCGCACCCGCGATTGGTTGAAGTTCAAGTGCCGGGGGCATCAGGAGTTCGTCGTCGGCGGCTACACCCGGCCCGGAGGCTCGCGGCCCTTTCTCGGGGCGCTCCACCTGGGACTCTACCGCGACGGCGAGCTGATCTACGTCTCCAAGGTGGGCACGGGTTTCGACCACGAAACCCTCCGCGCCGTCCACGAGCGGCTCCTGCCGCTGGCGCGGGAAGACTCCCCCTTCGCCAAGGGGTCGCCCGCGGGCGCCGGCCATTGCTGGGTGGAGCCCCGGCTCGTCTGCGAAGTCGAGTTCACTGGATGGACCGACGACGGCGGGCTGCGGCACCCGTCGTTCCTGGGGCTGCGCGACGACAAGGCGCCGGAAGAGTGCCGGCGGGAGGAACCCGAGGAGGTGACGCCGGCGCCACGCCGCGGAGAACGCTCCGGCTTCACCGTGACCAACCCCGACAAGGTGTTCTGGCCGGACGACGGCTACACCAAGAGCGACCTCCTCGACTACTACGAGGCCGTGGCGCCGCTGCTGCTCCGCTACCTCCGGGACCGCCCGCTGGTGCTTACGCGGTTCCCGGACGGCGTCCACGGCAAGTCCTTCTTCCAGAAAGACGCTCCCGATTACGTTCCGGACTGGGTGGCCACGCGCCGGATCTACTCCAAGGACGCCGAGCGCGACATCGACTACTTCATCGTCAACGACGCCGAGAGCCTGCGCTACGTGGCGAACCTGGGCACCATTCCGCTGCATATCTGGGGCAGCCGCCTCGATTCCCTGGAGCGGCCCGACTGGCTGGTGCTGGACCTGGACCCCAAGGGGGCTCCCTTCGCCCACGTCGTGCGGGTGGCGCGAACCCTCAAGAGTCTGCTGGCAGAACTGGAACTGACCGGCTACGTCAAGACCTCGGGCGCTACGGGACTGCACGTCCTGCTGCCCATGGGCCGGCGCTACCTCTACGAGCAGTGCCGCGCCTTCGCGCGCCTGCTGGCGCTGGCGGCAGAGGAGCGCGCGCCGGACATCGCCACGGTGGCACGGCCGCTCCACGCGCGGGAAGGCAAGGTCTACATCGATTTCGGCCAGAACGGCTACGGAAGGACCATCGCCGCGCCCTTCTCCGTGCGCCCCCTGCCCGGCGCCCCGGTGTCCTGCCCGCTACGCTGGTCCGAGGTCACGGCCAGATTGGATCCCAGCCGTTATACGTTGAAGACGGCCGTCAAGCGCTTTGCAAAGCTTGGGGATCCCTTGGCGGCGGTGGTGGACGCGCCCGGCGTCGACATGTCGGCGGCGCTCGCCAATCTGGAGACCCTGTTCAAGGAGAGTCGTCAAGGATAGTAGACGTCACGCCCTGGAACGTAGCCCCGCTGGGTCTGCCCGGCGTTGCGGTTGACCATGGTCCGGTTGAGCATCGGGTGGTAGAGGCTGCGCACCTCGTGCTCCAAAGCGAACACCTTCTCGCCCGTGCCGGGATCGACGATGTCCTTGAAGCGATACTGGTGCGCGTTGCTCTCTTCCTGGATCAGGTCCCGGCGCAACAGGAACTGGTGGGCGCGGGAGAAGTTGGCGATGTAGATGGCGATGTGGTGTCCGTCGTAGCGGGGTATCCTCTTGTCGGTCTCGGTGAAGATCAGGCACTGGTTGCGTCCCACCTTGACGGTCGCGCTGCCGGCGCGGTGAGTCGCGGGAGCCTGCAGGACGGTGCGGTAGAAGTTGCCGATGGCCCGGGCGGTGCCCGGCGGGGTCAGGAACTCCACGTAGGGCATGCCGATGGTCATGTCGCCGAACTCCGGCCCGGCGGCATGGCAGCGGAAGCGGTTGCCCCAAGGGCCCGTGACCGCCACGTGGTCGCCGGCGTCGCGCCACTTGAAGCGGGTCCCCTTGAGGTCGGGCGCCACCGTTCCGAGACGCTTCTTCAGGGGCTCTATATCGGGGAAGACCAGGCCGATGTGTCCGTGAATCTTCTGCACGCCGCGGGTGGGCAAGTGGAACTGCTGGCCGCCGACATTGACCCACATGTTGTTGAGGCCCACGTTCATGTACGGGTCCCGGGTCAACCCGAGCCCGAGGACGTAGAAGGTCACCGCCGTGGCCTGATCGGGGATGGTGACGTTGACGTGCTCCAGCGCCACGACATTGCCGAGGTCATCGGCCTTGCGATCGTAACCGTTGGTCTGCATTTGTACCTCCCTGCCGTTCCCTGTTGGCTCAATTAATCACTTGGGATCGCCGTCCGCAATGTCTGCAACCCCACCTGGGGGCGACCGCGGATCGCCCCTACCCGAACCACCCGAAGGGTCAGTGCAAGCTTCCACGTCGGATCCGGTAGGGGGGCCCCCCCGGCGCCCCAACCCGAAAACCATAGGGAATGTGTGATAAAAAGCAGTCGTTGGTTTACAGTACAGAATATATAAAACAAACGAC
>JAPPHF010000035.1 GCA_028821115.1 Deltaproteobacteria bacterium | reverse complement strand
AAAGGGGACATCTCTGCTTTGTCAAAAGGGGACATTTTGGCTTTGGTTTGACACTACACTCCCGGGACCGGACGCCAGAAAGCGGCGGCACAGCTCTGCGATGGCGTCGTCGACCCGATCCGGGTGCAGCCAGTGGAGAGTCGGTTGGGCCCGGAACCACGTGAGCTGGCGCTTGGCCAGACGGCGTGTGGCCTGCTGCATCGACGACAGCGCCTCCGGCCGGCTCAGACGGCCCGTGAGGCACTGGATCGCCTGCCGATAACCGACGCCCTGCATGCTGCGCAGACCCGGCGCGTAGCCCCGGTCGAGGAGGCTCCCGGCCTCGTCCAGCAACCCCTCGGCCATCATCCGCTCGCAACGACGATCGATCAGCTCATACAGCTCGCGGCGCGGCCGCTCCAGCCCCACCCCCAGCACGTCGAAGGGCTGGTCGCCGAACCCGTGCTCGCGCTGCCATTGGCTCAAGGCCCTTCCCGTGCCCTCAAACACCTCCAGGGCCCGAACGATACGCACCCGGTCCCGAGGGTGAATCCGCTCCGCCGCCTCCGGATCCACCCGCTTCAGCCGGTCGAAAAGATGTCCGACTCCGTGTTCGGAAATCACCCGCGCAAGCTCGGCCCGCAGCGCCGCATCCCGCGGCGGACCGGCGAACAGGCCCCGGGTCAGGGCCTTCACGTACAGTCCGGTGCCGCCGGCCACCAGCACGTTGCGACCCCGGGACCACACGTCCTCGACGGCCTTCAGGGCCGTTTCCCTGAACAGCGCGACATTGAAGTCTTCGTCCGGGTCCACCACGTCCAGCAGGTGGTGCGGACATTGCCGCCGCTGGGCCGGCGTCGGCTTGGCCGTGCCGATATCCATGTAGCGGTACACCTGCATCGAGTCGGCGCTGACGATCTCGGCGTCGAGCCGGCCCGCAAGGGCCAGCGCCACGTCGGTCTTGCCGACCCCAGTGGGGCCCACGATCAGGATGATACCGGGTTTGGCGTTCACTGGTGTTACGGGACGTGACACGGGTTACGGGACGTGACACAGGTTACGGGACGTGACACGTCAGGCGCGCCGGAACATGTGCTCAAGCTGGCTGCGGCTGAACCGCACCATCACCGGCCGGCCGTGGGGGCATTGGGTGGCGAACTCGGTATCGTCGAGTTGCCGGAGAAGCGCCTCCATCTCCTCCTTCTCCAGCGTCCGATTGGCGCGGATGACGCTGTGGCAGGCGATGGTCATGAGGCGTTCCTGGTAGCCGTGCTGCAGCTCGGCGGACCGGCCCGTTTCGGCGAACTCGCTGATCATGGCGCGCACGGCATCGCGGTAGTCGCCCTGGGCGAGGAGGGCCGGCACCGCCCGCAGGGAAAACGTGTTCCGGCCAAAGGGCTCCAGGGTGAACCCCGCCTTTTCCAGCGCGCCGAGCTGCTCCTCCAGGACCATCGCCTCGGTGACCGGCAACTCGAGGATCTGCGGCATCAGCAACTCCTGCCTCTCGATGCGGCCTTGCTCGAGGTCGGCGCGCATGCGCTGAAAGGCGATGCGCTCGTGCGCTGCGTGCTGGTCGATGAGCACCATGCCGGGCTCCCCGTGACAGAGGATGTAGCAGCCCAGAACCTGGCCGACCACGGTCAGCGACGAGAAGGCCCCCTTCTCCGCCGGCGCCGCGGCTTCCGCCGCCGGGAACGCCCGTCCCGCGGCACCCGGCAGGTCGCGGCCGGAAGTCAGGGGCAGGTCCTGGAGAACCGGTCGGTATTCGGCGGCGGGCTCGCGAACGCCTGCCGGGCCGGACGCTTCCCAAGACTCATGCGGCATGGCCGGCGGCGCCGCGGCGCCCTCCCGGGCAGCGCTCTGCAGGCCGCCGCGCACCGCGCCCAGAACCGTCTCGTAGAGCTCTGACTGGCGCCGGAACCGTACCTCGGTCTTGGCCGGGTGGACGTTCACGTCGACGTAGCTGTGGGGCAACTCCAGGTAGAGGATGGTGGCGGGGAAACGCCCCTTCATGAGCAGCGTGTCGTATGCCTTCAGCAAGGCGTGGGTCAGCAGCTTGTCGCGCACGAAACGGTGGTTGACGAACGTGACCATGTAGCGGGAGTTGCCAAAGGACTTCGGCGCCTGGCTCGTGAAACCGTGGCACCGGAGATGTTCCCGGGTCATCGAGAAAGGCACGAGGTCGCTGCCGGCGTCGCCGAAGACCTGCCGCACGCGGTCCCGCAACCGTGGGGCGGCGGCATAGTCCGCGAGCCTCTTGCCGCCGTGATGGAGCCGGAAGTGCACTGACGGATGCGCCAGCGCCACGCGGTTCACGACGTCGCTCACGTACTTGATCTCGGTGCGGGGCGACTTCATGAACTTGAACCTGGCCGGGACATGGTAGAACAAGTCCCGTACCTCGACGGTGGTCCCCGGCGGACAGCCCGCGGCCGCGGGACTTCCCTTCCGGCCGTTCTCCACGCGGTAACGGCACCCGATCTCCTGGGAAGCCGGACGCGACACCATCTCCACGGCCGCCACCGAGGCGATGCTGGGCAGCGCCTCGCCACGGAAGCCCATGGTGGCGATCCCTGCCAGATCCGCCTCGCTGCGAATCTTGCTGGTGGAATGCCGCTCGAAGGCGAGGGGAACGTCCTCCCGGGCCACGCCCTCGCCGTCGTCGCTGACCCTGATGAGGGAGGTGCCGTTGCCCTCCACCAGGACCGCAATCTCGCTTGCGCCGGCATCGAGGGCGTTGTCCAACAGTTCCTTGACCACCGACGCCGGCCGCTCCACCACCTCGCCGGCGGCGATGCGATCGATGAGCGTGTCGGGCAGCATGGTGATCTTCATGGAACTCCTGGTCGCGGAAAAACTCTTGAAGGTTAGTGTCCTGTCCGGTTAATTCGCACAAAAAAAATAGCGTAATTTTAAGACGGGCGCGGTGTTAAATTTGAAAAGCTCGGGGGGCCC